>JAJFHO010000173.1 GCA_021775575.1 Hyphomicrobiales bacterium
TCGATCCGGGCAGCACCTCAGGAAACCTGTTCCCGCGCGTTGTCTTCGCTCCGAAAGTCGGCGGCGATCTCGACAAATATTTCGGTAAGGTCGTCTACACAGGCAGCCATGAGCTTTCCTCCGTGGCCGTCATCAAGGGCAAGGTCGACGCTGCCTTCGTCGCCACGCATCGCTTCGATAATGTGGTGAACAAGGGTGAAGCGAAGCTGGAAGACGTCAATATTCTCTGGAAGTCGCCCGCCATCCCGCAGGATCCCTTCGTCTATCGCAACACGCTGTGCGACGATTTGAAGGCGAAGATCAGGGCAACCTTTCTTGGGCTGTCTTCCGCCAATCCCGGCGAAAAGGCATTTCTCGATAACGTCAAATCCAACAGGTTCGTTGCCATGGCACCGAAGGACTATGATGTGATCCGCGCGTTGAAAAAGGCGAAGGACGCCCGGAAGAAGAAGAAATAGCACTGGATCGTCGTGCCGGTATGAAAACCGGCATCGTTGCTGCTCGGAAGAGGCGGGCGCGTGGCCCGTCGCTTCCGAAATTTCCCGAGTTGGATTGGAGCATTGGGGGCGCATGTCTATTCTTTCGGTAAAGGACCTCAAGGTGCGCTATTCGGCGTCCGGTCCGGAGATTCTCAAAGGTGTCAGCTTCGACGTCGAAGAGGATGATTTCTTTGCGATAATCGGACCCAGCGGCGCCGGAAAATCTACGCTGATCCGCTGCATCAACCGGCTGGTCGAGCCGAAATCGGGCTCGATACTGTTGTACGGCACCGAGGTCCTGTCTCTCAATTCCCGCCAATTGCGCCGGCTCCGCCGCGGCATCGGCATGATCTTTCAGGAATTCAATCTGGTGGACCGGATGTCCGTCATGGACAATGTGCTTTCCGGCAGACTTGGCTATGTCGGCAACATCACCGGACTGTTCCGGCTGTTCTCGAAAGCGGATATCACGCGCGCGCTGTCGGTGCTGGACCGGGTGGGGCTGTCCGACCATGTGGACAAGCGCGCCGACCAGCTGTCGGGCGGCCAGCGCCAGCGTGTCGGCATTGCCCGCGCGTTGATGCAGGACCCGAAGCTTCTTCTGCTCGATGAACCGACATCGAGCCTCGACCCGAAGATTTCCCGCGAAGTGATGGCGCTGATTATGGAGATTGCGGCCGAATACAAGGTTCCGGTGCTGTGCAACATCCATGACGTTCAGCTCGCCATGGAGTTTTGCAACAAGATTATCGGCCTGCAGGACGGCATCAAGATGTTCGACGGCCCCACATCGGAGATGAACACCAAAAAGCTGGATGAGATTTACGCGATGGAGGTCCTCTAGTGGCCTCCGCGCAAGCAACAGCCGAACAGGTCGAGCGCATCATCGCGGCGCGCTCGAAGGCCAAACTTGTCCGTTCATTGATCTATGCCGTGGTGCTGCTGCTCGTCGCCTGGAGCGTCAATACGACGATCATTGAAGACACCGACTGGGCCCGCATGGGTTCGGTCGCCAACGTTCTGGAATCGGTCGCGGAATTCATAGGGATCGATTGGGGCCTGTTTCCCCATCTTCTGGAGCCTGCCCTTGAAACAATCATGGTAGCGACGCTTGGAACGCTGCTCGGCGTGGTGCTTTGCGTACCCGCGATCTGGTTTGGCGCTCTTAACATTACGCCCTTCATGCCGATCACATATCCGTTTGCCAGATTGATGATGACCCTCAGCCGTTCCATCCATGAAATCGTCTGGGCGCTATTTTTCGTGGCGGCCGTCGGGCTCGGCGCTCTCGCCGGTGTACTGGCGATCGCGGTGCGTTCGATCGGCTTCATCGCCAAGATGACGGCGGAGGCCATCGAAGATCTCGACCCGAAACCGGTCGAAGCAATCCGTGCCGTGGGCGGCAGCGAATTTCAGGTTTTTGTTTACGCCATCCTGCCGCAGGTTCTCCCCGTTATGGTCGGCGTCATCATCTTCGAGTGGGAAATCAATATCCGCCGTTCATCGGTCCTCGGACTGGTCGGCGCCGGCGGCCTCGGCCTGGTCTTTTTCCGACAGCTCAACACCTTCAACCATCCCGGCGTTACCACGGTCATTATCGCCATTCTGATCCTGATCCTGTTCGGTGAATTGGTGTCCTATTTCGTGCGGAAGGCGGTCATCTAGCCATGTCCGTGAAAGCCGCCACACCAGCTCGCTCCGGCGCCAAGTCCAAACAGCCGCTGCGCGAGTGGAAGCGTTTCAGATTTCCGCAATCGCTGTATCGTTGGGGCGGTGTGCTGCTGGGGCTGGTGTTCCTGAGCTATTCGGTCGTTTATCTGAACATCCCGCTTGAGCGCTTTTTCAACATGTTCGGCCGGGTCGGCACATTGGTAACCGAGCGCTACTATCCGCCCGAGATCGACTATATCACCGAGCCGGATTATCTGGCCTCCGTCGTCGACACCATTCAGATGTCCTATCTCGGCGCTCTGTTCGGCATGATCATGGCGGTACCGCTTGGCTGGTTCGGGGCCTACAACATGTCGCCAAGCAAGCGGTTTGTGTATCCGCTCGCCCGGTTCGTGGCCATGAGCGCGCGCTCCGTCCATGAAACCATCTGGGCGATCCTGTTCGTCACCATACTCGGCTTCGGCATGATGGCGGGCGTCCTGGCGCTGACGATGTTTTGTGTCGGCTTTGCCGGCAAGCTGTTCGCGGAAG
The DNA here is from genome assembly GCA_021775575.1 of Hyphomicrobiales bacterium. Taxonomy (GTDB): domain Bacteria; phylum Pseudomonadota; class Alphaproteobacteria; order Rhizobiales; family Methyloligellaceae; genus JAJFHO01. Next base: position 2,682 of record JAJFHO010000173.1, read on the forward strand.
AAATCGAAGCCATCGAGATGGGGCCGGTCGAGGCCATCCGCGCAACGGGCGCAAACGAATTTATGGTCATGGTCTATGGCGTATTCCCCCAGGTGCGGGTCGCCTTCACCGGCATCGGCATCTACACTTGGGATGTTGCCTTTCGCGCGGCAACCGTCGTTGGCTTCTTCGGCGCGGGCGGCATGGGCTGGTATCTGAAGCGGAATATTCTTCAGATCGAGACCTACCGGGTCTCGGCAATTCTGGTTTCAATTGTCGTCCTGGTGCTGATTGCCGAGGGCGTATCGGCCTGGGCGCGGGCGCGAGTGGCGAAAGCCAAATAACTGCGCCCACCGCTATTTCAGCTATCCCGCCTCTCCACGATCGATCCCGCGAGATTGAGGAACTCCCTGATCAATGGCCTGTTCCGCCGCGCCTTCAGGCAGACGATATAGGCGCGTGTAAACATCTCTGCATCGGTCACGCTCAGGGCCTTGAGTTCGGGATGCGGCGCGAATTCCGTTTCCGAGATAACCCCGACGCCCAACCCGCGCACGATCGCTTCCCTCAACCCCTCCCGGCTTTCTATTTCGAAGGCGTGCGCCACCGCCACGCCCCTTTTGATGGCAGCGAGATCGAATGCCTCCTGGGTGGTGGAACTGGCGGTGCGCATGATCATTTCTTCACCCTGCAATTCCTTCAGCCGAATATTGCGCCGGCCGGCAAGCCTGTGTTTCCGGTTCACGACCACAAAAACCCGATGTCTGTTGTAGAACACCGTATGGAAGGTGTCGTTGGCGCAGTCGCGGCCGACAATGCCGATATCGCCACGGAAATCCTCCAGGTCGCTCAGGACTTCTTCGATCAGTCCAAGGCGAACCGAGCATTTGATTCCAGGCCGCTGCTCGCGCAATGCCGCCAGGAGTTCCATGACGTCATAGGGGCCGACCGCACTGAACTTCAACTCGCCGACTTCGAGATTCCTGGCGGCCTTGAGGTAGGCAATGGCTTCCTGTTCGTGGCCGTAGAGATCGTTCGTGATACCGAAAAGCGACTGCCCCGCCGCGGTCAAACGGATTGCCCGTCCCTTGCGGTGGAACAGCTCGACGCCAAACTGCGCTTCCAGATTGCTCACATGAGAGGAGATGGTCGGCTGCCCCACATTCAGTTTATCGGCCGCGCGGGTAAAGCCGCCCTCCGCAGCTACGTGATGGAACGCCTCAAGCCACTTTTGATACATTGATCCAATCGATGATTCGCCGGTCTTTTCCAATTTTACCAAATAACAGGATGAATGCTAGCCTGCTCTTCAAACGAGCCTAACGGTAAACAGAACAGGCGGGACGGAGATGGCTGCGAACGGAACTGAACTCAATGGCGTCACCTACGATATGCCCAAAGACCCGGTTGCGGTCATTTGTATCGATGGCAGCGATCCGGATTATTTCGAGGCGGCGCGCGAGGCGGGCGTTATTCCCAATATAACGCGCTATATGACGGATGGTTTCTCGGCAATCGCCCATTGCGTCATCCCGAGTTTTACCTGTCCCAACAATATGTCGATCGCCACCGGCAGCCCGCCGAAAGTGCATGGTATTTCGGGAAATTTCTATCTCGATCCGAATACCGGCGAAGCGGTGGTGATGACCGGCCCGGAGTTGATGCGCTCGCGCACGATCTTCGATGTGTTGTCGAAAACGGGGGTGAAAACCCTGGTGGTGACCGCGAAGGACAAGCTGCGCCAGCAGCTCGGCAAGGATCTGGACGTTTCCCGGGGGAATGTCTGCTTTTCCACCCAGAACGCGGACCGCTGCACAATTGAGGAAAACGGGATTGAGGACGCGCTTGGTTTCGTCGGACAGCCGCTGCCCGACATGTATTCAGAGGAGCTGTCTCTGTTCGTGCTGGACGCCGGCATCAAGTCTCTTGAACAGGATGACCGTCCGGGTCTGCTCTATCTGTCACTGACGGATTATGTGCAGCATAAATACGCGCCGGACCATCCCAAGGCGCTCGCATTCTACAAGGCGCTGGACGAGCGCTTTGCGCGGCTGGAAGAACTTGGCGCCATAGTCGCGCTCGTTGCCGACCACGGCATGAAGGACAAATGCGACGCCGACGGCAACTACAACATCATCTATCTGCAGGACTTGCTGGATAAGCGCTTCGGGGAGGGCAACACCAAAGTGATCTGCCCGATAACCGATGCCTTTGTCGGCCACCATGGTTCTCTGGGTGGTTTTGTGCGGGTGCACTGTTTCAACGGCGTAAATGCGCAGGACGCGATCGACTTCATTCGGCCCTTGGAAGGCATCGAGGAAGTGCTGGCGCGCGAGGACGCGGCGGAGCGGTTTGATCTTCCGCTCGATGTCGAAGCGGACGCGGTCGTAATCTCCGGCGAAAATTACTGTGTTGGCATGGGATGCGACGATCACGATCTTGCGGGCCTCAACGGCGCGCGGCTCAGGACCCATGGCGGTATTTCCGAGCGCGACGTGCCGTTTGTCATCAGCCGTCCGCTTAACGCCGGCTACCGCGCCCGGGCGACGTCGGAACAGCTGAAGAATTATCAGATCTTCGACTACGCCATCAACGGCACCAATTGATCGATCAGGGGGAGAAGCCCGTGTCAAAACGAACCGCGCGAGCGGCCGTATATGATGCGCCGAACACACCTTTTGTAATCAAGGACTATCCCTTGCGGGATGTGCGTCCTGACGAGGTGCTGGTGCGGATTTCGATGTCCACCATATGCCGGTCCGATATCCATTCCTGGGAGGGCAGGCGGCCCAACCCGTGTCCCGGTATCCTCGGGCACGAGATCATTGGCATGATCGATCAGCTCGGCGGGGATATCGAGCACGATATGCGCGGCGATGTGCTTTCGGTCGGCGACCGGATCACCTGGACGGAATATTTCCATCACGGCCAATCCTACTATCGCGACGTTCACGACATGCCGCAGAAATCGCACGGCGTGCGGAAATATGGCCATGACCTGGTGGCGGACGATCCGCATTTCCTCGGCGGATTTGCGGAATATTGTTACGTGGTGCCGGGCACCGCCATACTGAAGCTGCCGGATGAGCTGAGCGATGAGGAAGCCACGCCGCTCAATTGCGGCGTTGCGACCATGGTGTCCGTGACGGAAGCCTCGGAGATTGGATTGGGAGATATTGTCGCCATCCAGGGGCTCGGCCTGCTCGGTCTATACGGTTGCGCGATGGCCAAGGCCCGCGGCGCACGCCGCGTAATCGGTCTGGACTCGGTCGGTGATCGGCTTGAAGCGGCAAAAAAATTCGGCGCCGACTTCGTCATCGATATCTCGGGGCGCAGCGAAGACGACGTCGTCGAAGAGGTGCGCAAACTCGCTCCGCCCGACGGCGTCGATGTCGTGATCGAAGTGTGCGGCGTTCCCGATGTGGTCACGGCAGGATTGAAGATGCTGCGCGTTGGCGGCCGCTACACGCTTGGCGGCATCGTGACGCCCGATGCCAATGTGACGGTCGACGCCAACATGTTCGTGAAAAAGTGGGTCACCTTGCGGGGTATCCACAACTACCATCCGCGCCATCTGATACAGGCGCTGGACTTCGTCGTCGCCAATCGCGAGCGTTTTCCGTTCAAGGACATCGTTGATTCCAAATTCAAACTTGACGATCTGAACGATGCCTTCAAGCGGGCCTCGGAACGCACGGTCCTGCGCGCGGCGGTTGTTCCATAAAGACGGGGCGGGCAATCATGGCGGCTAAAACTCCTGATCTCGGCTTCACGCCGAAGGGCTTGTTCATCGGTGGAGAATGGGTGAGCGCCAGTTCGGGCCGGACCATTACCAGCATCAATCCTTCCAATGGCGACATTCTGGGAGAAGTGCCGCTCGCAAGCGAGGCGGATGTCGACCGCGCGGTGGCCGCGGCCAGGGCGGCGTTCCCGGGCTGGGCCGGCCTGCCGGTTACCAAGCGCGCGGAATATCTCATTCGCCTGGCCGACGCGATCGATGAAAATGCCGGCCCTCTGGCACTGATGGACTCCGTGGACAGCGGCAATGCGATTTCGGGAATGCGCGGCGACATGAAATGGACGTCCGACACTTTCAGATATTTTGCCGGCTTCGTCACCGAGATGAAGGGCGAAACCATGTCGCGCGAGCCGGGCCATCTCAACCTGACGCTGCGCCAGCCTTATGGCGTCGTTGCCAAGATCAACCCGTTCAACCATCCCTTCCGTTTCTGCGCGGAAAAGGCGGCTTGTGCATTGGCCGCGGGAAATACGGTGGTGATCAAGGGGCCGGAGCAGGCGCCGCTCTCGAGTCTCAGGCTCGGCGAGCTGTGCGAACAGATCTTTCCCGCCGGCGTGGTGAACATCGTGACCGGCGACGGTGCGACCGGCTCGGCCATGGTGCGCCACAAGGATGTGCCGCGCATCGGCTTTGTCGGCTCGGTGGAAACAGGCCGCATCATTGCGCGCGAAGCGGCTGAAGGTCTCAAAGAGGTGACGCTGGAACTCGGCGGCAAGAATCCGATCGTCATCTTCCCCGATGCCGATCCGAAGAAGGCGGCGGAGACGGCCGTCAAGTCGATGAATATGAACCGTCAAGGACAGTCCTGCTCATCGACTTCACGCGTGCTGGTGCATAGCTCGATGCACGACCGGGTCGTTGACGAGCTGGCGAAAATCGTATCCGCGATTCCGATTGGTTTCCCGTGGCTTGAAGGCGCCGAGATGGGGCCGATCGTATCGCAGCAGCAATATGACCGTGTCATGCGCTACATCGGTTATGGCGGCGAAGACGGCGCGAAGCTGCTCACGGGTGGGGGGAGACCTGACGATGACGACCTCAAGAAGGGGTTCTTCGTTGCGCCGACCGTATTCGATGGGGTGACGCCGGAGATGCGCATCGGCAGCGAGGAGATATTCGGCCCCGTCATGTCGGTGATGACATGGAGCGATTTCGACGAGATGATCGAGATTGCCAATGGCGTAATGTACGGCCTTACGGCTTCTATCGTGACCAACGATTTCAGCATGGCGATGCGGGCGGCCGAGCAAATCGAGGCAGGATATGTCTGGGTCAATTCGTCCGGCCGCTATCTCGGCGCGCCCTATGGCGGCTGGAAGCAGAGCGGCCTGGGCAAAGAGGAAAGCTTCGAGGAGCTATTGAGCTATACGCGCGTGAAAAACGTCAATATGCGCTGGTAGCCGCGGGTTTGGTTGCGGCCGACTACCAGGCGCATGATCGTAATGTAAGACTATCTCATTATTCAGCCGCCTCGGGCGCGCGCGCCATTAATCTGCCCGAGCGTGTCGCACGGTCGATTGCGGCGCGTTTCCAGATCAGGAACATCGCCGGAATCACGAGTAACGTGAGGACGGTGGCGCTGACCATGCCGCCGACCATCGGCGCCGCGATCCGGCGCATCACTTCCGAGCCCGTTCCCGAACCCATCATGATCGGCAGGAGACCCGCTATGATAACCGATACGGTCATCATGATCGGACGCACGCGCATCAGCGCGCCATCGATGATTGCATCGCGAAGGTCGTCGCCTGTCAGCGGCCGTTTTTCTTTTTGAACCTGTTCTTCCTTATGGCCGAGCGCCTGATTGAGATAGACGATCATCAATACGCCGATCTCGACGGCCACCCCGGCCAGGGCGATGAACCCGACGCCGACGGCGACCGAGAGGTTATAGCCCAGCAGATAGAGGAACCAGATACTCCCCACGAGAGAGAGGGGAAGCGTTCCCATGATGATCATTACGGCCGTCATGTTGCGGAAACTCAGGAACAGCAGCAGAAGAATGATCACCAACGTGACCGGAACGACGACGCTCAGGCGCTCCTTGGCGCGCTGCATATATTCGAACTGGCCCGACCAGGCGAGCGAGTATCCGGCCGGCAGGTCTATTTGCTGGGCGACAGCGGCCTGCGCGTCGGCGACATAGGACCCGATGTCGCGCCCCGTTATATCGACATAAATCCAGCCATTGAGGCGGGCATTCTCACTTCGGATCAAGCCGGGCCCATCCGATATCTTGACTGTCGCCACTGAACCCAACGGGATTTGCGCTCCCGAAGGCGTGACCACCGGCAACATCCGCAGACGCTCGAGCGAATTGCGGAATTCGCGCGGGTAACGCAGATTGACAGGATAACGCTCCAGTCCTTCCACGCTTTCGGTTACTTTCATGCCGCCGACCGCGGTGCGGATAATGTCCTGCACGTCAGCGATATTGAGTCCGAAGCGCGCAGCGGTCATCCGGTCGATATCCACGTCTATGAAGCGTCCGCCGGTCACGCGTTCCGCATAGACCGATGCGGTTCCCGGCACTTTCTGGATCACTTGCTCGATGCGTCTCCCGACCTTGGCGATCACGTCGAGATCGGGACCCGCCACCTTGATTCCGACAGGCGTCTTGATGCCCGTCGCCAGCATGTCGATCCGGTTCTTGATCGGCATGATCCAGACATTGGTCAGGCTCGGCACCTGAACCAGCCGGTTCAACTCCTCCCTGATGGTCTGCGTGGTCACCCCCGGGCGCCATTGATCCTGGGGTTTGAGCCGGATAGTCGTTTCCACCATGGTAAGCGGCGCTGGATCGGTCGCCGTTTCAGCCCGGCCGGCCTTGCCGTAAACCGTTTCGACCTCGGGTATCGTCTTGATCAGTTTGTTGGTCTGCTGGAGGATCTGCGCCATCTTGCCGGCCGATATCGCCGGATAGGCGCTCGGCATGTAAAGCAGATCGCCCTCGTCGAGATCGGGCATGAACTCGCTGCCGATCCGTTGCAGCGGCCAGATCATGGAGAGCACGGCGATCAGCGTCACCGCCACCATTCCCCACGGATATTTGAGGACGAGGCCAATGAAGGGACGGTAGGCTGCGATCAACGCCCGGTTCACCGGGTTCTTGTGTTCCGGCGTGATGCGCCCGCGGATAAAATACCCCATCAGCACCGGAACAATGGTTATGGAAAGTGCGGAGGCCGCCGCCATGGCGTAGGATTTCGTGAAGGCGAGGGGCTGAAACAGCCGGCCTTCCTGGGCTTGCAGCGCGAAGATCGGCATGAAGCTCAGAGTGATAATAATGAGGGAAAAGAACAGTGGAGGACCGACTTCGACGGTTGCTTCCGCCACCAGACGCCAGCGGTTCTGGTCAGTGACTTTCCGCTTCTCGAGATGTTTGTGGTAATTTTCGATCATGACGATCGTGGCGTCGACCATCGCCCCGACGGCGATGGCGATGCCGCCCAAAGACATGATGTTGGCGTTGATGCCCTGGGCATTCATCACGATGAATGCGGCAAGGATGCCGACCGGCAAACTCAGCACGACAACCAGCGCGGAGCGTAGGTGGAAGAGGAAGATCGCACAAACCAGCGCGACAACGACGAACTCTTCAACCAACTTCTCCGCCAGCGTGTAGACGGCGCGGTTGATCAGGTCCGAACGGTCATAGGTCTCGACAATCTCAACACCCTTGGGGAGGCCCTTCTTCAGAGTGGCGAGCTTCTCCTTGACCCGCCGGATCGTCGTCAAAGCGTTCTCGCCGAACCGCATGATCACAACGCCGCCGACGGCCTCGCCTTCGCCGTCGAGCTCGCCGATGCCCCGGCGCAATTCGGGACCGAGGCGGATGTCGGCGATATCCTTGAGCAGGACGGGTGTGCCCATCTTGGTGCGGCCGAGCGGGATAGCGCGCAAGTCTTCCAGGCTGTCGATATAGCCGGTTGCGCGAATCATATATTCGGCTTCGCCCAGCTCCACGACCCGGCCGCCTGTTTCCTGATTACCGCGCCTGATGGCGTCGCGTACCTTCGAGAGGGTAATATTGTAGGCGCGCAGGCGGTTGGGATTAACGACCACCTGATATTGCTTGGTCATGCCGCCGATCGTGGCGACCTCCGAAACGCCCTCGACCGTCTGCAGTTCGAATTTCAAGAACCAGTCCTGAATGCTGCGCAGCTGTGAGAGGTCGCGGCCCCCGGTCCTGTCGATTAGCGCGTATTGGTACACCCAGCCGACGCCGGTTGCGTCGGGCCCCAGCGCGCTACGTGTGGCACTGGGGAGAGTCGGCGCGACCTGGCTCAGATATTCGAGAACCCGCGATCGCGCCCAATAGAGATCCGTACCGTCTTCAAAAATAATGTAGACGAAGGAGTCGTTGAAGAACGAGTAGCCCCGCACGGTTATGGCGCCGGGTACGGAAAGCATGGCGGTCGTGAGGGGATATGTCACCTGATCTTCAACGACCTGGGGCGCCTGACCCGGATAGGTGGTCTTGATGATAACTTGAACATCGGAAAGGTCGGGGATGGCGTCGAGCGGTGTCTTCTTGACCGCGTAAAGGCCCCATCCTGTTATCAGCAGGGTCAGCATAACGACCAGAAACCTGTTCGTGATCGACCATCTGATGATGTTAGCAATCATGGCCTGTCTCCGTCGTCGGGTTACTGTTTGCCGCTCTTCGAGAGCGACTCGATGACATAGTCGCCGGCCGCCTTGTCGCGCTTCAGCGTGAAGCCGATGGCATCGCCGGGCTTCACGGCGTCGATGTCGACGTCCTTGCCGATCCGGAAGTCCATGGTCATCGTCGGCCAGCCGATTGACGGGATCGGTTCATGGGTGATGTTGAGCTTGCGCTCGCCCGCCTTGACTTCCTTGACGACGCCCGCCGCCGAGACGCCTGAGCTTTTGCTTTTGGCAGCCGCGGCACCGCCTTTAGAGACAGATTCAATGACATAGTCACCAGCCGCCTTGTCCTGCTTCAGCGTGAAATTGATGCTGTCGCCGGCTTTCATGGCGTCGATGTCGACGCCCTCACCAATTCGGAAATCCATGGTCATCGTCGGCCAGCCGATTGACGGGATCGGCTCATGGGTGATGTTGAGCTTGCGCTCGGACATCTTGACCGTATCGATGGTGCCTTTACCGGTGATTTCCATCTGCGCGTCTGTTTGGGTTTCGGTTTTTTCACCTGCATCGGCCATGCGGAGCAGAGAGGCGTCGAGACTGGCCTCTGAATCGAGGAGGAACTGGCCCGACGTTACGATCGTCTCGCCTTCGTTCAGGCCGACCACGATCTCAATCATGTCATCGGACTCCATACCCGAGACCACCTGGGCCGGCCGGAAGCGGCCCTCGCCAAGCGCCAGGATAACGCGCTCCGATTTGCCGGTGCGTATCAGGGCTTCGCGGGGGATGGCGACAACATTTTCCTTCGCTTTCCCGTGAACCGTGACTTCGGCATACATATTGGGCTTCAACTGCTCATCCAGATTTTTGAATCGCAACCGAACCCGTATTGTGCGGCTTTGTGGATCGATCGTCGGATAGACGTGATCCACCTCTCCTTCCCAGATCTTGCCGGGAAGGAAGGGCAGGCGCATCTCCGCCAGCTGACCTTTCGCCACAATGCCGGCCTGTTGCTCGTAAATCTCCACCATGACCCAGATCGAGGACAGATCCGCCAACGTGAAAACGGTTGTTTTAGGCTGAATGAACATGCCCTCGCGGACATTGAGCGCGACGACATATCCATCCTGCGGCGTGTAGACATCCACAAATTGCTCGATCTTCCGGTTGGATCGCAGTTCCATAATTTGCAGCCGGGACATGCCCAGCGCTTCCAGGCGGGCCAGGGCGGCCTCGGCCAATATCTTCTGGTCGATCTCAAGCGCCTGGACATATTCGGCCTGGGCGGTCGTGAGTTCCCTGGAATAGAACTGGAACAGCAGACTGCCTTTTTTGACCCGTTCACCCTCGGTCTTGACGGCAAGGTTTTCGATCCACCCGTCCGTTCGCACGTGAATATCGCGTGTCAGATCGTCATCCGGCGTCATAAAGCCCACCGTATGGATCATTTGGTGGAGCGTCTTCTTTTCAACTTTTGCGGTTCTGACGCCGATATTGTTGACGACAGCGGCACTTATTCTGAGGGCCTTCTCGTCGCCGCCATCTTTTTCCGCGCCCTCATAAACAGGGATCAGGTCCATGCCCATTGGCGATTTTCCCGGATTGTCCTTGCGGAAATCCGGATCCATCGGGGCGACCCAATAGAGTATTTTCTTTTCCTGTTTATCGGTTGTAGCCGCAGTGCTCTTGTTGAGCTCAAGCTGCGAGACAGCGTAACCCAGACCGATTCCAGCCAGGAGAATGACGGCCGCCGCGCCCAATCCTATTGCTTTCATTTCGCTACCTACTTTCCTGCCAGAAAAAGAAGTTTCGCATTCGCCTGGGCGCGGTTGACGCGAAGGCGCAGCAGCATGAGTTCGTTGTCGAGCTGGGCCAGCCGCGCGCGGATAAGCTCCGCGAAGTCCGATACGCCGGAGCGGTAAGCCGTCATCGAAGCCCTTGTCGTATCGGCGGCCCGCTTAATGACGACCCCGCCATACAGTTTGACCCGCTCCTCCAGCCGTCGCCATTCGGCATAGGTGCGCGCCAGCGCCTTGTCGACCTCGAGCAAACGGGCATCACGGCCGAGAACCGCCGCGGAACGCTGACGGTGCGCGGCGCTGAGATTGCGGTCCTGGCGCTTGCCGGTAAAGATCGGAAGGCTCATTCCGACCTTGGCGGAAAGAAAGTCCGGACGCCCCCCGCGCGCACCATAGTCCAGACCGACTGAAAAGCGCGGCTTGTACTGCTCGCGGGCAAGGTCGATGTCATGCTCCCGGACTTCGATGCGGGTGTCTTCGATAAGAACGGCCGGGTGCTGCACGAGCATCCGCCGCAATGCGCTTTCGGGAGGCGGCACCGGCAGGGCAGGGAACGCCGAGGTCAGTGACCTTGATGCCACAGCTCTGCCGATGAAGCGGGCGAGGTCGGCTCGCGCCTGTTCCTCGCGGCGGCGCACATCGATGAGCCGGTCGTCAAGCAGGCTGAGTTCGAGCTCGGCGCGCAGCACATCCTGGCTGTTCCGCCGGCCGGTCGCGAATACCGATTTTGCAACGGAGACAAGCTCTCTAACGGCCTGTTGGCTCTCCGCGACTTTCCGCCGGGCGCCGAGCCAGTAATAAAGCTCCAGCCAGCTGGTTCGGGTGTCGAGCTTGATCTGGGTTTCCTGGAGCAGCGCCCTGGCGTCTTCAACTCCGGCCTCCGCCGTGCGCCGCCGTCTTGTTATCGAGCGGGTTTTGCCAGGTGGAAATTGCTGCTGGACACCAATTTTGGCCTGCGTCACCGGTTCCTGGGTGAAACGCAATGTATCCAGGGGGAGATTCAGCAAGCCCAGACTGAAGGTCGGGTCGGAAAGTTGTGAGTCCGCCACGGCCTTCTCGCTCAATGCGGCTGCCCGCTCCCTGGGTCCGGTGACCGTCGGGTCCTGTTTTTCCACCGCGATCGTAACGGCCTGGGTCAACGACAAGGGTCCAGCAGCGTTGACCGGCAACGCTGAGAGCTTGAGTGCGGTGGAGGCTACCGCGACGCAAATGATGAGACGCATGATAATGATCTCCAGCAAATCGGGATGATCCCCGTTTGGATTGACTAAGCTGATTCCATGGAGCGTACGCAGTTTGCGACGCATTTGCACTCCGCGCATAGTGCAGGCGCGGGCCGACAATCAGCAAGCACAATAGGGTGCCAGTCGTATTAGCTGAGATCGTATGTTTTTGGAGGATCCGGTTCGGGGGTCCGGGCTCTACCGGCCCGCGATGCCATGGAACCGGGCGCTGGACCTGTCGGAACGCTCAGGATCATTGCGCCACTGTTATCGGCGGAAACAGCGCTAAAGCAAATCGCACAGGTCATAGCACAACCTGCGTTGTCGTTATGCTGTTCATCGGGACATGCCGGGCAGCAATTTCCCCCAGCCATGCCGCTATGGCCGCCTACAGCCATCTCTGCCGTCATTGCGCTGGTCTGGACGACTGACAGACTCGTCCCAACAGCCACGGCCAACCCGAGCAGCAGAGCGAAAATTATCTGAAATGGCATACGCTTATTCACAATGGGAAGATTGCAGAAGATCAAGCTGAACACAATACAAAGAATAGTGTGCGACCAGGCGACACCCCGGACCCACGGTTTCCACATTCCCAAACGTAATTTTCTTAAACGTGGTTTGTCCGCCGCGAAACCGTGCGCTCTTTGCATGCTTTTGCAGAAATGCAGAACCGGTGAGGTGCGTGGACCCCGACGGGCCTGGACAGCGGCGGCGCATGAGCCGCGGCATTCAGGATTGATTACCATTTTTCTTCTAGTCTCGGCGGTGCAGGGAAGGGGTTGCCCATAGTGCGCGCCCCGCTAACTGGAGCCGCTTTCATGACTTCTCTCGATCAATCTCTTGCGCGGCCGGTTGCCGCCCACCGCGCCCGGCGCTTCGAGGCGGGCGGCGGCGCGCTTGGCCGGGTCGTTGCCGGGCTCGATCCGGATATCCGTTCGGAATGGGCCTGGGAAAATTACCGCAACATGATCGAAACCCTTGCACGGGAATTCCAGCTCCGGCGCCTGATTGAAATCGGCGGTGGACGCGATCCGCTGCTGACCCCGGCTCAGGCGCGCAAACTTGGCGTCGACTACACCGTGAACGACATTTCCGAAGAGGAACTGCGCAACGCGCCTGGCGCCTTTAACACGGCCTGCTTCGATGTGTCGGGTGATCTGGCGGCGGCGGGTATCGAGCCGGAGAGCCAGGAGCTGGCCTTTTCGCGCATGGTCTTTGAACATGTCAAGGACGTGCGGCGGGCCTGGAGCAATCTGCATACCATTCTCGCGCCAGGAGGCGTGGGTTTCATTTTTGTGCCGACCCTCTACGCGCTGCCCTATGTCGCCAACCTCATAATCCCCGAATGGCTGTCGGGGAAGATCGTCAAGGCGCTCTATCCGCACCGCACCGATGCCGAGGATCCGAAGTTTCCCGCCTATTACGACTGGTGTTATTCCAGCGAACGCAAGGTCGCGCCGATGCTGCGCGAGGCGGGATTTCGCGAGACGCTGATCGTGCCGTTTTACGGGCATCAATATTTCGAGAATCTTCCCGTCATCCGGGAGGCCGATGAAGCGATTACGCGCCTTGCAATCCGCTTCGACTGGCGCGCCCTGACGCCCTACGCTTACATCTTGGCGCGCAAATAGCGCAAAGCGTCAGGCGGTCAGGACCGGTAGGAATAGCGGGCGCGGTAGTCGAGGGTGGCGGCCGAGAGGCCCCACACGATCCCGGCCAGCAGAAAATAGTGCCGCCAGTGGTCGGTATCGATCACAATACCTTCAAGAGAAACGCCAAAATAGGTGGCGAAGGCGGCAATCTGGAAATTCTGCCATGGGCTGGTGATGAGCGCGCATCGCGATCCCACCAGCCATGTCGAGACCACAAAAGCCAAGTAGGCGAAGCCCCCGAGCCAGCCATAGGAAGAGAAGCCGTTCAGATAAACATTATGCGCGTCCTGGCCAAAGCGCATGGAGAATCCATACGGACCAAAGCCGAGGGGGTGCTCCAATATTTCCGTGAGACTGCGCAACTGCGCGCCGAAACGGCCGGTAGCCCCGGCGTCATAGTCCTGAACGAGTTCGGCCCGCGCCATGAATATCTCGCTCACCGAAGGGATTGCGAGAAGCACCGCAATCAGGGTTCCGGCCAGGCACAGCCCAAGAACGCCGCTGCCAATAATTCTGAGACGCAACAGGTTCGAACCCGATGTCACGAACATCAGCCCGGCCATGAGTACGCCGGAGAGCAGCAGATGGCCCCAGGACGCGCGGGAGAAACTCAACAATATCGCGGCCAGTATGGTTGTGAGCATGGCGCCCGATAGGGCGAGCCGGCGTTTGGGGGAGGAAATTATGTCCTGAACCAGCAGCAGCGCCGGAAGGATCAGAAATGGGGCAAAGACATTGGGATCCTTGAACATGCCGCGCGCGCGGCTGAATTGGGCGAACATGTCGGAGCCCGGAAACAGATGGAAATAACCGGCGATGCCGGCGAGCGCGGCAATCATGGCGGCGGCGAGATAGGCGCGCCGGATCGTCGACGTGATTTTTTCCGGGCGTTCGGCGCACAGGGCGGCAAATATTATGGTGGAAATCGCGAGGTAGGCGGAAACCGCCATGTAGGTAATCGTCCGCATGTCGCTTCCATTCGCCGCCAGCGACAGCGTTCCCCCAACCAGCCAGAATGCGAGCAGAACCACCGGTATGGAAAGCAATCTGGGAAACCAGGTTCCCCTGATCAGAACGGCCAGGCACAGAAAGCTGAAGACCACCTCGTAGGGCGAGGGCTCCATGAAGACAAAACCACCGGAGAAGATCGTGATCGCCAGCAGGACGCTTGTCAGGCGCGTCAATCCGGCGCTTCCGACAGCATCACTGTCTGCCCATGCGGCGGAAGACATCAATAGGCGTTCTTGCTGGAGAGCAGCGAGAAGGGCGTCTTGATCAAAATGTAGAGATCAAACCAGACCGACCAGTTCTCGATATAGTAGAGGTCATGCTCGACCCGGCGCTCGATCTTGTCTTTCGTGTCTGTTTCCCCGCGCCAGCCATTGACCTGCGCCCATCCGGTAATGCCCGGTTTTACGCGATGCCGGGCAAAATAGCTGTCGACCACCTCGTCGTAGAGCGCGTTCGCGGCTTTGGCCTGCAGAGCGTGCGGGCGGGGGCCGACAAGCGAAAGCTCGCCTTTGAGCACATTGATCAGTTGCGGAAGTTCGTCGAGGCTCGTCTTGCGAATGAAACGGCCGACCGGCGTCACGCGCGGATCGTCTCGCGTCACCAGCTTCGACGCATTCTGGTCCGACTGCTCGGTATACATCGAGCGGAATTTGTAGACGCCGATCATTTCGTTGTTGAAGCCATACCGTTTCTGCTTGAAGAAGACCGGGCCACGGCTGTCGAGCTTGATGGCGAGCGCTACCAGTGCCATCAAAGGCAGAGCGGCAATCAGGGTCAGCAACGAGACGAGCTTGTCGAATGACCATTTGAGGACGCTGTCCCAGTCCGCGATCGGCCTGTCCTGAACGTCGATGAAGGGAACATTGCCGATATAGGAATAAGTGCGGGGGCGGAACCGCAGCTTGTTGGTGTGCGCTGACAGACAGATGTCGACCGGCAGCACCCAAAGCTTTTTCAGCAACTGCAGCAGGCGGTTTTCAGCCGTTATCGGAAGTGTGACGATCAAAAGGTCGAGGCGCATTTTGCGGCCGAATTTGACAAGCTCATCGATATTTCCAAGCTTCGGATATCCGGCGATGCGCTTATCGACGCGCTCCTCGCTGCGGTCGTCGAATATGCCGTAAATCCGGATATCCGTATCGCTGGAGGCTTCGAGCGCCTTGATAAGGTCGCGCGCCGCCGGGCCACCCCCGACGATGACCGCCCTTCGGTTGAGACGCCCCTCGCGGGCCCAGCTCCTGAGCGTCGTGCTTAGCGCCGCCCTGAAACCAGTGAGCACAAACAAACCGATCAGATACCAGGATGCCAGCCAGAAACGGGAATATTCAATTCCCAGTTTCATAAAGAAGGCGATTACGGCAAGGAGCGCAAAGACAAGCGTCCAGGCCGCGCCAATCCGTGTGAGTTGCCGGGAGATGCTCGTCAGGGTCGATAGATCATAGAGCTGAAAAGCCTGAAAGCTGAGAATGGAGGCGGCCGACGCGGTTGTAATGGCGAGCCCATAAAGGACGTAGCCGGTGTAACCCTCGAATGCCGAAGGGCCGCCTAGGTAGGCGGCGAAGATGCCGTAGCCCAGGCATGCGACGATGACGAATTCGGCGAGCCGGACCGCACCGCAGACGACAACCGGAGAAATCAGGCCGGAGCTGTCGCTGAATTTGAAATTGGCAA
This sequence comes from Hyphomicrobiales bacterium, assembly GCA_021775575.1. Lineage (GTDB taxonomy): Bacteria > Pseudomonadota > Alphaproteobacteria > Rhizobiales > Methyloligellaceae > JAJFHO01. The sequence goes on from JAJFHO010000173.1 coordinate 18,433, forward strand.
GGCGCGGACGCGGGAAACGCCGGCGCTCGATATCATGCTCGGCGGCCTTCGAAGAGGACAGTTCCTGGACACCGCGTTTCAGCACGGGAATGTCAGACATTGCACTCAACCCCTATTGCGCGATACATGCCCCGTTGGCCAAGCACCCCCCGTGCCAGGTTCGGTTTTTGCTATTATTCGGTATCGTGCGGGTCAAATATGCCGGAAGAGGCTCAGCGAAGGCTTAATCGGCGCCAAATCTGCTTCGCCGACTGTTTTTATGGTTAAAGCGTTGTTTCCGAACGCAGATCTTGATCAGCGAAGAGGGGCGGGAATCAAAACAACGCAAAGGGCTTGTCAGCTGCGCTCATTTGCGCTGGTCGTGCGCTCGAACAGGCGTTCGTAGCTGTCCAGGATTGTTTTCGCCATTTGCGGCGCCTGGTATCGTTCTGACACAGTTTTTTGCAGAATTCCGGCCCGGTCCGCGTAACCCGCCGGGTCGTCGAGGAAATTCTCCATCTGCACGATCAGCGCCGCCGTGTCTCCCGGTGGCACGAGGTCCATGCCTGTTTTCGCAACGATCTCCGGAATGCCGCCGACATGTGTCAGGATCATCGGGATCCGCGCCGCGGCCGCCTCGAGGACGATATAGGGAAAGGATTCGGCCCGCGACGGCAGAACGATACAGCGTCCGAGCGCAAACGCCTCGCGCGCCGGCATGGCGCCTGTGAAGGTGACACTTGCGCCCAGCTGCAGCTGTTGCGCCATGCGCTGGAATTCGGCCTCGTCGGGGCCCGAGCCGACAATCCTTGCCGTTGCTTTTTCTTTTTGTCTCATTCCGGCGAGCGCGTTGAGCAGGATGTCGACCCCCTTGAGGTGGCGCAGCTCCCCGACAAACAGAAAATCCGCCGCATCCCTTGACGGTTTAACCGCCTTGAATTCCTCGGGCCACAGCCCGTTTGGTGCAACCGCGACCTCGCATGGGAACGGCGCCACCTTTATCTCGTAGAGGCCGGCTGAATACTGACTTTCAAAAACAAGAATATCGGTGAGCGGCGCCAGCAGTTTTTCCAGCGTGTGAAAAATACACCCGGCAATGCTTGCGCGATCATAGTGCAGGCTGCCGCCATGCGGCGTATAGCAGGCAAATATCTTGTGCCCGCCTTTTTTCATCACGGCAGCCGCTAGCCGTGCATAAGCTCCTCCCTTGGCGCCGTGGCCATGCAGGATTTGGGCATTCGCTTCGATTGCAAGGCGGCGTACCGCGCGCGTCGCCGATATGTCGCGCAATCCGATATGGCGACTCATGGCAATGCGCCCAATCCCGAGCGCGCAATAAGGATCGAGGCCGGCAAGGGCCTGGCGCGCCGAGGCGCCGCCGGAGCCGGAGTCGCAAATAATACCGACCGAATGTCCGGCATTTGCCTGGGCCTTGACCAGATCGCGGACATGGCGAAACAGGCCGCCGACAGGCGCACGGAGACAGTGAAGAATTCGGCGTTGATGTGTCACAAGAAACAGCGATAAGGGCTTTTGGTTTCCGAAAAGATCAGAACAGGCGCTCCTTCACGTAAATCGTGTCGCCGGGCTGGACGAGGTGAGAACTGGACACCTGCATTGTAACGGACCGGCCGTTGGTCTTGCGGGTCAATTTGAATTTCTTCTCGCGAGCCCGCTCGGTGTAACCGCCCGCGATCGCAACGGCGGTCTGCAGCGTCATGCCGTTCACATAGGGGAATTGGCCGGGACGGCGGACTTCGCCGAGGATGAAGAATGGCCTGTAGACCGCCACCTCGACGGTGACCTTCGGGTCCTTCACATATTTCGAGCGCAATTTTGCGGCGATTTTGTCTTCAAGTTCGAATGTGGTCGATGCTTGCGCTTTGACGGCGCCGATCAGCGGCATGGAAATAAAGCCGCTGCCGTCAACCGAATAGGTCCGCGAGAGATTCTCCTGTCCGAATACGACGACCCTCAACCGGTCGCCGCTATCCAGCCGGTAGAGCTGTTCCGGGGTTTGCGGTGCCTCGGCTGTTGTCAGCCAGCTGGCATGACTGGCGGCCATGGACGGGCGCAGTTGATGCGGTTGAGCCATTGTCGTGGAAGAAATGGCTGCAGGATGCGCCGTCCGCTTGGCCTTGCGAAATTTCGACGAATGTTTGCAGCCGGACAGAGCCAGGGCGATTGCGGCTGTGATCATGACAATGCGAATGAACATCGAAGGACCGGCTTTTCCTCTACAAGGCGAATCTGTAAGGAGTTTTTACCGCCGGGATGGTTAAAAAAGATTAACCGCGCGTGTCAGGCTGGTCCAAACCTTAAGCCTTTGGTTACCGGAAGGCGGTATCACTCATGAGAGTTGGACATGTAAACAGTGAGTCTGAGTAGGGCCATGAACAGACCCCCCCTTTATTCGCCGCGCGATGATGTCGATATCACCGCGCTCTGGCGCGCCGTCTCTGAAAGAAAGGCGTATCTGCTCGGTCTGGCGGTTACCGCCGGTCTTTTGACCTTCATCGCATTACAGTTTGTGACACCTCTCTATACGTCACAGGCACGAATCCTGATCGAAAATGACGAGCTGACATTCATGCGTCCGCGCACTGATTCGGGGAATGCCGACCGGCGCGTTCTGCTCGATCCGGAAGCCGTCGCCAGCCAGGTTCAGGTGCTGCTGTCGCGCGATCTGGCCTATCGGGTGGTCAAGGACCTCAAGCTTGAAGACAATGCCGAATTCAACAGGGCGTCGGGGCTGTCAGCCGCGTTCAAGAAAATTTTCGTTGCCCTCGGTCTTGCCAACGCGCCAACTGTTGCCACGCGGGAGGAAAGGGCGCTGGATGCTTTTGAGGAGCGCCTGAGCGTTTATCAGGTCGCGAAATCGCGCGTTATTGCGGTCGAATTCGATTCCCGGGACGCCAAAATCTCGGCGGAAGCCGCCAACCGACTGGCCGAATTCTATCTGACCTGGCAGCAGAAGGTGAAACTCCACCAGACCAGAGACGCCACCCATTGGCTGAACGAACAGATCAAGACGCTTCGAGGGGAGGTGGCGGCCTCGGAGGCGGCGATCGAGAAATACCGGTCTTCGTCCGGCATTATCTCAGGGTCGAATAATATCACCCTCGACGCGCAGCAGCTTTCGGAACTGAACAGCCAATTGATCCTCGCGCGGGCGCAGCGTTCGGAGGCCGAGGCGCGGGCCTCGCTGATAAGAAGAATGCTCAAGGAAAAGGGCGATGTCGCCGCGGCGCCCGACGTCCTGCGTTCGACTCTGATTCAAAGGCTGCTCGAACAACGCGTGCGGTTGCGCCGCGAGATGGCCGAGCTGTCCGCGACGCTCCTGCCGTCCCATCCGCGGATCAAGCAGCTCAGTTCGGAATTGGCTGATTTGCGTCGCCAGATTGTTCAGGAAGCGGCAAAGGTTGTCAGCAGCCTGGAGAATGAAGCGCAAATCTCCGGCGCGCGCGAGGAGTCCCTGCGCTCCAGTCTCGACGAATTGAAAAAGCGGTCTTCGGCGACGCGTTCAGATGAAATCAAGCTTCGTTCACTCGAACGCGAGGCAAAGGCGAACCGTGATCTGCTGGAGTCCTATCTGGCGCGCTATGGCGAAGCGAGTGCGCGCCGTGACGAATCCTCGGTTCCCGCGCATGCCAGCATTATTTCACGTGCGCATGTCGAGAGTGAACCGTCATTTCCCAAAAAAGGCCCGATTTCGGCTCTTGTCGCCGCGGCCGTCGGCTTGCTTTCGCTGGCGGGTATGATGGCGCGGGAGCTGGTGAGCGGTGCGCATTCGAGCCATGGCGGGGCAATGCGACCTGCAGAATTGCGAACCGAAACGCGAGAAGCGCCGGCGAGACCGGCCGGCGATCGCGCGCCCGTGCACAAGGGGAGGGGCCTCCGGGCGAGGTCGGCCCGTGCGGCGGCAAAGATCATAAAACAACATCATGCCGGCGGACTTGCCCATAACGTCTTCCTGATGGCCGACAATCATCACGCGAATACCGCGCAGGATGCGCTCGATGTTGCCAGGGCCCTGGCCGCCTCCGGCCTTCAAGTCGCGGTCGTTGATTTTTCCAGCTCCGGTCCCGGAGTTGCCGGGCTGGTTGGATTGTCCAATATTCCCGGACTTGGAGAGCTGCTCGCGGGCGCGGCCCGGTTTGAGGATGTGGTCAGCGCCGATCCGCAAGGCAATGTCCAGATAATTCCTTCCGGCGTTCTTAAACAGGACGGCTTCGCGCGCCATGAAACGTCACAGTGGCGCCGTGTCCATGAAGCATTGGATCAGATTTATGATTGTGTCCTGCTCCACACCAGCATGTCCGACGCCAGGCGTCTGATCGGCGGTTTCCCGCGCGACCGGGTCACCGTGCTGCTTGCGAGCGATAGCAAGGCAGATGCCGCGTTTGTGACGGAGGTTGCCGAGTATCTGGCCGGCAGCGCCGATACATGTCCCGATATCGTAAAATATGACGGCGTGCCCGCATCCAGGCGACGGACTGCGAGCTCCAATTTTGTCCGGGAGGCGGCGTTTGCCGGTTAGCTGGAGACTGCTTGTGTTGATTAGCGCCGGAAGACGGTTTTCCTGATCGATGTGGCCAGGGCCCACAAGGCCGGGCTGTTCTTGATCCACCGCTTCGCGCCGGACAGCAGCGTCATCGGAATTTTCAGCAAATATCCCGCTTCGTCGAGCGCGATGAAGCTGTCATAGAGCGGAATCTCCTCGTCGCACCATTCGGATTTATGCCGGGCCAAGCCACTGCCGAGATCGTAATGTAGGCATCCCCGCCCGCAAATATCGCGAATCTGGTTTCGCATGAGCAATATGCCCGGCGACCATCGTTCGGTTTCCCCATCGGCGATTGAAGAGAGCAGCATGTGGAACCGCTTTCCCACCATTGCTCCGTGAAATGTAGCAGCGACTGTGCCGCCAACTTTCAGATAGCCGAGTGCGAGGTGGCCGGGAGTATCCTCCGGCAACTGGCTCAGCTTTTCATAAAACGTCCTGATTCTTTCATTGCCGAACGGGTCGGCTATCCCGTGGCGTGCAAACCATGCGGATTTTTGCCGGCTGTAAATGTCGAAAATTTCATGGCGCTGCGCGGCGCTGTCCGCCCAACCGAATTTCAATGGTCCCAGATCGCTCAACCGGCGTTCTTTGCGGCGTAGCGTGTTGCGGGTTCTGCCGCTAAAACGATTGCGGTACAGGGTGTCGAAATCCTGGTCCAGCAATACAGCATAGCCCCGGTTTGGCGAAGGGCGGGCGGCAAGCTTCGCGAATGGATTTGGGACACCTTCCCAATCGGCGGGCTGGTTGCGGAAATGGGCGAGCGAGAGTCCTCCAGCCATGTCGGCAACGGTGCGAAGCAAGGATTTGATATCGCCCGGTGTCGCGGTTGCTGCGAATTCCGGGTTAAACACTCCCATATTGTAGTTGGCGTGATCCTGGCCGATCCATTTCAGAATCCGAAGCCCGTGCCGGGTGACCACCTCAAGCGGCCAGACAAACAGCAGGCCGCCATTGTCCGACCGGCCTGCGAATATCGCCGCTTGCGCGCCCTCGGGGCCGGAGACCGTTTCATGCCACAGGCGCGCGCACGCATAGGATTGTGCGTGGGTAACCGGTGCGTTCGTCTGGAGCCTGTTCCAGATCGGACGAGCGTCATCGAAATTCCGGTAATGGGTGAGCGAGACGCGGCCCCACCCCGTATCGACAAAAGCGAACCCGGCATCGGAGGGAACGGCGCCAATGACGCCAGGCCGGTCTCGCGTCAAAGCACGTGTGGACATGCCCACTCCCCAACACCAAAGATACGCATCACTTCCAGGCGGTCGAAAACGGGAATTCGGTCCGGGTGACGCACACTAAGTCAAGGCTTTCTCAAGGAAAGTCTGACACTCTTGCTACTCAAGTAACGGCGAGTATGGCAGCAACTGGTTAATTGGCGGTTGTCTGCCGGGTTCACAGGATCGCGAGCGGCTATGAAGCACGAACTCATGAAAACGGGGCTCAATGCGCTCTATTTTTCCGGTACGCACCGCCTGCTCGCGCCCTTCACGCAAGGCGTGGGGCTGATTTTCATGCTGCACAGGGTCTGCCCCGGACACCAGCCTCCCTTCGCCCCGAACGGTATTTTGACGGTCACACCGGAATTTCTGGATTCGGTCATCGGGCAGGTTCGCGCCGCCGGGCTCGACATCGTGACTCTGGATGAAGCGCGAAAGCGAATTGTCCAGGGTAACGCGAGCCGTCGTTTCGTCTGCTTTACGCTCGACGACGGCTACCGCGACAATCTGGAGTATGCCTGGCCCGTCTTCAAACGGCATGCGGCGCCTTTCACTGTCTATGTGCCGTCTGACTTCGCCGACGGGACAGGCAGATTGTGGTGGGTGGCACTGGAAAGAATTATCGCCGGGAATGACACTGTCGAAGCCGAATTCGACGACGGCAGCCAGGTCCTGGCCAGCGATACGCGTGGGCGGAAGCAGGAGAGCTTCCAGCGCATCTATTCATGGCTTCGGATTGTCGATGAGGACAGGCAGCGGGCCTTTATCGATGAATTGTGCGGGCGCCACGGCCTTGATCAGGATGCGTTGTGCCGCGAGCTGATCATGAGCTGGGATGAAGTCCGTGAACTGGATAGCGATCCGCTGGCGACAATCGGAGCGCATACGGCGGGGCATTTCGGCGTGGCGAAATTATCAGCCGAGCGCGCGCTGCGGGAGATGAAATGCGGGGCCGATCGTATCGAGGCTGAGACCGGACGGCGGCCGCGCCATTTGAGTTATCCCTATGGCGACGCGGCCAGCGCCGGGCCGCGCGATTTCGAACTGGCCGCCGGTCTCGGATTTCAGACCGCGGTCACCACGCGTAAAGGGGTCCTGTTCCCCGAGCATGGCGATCACTTGATGGCGCTTCCGCGCGTCTCACTCAACGGCGCCTACCAGTCGCTGATCTATACGCGGCTCTACATGACCGGCGCGCCATTCGCGCTTTGGAACGGATTCCGCAAGGTCAATATCGGTTAGCCGGGACCCGAGGATTCCGGACCGGGCCGGACCATCCAGCGGATCAACGCACCGGCCGGGACCAGCCAGAGTATGCCGGCGCTGAGAAAATAAAGAACCTGCCAGCCAACGCCCGCATGCGCGAAGTGATTGGCGCCGACAACCATCGCCACCGGCAGATAAATTGCCAGCAGCAACAGCAGTGCTATCGTGCCGAAAAGCTTGCGTGTACGTATGCGCATGTTCCATGACCTGTTTTCGCGGCGGCTATTTGCCGCCATGTGACGTGCCCTGCCAATGCGGCATCATGGCCTCTTGTAACCGGGCAGGCGAGAGCGAATCTTGCGCCCGCCGCAACGAATTGCGGGAATGCGCGCTGGAGATGTAATGAGCGAAGCAATTGCGATACCGGTGAGGGACGCAGGCGCCGAACGGGCGATCCGCTGGTGGCTTTACGGTCTGTGTCTTCTCATATTTGCGATGATCCTGGTGGGCGGCGCGACGCGGCTGACCGACTCCGGTCTGTCGATCACCGAATGGAAACCGATCCTTGGCGCTTTGCCGCCATTGAGCGATGCGGACTGGCAGGATGCCTTCGCCAAATACCAGCAGATTCCCGAATATCAGGTCATCAACAAGGGTATGAGCCTGGCCGAGTTCAAATATATTTTCTGGTGGGAATGGGGGCACCGGTTCCTCGGCCGCTTTATCGGATTTGCCTTCCTTTTGCCATTCCTGTTTTTCTGGCTCAAAGGCTGGGTTACGAAAGCCCTTATGCCGAAGCTGCTCGCCATGTTCGTTCTCGGCGGGCTCCAGGGTGCGCTTGGCTGGTACATGGTCGCCAGTGGCCTCGTCGAGCGCGTCGATGTCAGCCAGTATCGGCTGGCCGCGCATCTGAGCGCCGCGATGCTTATTTTCGGCTTTATTTTCTGGGTCGCGCTCGGACTGCGGGAGACGCCGCGCGATAACGCTCGAACGGGCAGGGGGTTGCCGGTTTCCGCTGCCGCACTGACGGTGGTGATTTTCCTCCAGGTTGCGCTCGGTGCCTTTGTCGCCGGGCTCGACGCCGGCATGGGCTACAATACATGGCCTCTGATGGACGGCGCATTTGTGCCCGACGGGCTGGCTGCGATGTCGCCCTGGTATCTCAACCTGTTTGAGAATGCGCTGACCGTGCAGTTCGACCACAGAATCCTCGCCTATGTCATCCTGGTCTGGACACAGCTCCATGCCGCCCTGGCCTTTTCCCGCGCGGGCGGGGGCGCGGTGGCTCTGACAGCGGGCCTTCTTGCCCTCGTCACCCTCGTCCAGCTTGCGCTTGGCGTGTGGACATTGCTGGCGGAAGTGCCGCTCTCGCTCGGCTTGATCCATCAGGCGGGCGCGGTCGTCCTGTTCGCAATTGCGCTTTTTCACCTGCACCAATTAACCGGGGCGAACCGCGGACGCGTCTGACACTGCCGGCGCTCAGGCCTGTTCCAGCGCCTGTTCCAGATCGGCGATTATATCGTCCTTGTCCTCTATGCCGATCGACAGGCGTACGACATCGTCGCCGGCGCCGGCCGCCTTGCGCTCGTCGCTGGTGAGCTGGCTGTGCGTCGTGGAGGCCGGATGGATGATGAGGCTGCGGGTGTCGCCGATATTGGCCAGATGGCTGAACAGATTGACGTTGCTGACCAGCGCGACGCCTGAATCATAGCCGCCCTTCAGACCGAAGGTGAACACCGACCCCGCGCCCCTCGGGAGGTATTTCCCGGCCAGCTTGTTGTAGGCATTTCCCTTCAGGCCCGCATAGCTGACCCAATCGACCTTGTCGTGGCTGTCCAGCCATTCGGCGACGCTGAGCGCGTTGTCGCAATGGCGCTGCATACGCAGGGGCAGCGTCTCGATGCCGTTGAGAATGAGGAAGGCGTTGAAGGGCGAAATGCAGGGGCCGAGATCGCGCAGCCCAAGCATCCGGCAGGCGATGGAGAAGGAAAAGTCGCCGAAGGTCTCCGCCATCCGGATACCGTTATAGCTGGGGCAGGGCTCCGACAGGGTCGGATATTTGCCGCTGGCGAGCCAGTCAAAGGTACCGCAATCGACGATGATGCCGCCGAGCGAATTGCCCTGTCCGCCGAGAAATTTTGTGAGCGAATGCACAATGATGTTGGCGCCATGCTCTTTCGGGCGGCACAGATAGGGCGTTGCGAGGGTGTTGTCGACAATCAGCGGCACGCCGGCTTTTTTGGCGATTTTCGCTATCGCCTCGATGTCGACGACGACACCGCCCGGATTGGCGAGCGACTCGATGAAGATCGCCTTGACCTTGTCGTTCAGCGCCGCCTCGAAGCTTTCCGGTTTGGTGGCGTCGGCCCAGATCACATGCCAGTCGAATTTCTTGAAAGCATGATTGAACTGGTTGACCGAGCCGCCATAAAGCTGCCGGCCGGCCAGGAAATGATCGCCGGGCTCCAGAAGCGTATGAAAGACAATACTCTGGGCGGCATGGCCCGAGGCGGTGGCGAGCGCCGCGGTGCCATCTTCGAGCGCCGCGACGCGCTCCTCCAGTACCGCTTGCGTGGGGTTCGTGATGCGGGTGTAGACATTCCCGAAGGCTTCAAGCGCGAACAGCGACGCGGCATGTTCGACGTCGTCGAAAACATAGGAAGACGTTTGATAGATCGGCGTCGCGCGCGCTCCCGTTGCCGGGTCGGGCTGCGCTCCGGCGTGAATGGCGAGCGTGTTGAAGGCGGGATAGGGGGGCTCTGTCATCTTTGTCCCTTGATGTTCCGTTGCTGCTGATCCGCCGCAAAAGAAGAGTTAGTCGCCGCGGATAACACGATGCTGAATGCCCTTGGACGCAAGCATCGGCCGTCGGCTGGAGATTGTGCGGGAATTAACGCCGGCCCAGCCGATTTCACCGGAGAGACGGCCATATTCGATTTTCGGGCACCGGTTCATGACAACCTCAAGGCCGGCTTCCTCGGCAAGACGCGCCGCGTCGTCGTTGCGTACGCCGAGTTGCATCCAAACAACCTTGGCGCCGATTTCGATCGCTTCCTTCGCAATTTCGAGCGCCGCCTCGGAATTCCGGAAAATATCGACCACATCGACCGCCTCGGCAATGTCGGCGAGGGAGGCATAGACCGTCTCGCCGAGAATTTCCTTTCCGCTATGCCCGGGGTTGACCGGGATCACACGGAAACCCTTGTCCTGGAGATATTTCATCGCAAAATAGCTGGGGCGTATCTTTTTCGGGCTGGCTCCCACGAAGGCGAATGTCTTGTGGGTTGTCAGGAGGCGGCGAATATAGCGGTCACTATATTGGTCGTGTTTCATATCGTGCCGCGGGTTTCGGCGATCTTCAACGGTCAAGCCAGTGCGGGGTGCGCTTTTCGATGAACGCATCCAGGCCTTCTTCCGCGTCGGCAATCATCATGTTGGCGGCCATGGCGTGCGCCGCCGTCTCGTAAGCCTGCCCCAGCGGTTCCTCGACCTGCCGGTAAAATGTTTCCTTGCCAATAGTGATTGCGGCGGAGGATTTGGCGGCGATCTTGCCAGCCATGGCCATCGCCTCGTCCAGCACCTTGTCGCGCGCCACGGCGCGATTGACGAGACCGAAATCAACCGCTTCACGCGCTTCGATCATTTCCCCGAGCAGGAGCATTTCCATCGCCCGCTTGCGCCCGACATTGCGGCTGAGTGCGACCATGGGCGTGGAACAGAACAGGCCGATATGAACGCCCGGCGTGCAGAATTGCGAGTCGTCGCCCGCGACCGCCAGATCGCATGTCGCGACGAGCTGACATCCGGCTGCCGTGGCAGTCCCCGTCACAGCAGCAATAACCGGCTTCGGGCATCGCACGATTGCCTTCATCATGCTGGCGCAAAGATTGAAGATCTTCTCGAAATAACCGAGCCCGCCGTCGGGATCGCCGCGATGCGCGGACAACTCCTTGATATCATGCCCGGAGGAAAACACCGGGCCGTTCGCGGCGATGACGATGGCCTTGACCTCCCGCGACCGCGCGGCATCTGAAATCTTTTCGAAAAGGGCCTCGATCAATGTCTCGCAGAGACAGTTGCGGGCCTCCGGCCTGTTCAGCGTAAGGAGATTGATACCGTCCTGTTTCTCGCACAACAGGACGCTCTCATTGGCCTGGAGCGTGGCGCTTGTAGTGCTGTCATTCATCGGTGTCGCATGGGTCCGCGTTGAGATGCCGCCAGCATAGCGAAACCCTAGTCTGAGTCCATGACAGCGGCGATTTCGCTCTGCATTTCCCTTGCGATCGCCAGGTTTCCGGGCAGAGGTTCATATTGTTTCAAACGGCCGAGCTGCTGGGTCACCAATTCTTCCATTTGCTTTTTCTGCGCGTCGGAAAGGCGGGAATTGTCGCGGATGGAGGCGAGTGCCTTCTCGGCCTGGCCGCCAAGCTGCTGCGGGGTCTTGCCGGACTTCACAAAACCGTAGGCGAGGGCGACCGAGCGCGCCACGTCGAGCCATTTTGGGAAACTGGCAAAACCGTGCGAAGAAAGAACGCTTTCCATCTCCGCGCGGGCGGCCTGATGCTGCATGTATCCAGAAAGGGCCGCCATCGGCCCCTTGCCCGCGTCAACCGCCTTGGGATTGTCCTTTTCGTATTTCTTTCCGAGCGCTTTCAGTTCCGGATAGGATGCCAGAAACCGGGAGACTTTGCTCTTGTCGAGGGGGACCTGCTGGATCTGGGGTTGATCCGCGGCGGCCGCTGTCGCGGTCGCGGTCAGGGGCGCCACCGCCGTGGTGGCGATTGCGGCGGCGAACAGGCAATGACGAAGAAGCATAGGCTTTGGCCCTCTGGTCTGGATGTCGATTAAGGCGGTAAGTTCATATCCGATTTGCACCACAACGGCTATGACCGATAACGCCGCATTGATTGCCGCCAATGGTGACGACATAAAGACCCCGGGGAGGATTATCGACATGGCTGAGGACGGTACGTCCGGCAGCAGGGAAACCGGTGAGGGGCTCGCCCTGCCGGCGGATAAACTTGTTCGCTATCTCGACGAGGTGTTCCCGGAACGCAACATCGCCTGGCCGCCCATTCATATCGAAAGTCTGGAGCCCTATGAAGCGCGCCTGCGCATGGAGTTCGACGCCAGCATAGTGCGCCCCGGCGGAACGATTTCCGGTCCGGCGATGTTCATGCTCGCCGATTACGGGATTTATGTCGCGATTCTGGGCATGATCGGCGCGGTTCCGCTGGCCGTTACCACCAATCTCACGATGAATTTCCTGCACCGGCCTTTGCAGCGCGACCTGATTGCCGAGGTAAGGTTGCTCAAGCTCGGCAAACGTCTCGCCGTGGGCGACGCCATGCTGCATTCCGATGGAGCGGATGCCGTCGTGGCTCATGCATCTGGCACCTATTCGATCCCTCCTCCGGACAAAAGGTAATATGATACCTCATCAATAACTATATGGTTTTTTTGCCTTTTCCCAATTTCGCCGTTGACGGGCGGCACCGCAGCCGATAGAAGAGCGCGATATTGGCATGTGGCGGATGACGTGAAAACCGACCGCCCGCCACCTTCACCCGGAATAGCAACAAAGATTGCAGGACTGCGGCAATGGCCACTTATTCGGCAAAACTCGGCGATATCGAAAAGAAATGGATTCTGATCGATGCCGACAACCTCGTGGTCGGGCGGCTGGCCGCCCTTATCGCGACGCGTCTGCGCGGCAAGCACAAGGCGATATTCACGCCGCATATGGATTGCGGTGACAATGTAATCGTCGTGAATGCGGACAAGGTAGCGCTGACCGGCAACAAGCGCGCCAACAAGACATATTACCGGCATACCGGCTATCCGGGCGGCATCAAGAGCCGGACCGCGGGTCAGGTTCTCGATGGCGCCCATCCCGAGCGGGTTCTGCAAATGGCGGTGCAGCGTATGTTGCCGAGCGGGCCGCTGGGCCGCCGGCAATTGAAGAATCTGCGGGTTTACGCCGGCGCCGATCATCCCCATGAAGCGCAGGACCCCGAGAAACTGGATGTCGCCGCGCTGAACGGCAAGAATGCAAGGAGAGCCTGACGCCAATGGCCGAAGAAGAGACAAAAACCCTCGAGGATCTCGGCGAATTGACGGGAGTCGAGGCCGCCGAACCGGAAGCGCCGGTATATGAGCAGAAAATCGACGCGCAGGGCCGCTCCTATGCGACGGGCAAGCGCAAGGACGCCGTCGCCCGGGTATGGCTGAAGCCGGGGCCCGGCAATATCGTCGTCAACGGCAAGGATCATGTTGAATATTTCGCGCGGCCGGTTCTGCAGATGATCCTGAAGCAGCCGTTGAACGCCGCGGAGCGGGCCGATCAGTATGACATACACTGCACGGTGAAGGGCGGCGGGCTCTCCGGACAGGCCGGTGCGGTGCGCCACGGTATATCCAAGGCGCTGACCCATTACGAGCCGGAATTGCGGTCGGTCCTGAAGAAGGGCGGCTTCCTGACCCGCGACTCCCGCGTCGTGGAACGCAAGAAGTACGGCAAGCGCAAGGCGCGACGCAGCTTCCAGTTCTCGAAACGCTAAGCCTCACCTTTTGACAGATTGTGTATATGATCGGGCGTCTCCTGGTGAGACGCCCGTTTTGTTTTGTGCACCGGTTATTGCCTCGCTGGAGGGGATGAAATGTCCGTCACGGTATTCATAGACGGTGCGGCCGGAACGACCGGCCTTCAGATCAAGGAACGTCTCGAGGGCAGCGGCGATATTGCGCTGCTGCGCCTCGATGACGCCGAGCGCAAGGACACCGCGCGCCGGCGCGAGATGCTGAACGCGGCCGACTTCGTCATTCTGTGCCTGCCCGACGATTCGGCGCGCGAGGCCGTTGGCCTGATCGAAAATTCCAGGACGCGGGTTATCGACGCGTCGACGGCTCACCGCACGGCCGATGGCTGGGCCTATGGATTTCCCGAATATGAACCGGGCCAGCGCGCGCTGATCGCCCAATCGAAGCGCGTCGCCAATCCGGGCTGCTATGCATTGACGTCGATCGCCATTCTGCATCCGCTGATCAAGGCCGATATCCTCAAACCCGACTGGCCGGTCGCCATCAATGCGATATCCGGCTATTCAGGCGGCGGGAAGGGGCTGATTGCCGCTTTCGAGGATGCCTCCTCGGCCAGCTATACCCAGGCGCCCTTCTACGCCTACGGATTGACGCTTGCGCACAAGCATCTGCCCGAGATCACGACTTGGGCCGGGCTTTCCCATGCGCCTGTTTTTGTGCCGAGTGTGGGCCGCTTCGCGCAAGGCATGATCGTGCAGGTGCCCCTGGCGCTTTGGGCGATGGCGGGCAATCCGACGCCGGGCGATGTGCATTCGGCTCTCGCGGCGCATTATGAGGGACAGCGTTTTGTCACCGTGGCTCCCCTTGAGGAGAGCGCTGCGATGACGCAGCTGCAACCTGAAGCCTTGAACGGCACCAATCAGCTGGCGCTATACGTCTTCGCAAACAAGGAGAACGGCCAGGCCGTTGTGATGGGGCTGATCGACAATCTCGGCAAGGGCGCCTCCGGCCAGGCGGCGCAGAATCTGAATGTCATGATGGGCGTGCCGGAGGAGACCGGCCTCGGGTAACGCCGAAATATTCCGTGCCCGCAGGCTATTGTCCTCGTTCTTTCACATAGCTGCCCGGCGCGTCCTCGATTGCCTTCAGCTTGCCTTCGCCGGGCGTGCGGGCATCGACCTTCTCGCCGGAATGGCTTACGAGCCACTCGGCCCAATCCGGCCACCATGAACCGGGATGCTCTTCGGCCTTTTCGAACCAGTCGTCGAGCGTCTTGAGATTGTGCTTCTTTGATGAGGGTTTCTTGCCGGTCCAGTACTGGTATTTCATCTTGTCCGGCGGATTGACCACGCCTGCGATATGGCCCGAGCCGGCCATCACATAACGCACGGGTCCACCGAACATGCGCGCGCCGATATAGACCGAGGCGGCCGGTGCGATGTGATCCTCGCGGGTCGCCAGCTCGTAAATCGGGATTTTTACCTTGCTGACGTCGAGTTTTTCATCGCACAGCGACATCTCGCCCTTGGCCAGCTTGTTCTCATTATAGAACTCGCGCAGATAAAAGGCGTGGTTGGCGGCGGGCATGCGCGTCGAATCGGAATTCCAGAACAGCAGGTCGAAGGGGAAGGGCTGCTTGCCCAATAGATAGTTGTTGATCACATACGGCCAGATCAGGTCGCGGGGGCGCAGCATGTTGAACACAGCGGCCATGCGCGAGCCGTCGAGATAACCCTCTTCCGCCATCATTTCCTCAAGCGAGGTGATCTGTGCGTCGTCGATGAAGATCAGAAGGTCGCCCGCCTTGGAGAAATCGACCTGCGCGGTCAGGAAAGTCGCCGATGCGATCCGTTCGTCGCCCTTCGCGGCCATGTAAGCGAGGGTCGAGGCGAGAAGCGTTCCGCCGACGCAGTAGCCGAGCGCATTGATATGCGGGGCCCCGGTTGCATCCATCACCGCCTGTGTCGCGGCCAGAAGCCCCTCGCTCATATAATCCTCGAAGGTTTTCGAGGCGAGCTTCTCATCCGGATTCACCCAGGAAATGACGAATACGGTGAAGCCCTGGTCGACCGCCCATTTAATGAAGGATTTTTTCGGAACCAGGTCGAGAATATAGAATTTGTTGATCCATGGCGGAACGATCAGCAACGGTATTTCACGGGCATTTGGGGTCGACGGTGCATACTGGATGAGCTGGATGATATCGTTCTGAAAAACGACTTTGCCGGGAGTTACCGCAAGATTTCCGCCAACTTCGAAGGCATCCAGGTCGGTCTGTTTAATGCGTAACAGGTCTTCCGACGCTTCCAGGTCCTGGCTGAAGTGCCGTATTCCCTGGACCAGATTCTCGGCGTTGGTCGCAAGCGTCTCGCGCATGACCTCAGGATTGGTAATGGCGAAATTGGACGGCGAAAGCGCGCTCGCGATCTGGTTGAGATAGAATTCGGCTTTTTTCTTTGTCTTGTCGTCGATGCCATCGGTCTGCTCGACCAATTCGTCGGCCCAGCGCTCGGTCAGCAGATAGGCCTGTTTCCAGAAATCGAAATACTGTCTTTTCGTCCAGTCCGGATCGCTGAACCGTGCGTCGCCATGTTCCGGCTCGGCGGCGGGTTCGACGTCATTGCCGAGAAAACGCTGGACCGAGCGGCCCCACAAATCGACGTAACTGCGGGCAAGCTTGCCCTGCGCCTCAACCAGCCTGCTTGGATCGCTGACCCAGTGTTTCGCGACCGACCCCAATACCTTGGCGGCTTCCCCCATCTCGCTGGTGGCGCTGTAGGGTCCAGACTGGCCGTTTGTCCTTTCAGCAAGAGTGAGGAAAACCTTTCCGCCTTCCTCGAACAGGCGGATCATATTGCGGGCCAGTTCGCTCGGATCGTTTATCTGATACTCCGATCCAGCAGCCGCGTCCCCGGTTTCCTGATCGGCGCTCTTGTCATCTGACATGGCACTCTCCATCCCCGCTAGCCGCATCCGTCACATTGTTACCACCTATTTAGCAATAAAGCGCCTCCAGCTATAGCTATCCCTAAGTTGATCGCGCGTACGTGCGGCGGAGCGCAACATTATGCTATGCAGTCTATCTTGGAATTGTGAACCCGCGAGGCATGGGAGGCCGGCATTCCGGAATTTGGATGACGGGTAAGAGTGTGGGCGGACACTGGAAGAAGCCGGCAATGATATTGGGGCTGTGCGCGGCGCTGACGGCGCTGGCCGGCTGTGCTGCGACCGAAGCGATCCCGTTTCCGAAACTGTCGAGCGTCAAGCGGATAACCAAGCGCGTGCTCACGCGGGAAGAAAAAGACGATGCGATCCGCGATTTGACGATAGAGCAGAAAAAGCACCGTGAAGAGGCGGAGCGCGAACTCGAAAAGCGCTGATCGGCATGGCGCATTGACGCGGTGCATTCCAGGCTGGGTAGCCCCCGGCTGATTTATACTTATCCCGGCCGGTATCTTTTGCTAGATCACAGTTGCGGTTTCGGACGATTCCGGACGGCCAGCTACAAAAGTGATGTGGAAACCGCGTTTGGCACGCGTGGCGACGGAGAGATACAACCGGTGAAGGAAGAGTTTCACAAGATCAGGCGCTTGCCGCCTTATGTCTTTGAGGATGTCAACCGGCTCAAGGCGCTTGCGCGCGCGCGCGGCGAGGACATTATCGATTTCGGCATGGGAAACCCTGACATGCCGACCCCGCGCCATATTGTCGAAAAGCTTGTCGAGGCCGCCGAGGACCCGAAGACCAACCGCTATTCCGCATCGCGCGGAATTCCGGGTCTGAGAAAAGCGCAAGCCGGTTATTATGAGCGGCGCTTCGGCGTCAAGCTCGACCCCGACACCCAGATTGTCGCGACGCTGGGGTCGAAGGAAGGCTTTGCGAATATGGCCCAGGCGATTACCGCCCCGGGCGACGTCGTTCTGGTGCCCAACCCCACCTATCCGATCCACGAGTTCGGTTTCATTATTTCCGGCGGCGTGATCCGCCATTTGCCGGCGAGCACGGACTCCGAATTCATGGTCAGGCTCGACCACGCCAGGCAACATTCGATCCCCGAGCCGATAGCACTGGTCCTCAATTTTCCTTCCAACCCGACCGCGCTCGTCGCCGATCTCGATTTCTACTCCGAGGTTGTGACATATGCGAAGCGGCACGAGCTCATTATCCTGTCCGACGTCGCTTATGCCGAAACCTATTTCGACGACCGGCCGCCGCCGTCGATTCTGCAGGTGCCGGGCGCTATCGATATCGCGGTCGAATTTTCGTCACTCAGCAAGACCTACGCGATGCCGGGATGGCGCATGGGCTTCGCCGTCGGCAACGAACGGCTTATCGCGGCGCTTGCCCGCGTCAAATCCTATCTCGACTATGGCGCCTTCACGCCGATACAGGTTGCCGCCGCGGCCGCGCTCAACGGTCCGCAGGAGTGCATCGACGAGAT
Source organism: Hyphomicrobiales bacterium (assembly GCA_021775575.1). Lineage (GTDB taxonomy): Bacteria > Pseudomonadota > Alphaproteobacteria > Rhizobiales > Methyloligellaceae > JAJFHO01. Next base: position 36,383 of record JAJFHO010000173.1, read on the forward strand.
TCGGGCGACTTACAAGAGCCGGCGGGATTGTCTGGTCGAGGCGCTGGAGCGGGCCGGCTGGCCAATCCCGGCACCGCCCGCAACCATGTTCGCCTGGGCGCCGATACCCGAGAGTTTCCGCGATGTAGGATCGCTTGAATTCTCGAAACTTCTGCTTGAGAAGGCGCAGGTCGCGGTTTCGCCGGGAGTTGGTTTCGGCGAGTATGGCGAAGGCTTTGTCCGCATCGCTCTTGTCGAAAACGAACAACGCATCCGTCAGGCGGCGCGCAATATCAAAAAATTCCTTTCCGATCCCGCCGCGTCGATGCACAACGTCATCCCACTTGCATCAGCGCCCAATCTGAAGAATTGAACTGGCCAATGAACGGACCGTTGCGACTTGGAATTGCTGGCGTGGGAACCGTTGGCGCCGGCGTAATCCAGATGCTGGAGCGCAGTAGCGCAGCGATGGCCCAATGGCAGATACCGGAGATCAGGATATCGGCCGTCTGCGCGCGCGATCGCGCCAAAAAACGCGATGTCGATATTTCCGCCTTCGAATGGTTCGACGATCCCATTGAGCTTGCCAAAGATGACAAGATCGATGTTTTCGTCGAGTTGATCGGCGGGGAAGACGGAGCAGCGAAGGAGGCTGTGGAGACCGCCCTGAAGTGCGGCAAACATGTTGTTACGGCGAACAAGGCGTTGCTGGCGCATCATGCAGTGGAACTTGCCAGCATTGCGGAGGAAAAAAATGTAGCGCTCAATTTCGAGGCAGCCATCGCCGGCGGCATTCCGATCGTCAAGACCATGCGCGAGAGCCTGCTCGGCAACCGGATCACCCGCGTCTACGGAATCCTGAATGGAACATGCAACTATATCCTCACGCGCATGCAGGCGGAGGAACGGGAATTCGCCGACGTCCTGCGCGAGGCGCAGGAGGCGGGGTATGCGGAAGCCGATCCCGCATTCGATATCGGCGGGCATGATACGGCGCACAAGCTTGCCCTTTTGACGACGCTTGCATTCGGCACGGTCACGTCCTTTGACTCAATCTATCTGGAAGGGATCGAGCGGATTTCGTCGGCGGACATCGAGGCGGCCGACGAACTCGGATACCGGATCAAACTGCTCGGCGTGGCGCTGGCCACCGAAAGCGGTATCGAGCAGCGCGTCCATCCCACAATGGTCGAGAAACACTCGGCGATCGCGGAAGTGGATGGCGTGACAAATTGCGTGGCGGTCGACGGCGACTTTGTCGGCGACGTGATGCTGGTGGGCATGGGCGCCGGGGCGGGACCGACGGCGTCCTCGGTTATTAGCGACATCGTCGATATCGCGCGCGGCATTATCCTGCCGCCCCTGATCCGCCCGGTAGCGGCGCTGCTGCCAATCAAGCGGGCGCGTATGCGCGCCCATGCGGGGGGCTATTATATAAGACTCTCTGTCGCTGACAGACCTGGCTCATTCGCCGCGATCGCCGGGCGGATGGCGGAACAGAATATCTCCCTGAAGAGCATCGTTCAGCGGCCTCCCGCCGGAGAAATATCGCGCCGGCCCGGCAACCGGCCAACCGATAAACCCATGCCGGTCGTGATGATTACGCATGACACGACGGAAGCCGCGATCCAAAAGGCATTTGCCCTTATCGAACAGGACGGCCATGTGCAGGAGCCGCCGCAGATGATACGCATTGAAAAGCTATGACGACGCGCTAAGACGCCCGGCGCGTCGTATTTGCAGGAGAGGGACGAGAATGCCCAAGGATAATCAGAGTTCCGGCCTCGACCGGATGCTGACGCTCGAAATTGTACGCGTCACGGAGGCGGCCGCGGTCGCGGCGGCGCGGTTGCGCGGACGTGGCGATGAAAAGGCCGCCGACCAGGCGGCGGTGGA
>JAJFHO010000174.1 GCA_021775575.1 Hyphomicrobiales bacterium
GAAGGTGCATGACCTGCTGATGAGGCCCGTCTCCCAGCACGCTCTTCATGATCTCGTTGACCGGCTTGATGCCGGCGCGCCGCGCGGCCGGTCCGTTCTTGAACGCCAGGAAAGCGCCAGACTTCCAGCCTATCCAGGCGCGCTTGTGCTTATCGCGGATGACAGCCCGGTCAACCGGGAAGTTGTGACCGAGGCGCTGAAGCAGCTCGAAATAATTGCCGATGTCGTCGAGGACGGCGCCAAGGCCGTCGCGGCGGTTGGCCGCAAACGCTACCACCTTGTCTACATGGATTGCAGCATGCCCGAAATGGACGGTTTCGAGGCGACACGGCGCATTCGTTCGGCGGAAAAGGAAGCCGGCCAGGTGCCCGTACCCGTCATAGCCCTGACGGCGCATATTGCCGGCGGGAACGCCGATGAATGGCGGCTTGCGGGAATGGACGATTATATGACCAAGCCATTCCGGATCACCGATCTTGTCGCAAACATGGAGAAATTCCTGCCCGAAGAAATACGCCAGAGAGCCGCGGATGGTGACAATGCGGCAACCGCTCCAGTCGTTGAGAAGCCATCGCCCCCCGCCGGCGCCGGAGAGGTCCCGGTCATAGACGAAACCACTCTGGATGCGGTCGCTGAATGCCAGGAGGGCGATGGTAGCGAGCTTCTGCTGCGGGTTCTGCATCTGTTTGAGGATCACGCGCCTTCGGCCCTTCTGACGCTTGCTGAATTGGTGCAGGATGGCGCCGACCACAAGAAAATCGGCGATGCCGCGCATGCGCTCAAGTCAATGTGCCGGAATATCGGCGCGGGCAGACTTGGAGAGGCCTGTGACCGGTTGGAAGGCCAGGCGAGAGCCGGACAACTGGATAACCCGACGGCGCAGCTGGCCCGTCTCCAGTCGGAGTTGATCGCCGCGCTTGAGGAAATCAGGCGGATCAAAAACAGCACCGCAGGCAAGCCTCTGGCGCAAAGCGCCTGAAGCACCGGCCTATTTTCTAGCCTTGTCGCCTTGCCCGGACGCCGCCCGCTCCTGCGCCTTGCGCCCCTGCTCGGCGAGGCGGGCGAGATGCTGGGCAAGCTGAACCGCGGCATCGGCGCTCAGCACCAGCCGGCCCACGATCACGCGCGAAATTACGGGCTCGCTGCCCGATTCCGGCATGTTCCAGCGGTGGCTGGCCAGGTTGACGCCGACGCAGCCGCCGACAATGCCGGCGCCGACGACTTCGGAAACGAAGATCTCGGGCGCGACAGGCGAGTCGACCAGCGGTGGAATCTTGGGCTTGGCGGGTGTTTTGGCCATTGGGCTCTCCTCGGCAATTTTCGGCTTCCTGAACGCGTGCAATAATGTCGCCTATCTGAGCAGAAACGGCCAATTTTTCAGCCCCCTGCGCTAATTTAGCATTAAGTTGCGCAGCATCTGCCCGGCAAGGCTCATCTTGTTGACCCAACCCGGCGCCGCAACTATCCCGGCTCTCGGCAATCGGGGAACATTTTCTTGAACCGGCCGGCGCGAAAAATAACGACGGCGCTCAAGGCTTCCCTCGGCCCCGTCAGTGTCGCGGCCATATGCTCGAAATATTGCGCGCACATTGCGCGATCCACACCATCCCCGGTACCGATGCCCTGTTCGATCGTGCCCGAATAGCTGGCGATAAGATCGCCGAACAGTTCCTTTCCGCCCGTGGGAATGGCGCGCGTGAAAGCCTGCAAAGCCACCGCCCCGGCCGCCTGCAGCAAGTCCTTGCGCTCTTTGGGAACCGAAATCAACTTTTCCGCGGCCGCGCGCCCCTGATCGCTCAACTCGCCAGGTGATTTCAGGCATTGCTGGAGGAAAATGGTCAATTCACGGCCGATCAATGCCAACGCCAGATCGAGCCGCTCCCCCGGGTTCATGCAGACGCCGAGGGGCGCGGTCTTATCGTCGGCGCGCCGCTCGATCTGCCCCGGCTGCTGCGCCTTGGAATGCCAAACCGCCACCGCCAAGAAAGCGCAGGCAACCAGACCTGTCGCGGCAATTGTCTGGAGCCGGAAGACACTCATCGCATTATCATAACGCTACGCGTCAAACCGTGTCGTGCAACGATTTGGTGAGAATCTTTGCCGCGGCAGCAGCCAACAGCGTTGATTTGCGCGCGCAAATGGCCCAACGCTGCGGCATAACGGGAATCAAGCCTCCGCCCCCACCGCCAGGCGCCGAATGTGAAACCGGATCTCATGCAGCCTCTCTCCCGCCCTCTGGATCAGTTGAAACCCCGCTACGATGTGGTCGTGGTGGGTTCGGGATATGGCGGCGGCGTCGCCGCGTCACGGCTGGCGCGATGCGGACAGAAAATTTGCGTGCTCGAACGCGGCAAGGAATTCGCTACCGGCGCCTTCCCCGACCGCTTCCCCGAATTCCGGCGCGAGCTTCGCGTGAGCGGCAAGGCTGTTACCATGGGTCCGGCCGACGCGTTGTTTCAGCTCAATCTGGGACCCGACATCCATGTGCTGACCGGCTGCGGCCTCGGCGGCGGATCGCTTATCAACGCCGCCGTGGCCATGCGTCCCGACGACCGGGTCTTCGCCGATCCCTTATGGCCCGGTGAACTAACCCGCGACACCGCGCTTGAGCAGGGTTTCGAGCGCGCGGCGCGCATGCTCAGGCCCGCCTTCTGCCCGGACGTGACGGAACTGCTAAAATACCAGGCCCTGCAAAAGGCCAGCACCGCATTGCCCGGCACCGCGAGCCCAGCGCCAATCGCCGTCAGTTTCGAGGAGATGCGAAATCCGGCCGGTGTTTCCCAACCCGCTTGCACGCTGTGCGGTGACTGTTGCTCGGGGTGCAATGTGGGAGCCAAGAACACGGTTTACCTCACCTATCTGGCCGACGCGCACGCGCATGGCGCGGAAATATATACAGGCGCAACCGCCACGCGAATCGAACGTGAAGACGGGTTGTGGCGCATCCACTTTTCCAGCCGCGAAGGTAACGGCGAAACGGATGGCGGCGGGCAGTCCGTCTCCGCCGCGATTGTGATTCTCTCGGCGGGCACGCTGGGCTCGACGGAAATATTGCTGCGCTCGCGCGACGCGGGATTGGCCCTCTCCGACCGGCTCGGGCACGGGTTTTCAGCTAATGGCGACATCATCGCATTCGGTTATGGCGCGAAAGAACGCATCAATGCCGTCGGCGTCGGGCACCCGGCCAAGATCGACATCGAGCCGGTGGGCCCTTGCGTGGCGGGCCAGACAAAGCTGGCCGACCCACAGATGCTCGCCAACGAAATGTATCTTCAGGAAGGCGCCATGCCGTCCGGCCTCGCGCCACTGCTGCCCGTCGCCTTCATTCCCGGCGGCCAGCTGCTCGGCGCGGCGCAGAGTTTGATAAAAGGCGTTTACAAGGGGCCCTTCGCCAATCTGCACACATTCTTCGTCGTCTCCCATGACGAGGCGGCGGGCAAAATCGTCCTCAAGGATGACGATGTCGCCATCGAATGGCCGGATGCCGCTGCCCAGGACGTCTACGCCCGGGTCGACGCGATGCTTGAGAAGGCCGTGCGCGGCACGGGGGCGAAATATATCAAGAACCCGCTGGCCGGAACCGTCATGGGCCAGCAGCCCGCGACCGCGCACCCGCTCGGCGGCTGCGCGATAGGCCATGATGCGGACGCCGGGGTCGTCAACCACAAATGCGAGGTTTTCGACAGTGGCGGGGCCGGCGACGGGCAGGCCGTTCATGACGGACTTTATGTGTGCGACGGCGCGGTCATGCCGCGCTCGCTCGGCGTCAATCCGCTCTTTACGATTACCGGGCTTGCCGAACGGGCGATGATCCATCTGGCCCGCGACAGGGGTTGGCGCTTCGACGACGCGCCGCTCACCCGCTGACCAGCCGTCCCAAAATCAGCAGCAGTCCAAGCACCGCGAAGGCGGCGGCGGCAAGGGCCAGCCGGGCAACCAGTCCGGAATGGGCGATGCGCGCCAGGGTCGGACTTTGCACCTGGTCCTTGAGCCAGAACAACGCCAGGATCGCGGTCAGAAGCACCAATCCCGCGATCAGCAGATAATACACCGCGCGCCCCCGCCCTGGATCATTTCACCAGCCGCAAGCGGCGCCTCGAACCGCCTGGACGATATCTCGAATCTCACCGGAAAATCCCCACGCCGGTTTAGTCCCAGCTTGATCCGTATCAAGGCGCTCGGCTATGCGCAAAATATTTTGATAGCAGACGAAACGACCTCCCTTCGGTCGGCATTACGGTTCGGCCGGGGCGTGGAAGGAGGACATCATATGAAACTCGCCAGAATATTGCTGCCAATCGACGGCGGTGCGGACTCCAAGCCTGTCGCGGAGACGGCCTTTGCCCTCGCCGCGCGTTTCGGCGCCGAGGTTGAAGGGTTTTATTCGCGTGTTCCGGCGCGCGAGCAGTTGTTGATCCAGGACGAGGCCGGTGCGCCGATGCTGCTGCAATCGCTGATCGCGGAGGCGGAAAAGAGGGCCGAGGACGCGAAAAAGAAAGCGCAACAGCAGTTCCAGAGCTTGGCGACGACCCACGCCGAAGTGAGGTCCCGTTTCCTGGCGGCGCAAGGCAATATTTCCGCACTTGTGGCGCAGCGCGCGCACTTTGCCGATCTGTCGGTGATCGCGACGATCAGCTCGCGAGACATCGATACGCCCGGCGTCGGCATCGATGTCCGCAACGGCGCAATTTTCCAGTCCGGCAGACCCGTTGTCGTGGCCCCCGCCGATCCCGTCTCCGCCAACGTCGGCGATGAAGTGGTTATCGCCTGGAAGGACGGTGTGGAAGCATCCCGCGCCGTGGCCGCGGCAATACCGTTCATCGCCAGGGCGAAGACCACCCGGATCATTTCCGCCGGTAAAAGCGCCTCGGAGAAGGAATCCCTGAACGCACTTGAGGAATATCTCTCCCATTACGCCAAAAGAATTGAAACGGCGACCATCGGCGCCGGCAAACGCAATGTCGGGCAATTGCTGGCCGAGGAAGCCGGCAAGAACCCCGACACGCTCCTGGTCATGGGCGCTTACAGCCAGTGGCGCTGGAAGGAATGGATCTTCGGCGGTGTCACCGACCATATGCTGCACTCAACGAGCGTGCCGGTGCTGATGGCGCATTAGAGTCCTATCGGGTTCCGTCGGAACCAAATCTGCTTCCCGAGCGGCGTGTCGTATCCGCCGTCGAAACGGGTTCAGCGCGATGCCAGACTCCCCCCGGGGGGAGCGCGCATTCATGCCTCTCAGCAGAGGAACTGCGACCAGACGATCCGATGATCCGAGATATGGTAGCGAAGATAGGCGTTGAAGTCCTGTCTGCCCCGCGAGTCCCAGAGGTCGCTGAAAATTGCACCGTCGAAATCGAACACATGCACCTGGACGAAATCTTCGCTCGTCAACCCAGGGAAAAATGCAATCTGGTCGTACCGATGGTCGTCATGAGCAATGCTGGAGCCAACTCTCGAACTGTGCAGCGGTAAAAAGAGACCGCGTTTGGTCAGCGCATCGAAGATCGCATCACCCGGCGATATGGCTGGCAGATTGAAGTCGCCCAGGGTGATAACATCCTGAGTATAGGCGTTTTTTCCCTTTCGGCGTAAATCCGCCCATCGCGCCACGGCATAGGCTTCAAGCGCCCGCCGGTTCTTGCTCCGCGTGGAGTCGCTGCCGAAATAAAGGTGGACGTTCACCAGTGTTATGGCCAGATCGCCGCAATTGAAGGCGACGGCATAGGGATTGCGGTCGAAGCCGCGGAATTTCTGATCGATGCCGTCCAATCTGACATAGCGATGATCGGCGGGAGGGATCGCCACTTCACCGGCCAATTCAAGCAGCTCCACCTTGGGCGGTTTATAGAGATAGACGAGGCGCTCCCTGTTGCCGCCCTTGTCGGTGAATATCGCGCGATAGCCGTCCAAATGCTCCATTAGCGCCTTCAGACCGCTAAGATTGTCTTTCACCTCCTGAACGGCAATGATGTCGAACCAGCTCAGCAATTCCGCGATGACCCGGTGGTCGCGATCATCGCGCTGTTGTCCCGGATCGCCCAGATTCGAAATATTCCATGTTGCCAACAGCAAGTATTCATCGCGTTTTGGCGGAACCTGGCGACCCTCCTCAGTATCACGATATCTGCGAAGGACCGCGATCTGCTCTTCAGCTCTATAAGCGTAGTCAAAGGATGGACGCTCGAAAGGAGGCATCTTATATATCCGCAAATAAAAACACTCAATTCAAAGATGGAACCAGACTATACGATACTTCTTTTTCTATTATTCATCAAGTGAGCTTACGGAACACATTGCAGGCAAAAAAAGAGGCCGGACCTAAAAGGCCCGGCCCAAGTCCAGGGAGGAGACGCCGGCACATTGGCTCGGCGCCCATTTCACGCTGCTCGGGAGGATGAGCGGCGGAACTTTAAACGCCGCTCGGGAGGATGAGCGGCGGAACTTTAAACGCCGCTCGTCAAGCGGCGGAACCCAGGGCACCCCCGACCGCGCTGCCCGTATCGCCAGAAATTGCGGCGACCGGGTTGCTGCCGGAGATAAAGGCCGCGATCGCGATGCCGAAACGCACCAGCGGCGCAAAGGCAAAGTGAGGATAGCTCGCCTCGAAGCTTCCCTTGATGATCATGACCCTGGCCCTTTCGTTCTGTGGGATACCATATTCCACAGATAGGGATTCCTATTGCAATGCACAAGACTATCAAGGTTAAAAATGGCGTTTTCTAGCCATAATTTTCGCATGCCAGCCATGCGATTTGTGCAGAGCACAACGAAAAATGAGCGCATGGGCCGGAAAACCGTGCCCGTTGCTCCAGAGCGTTCAAGCCGAATTTTTGCGGAAAATCGCGCCATAGTGGTATGGGGGCAATTCAACTACGTCCTCGATCGTGAACCCGGCAGGCTCGACAGCCGCGCGCGAAGCCTCGGGCGACATCCGCATTTCGCTCCTCGGTCCACGGGGTTTGCCGAGGACCGGCGTTTCCTCTCTCGGCCGCTTGTGCCAGTTGACGATGGCAAAGCGTCCACCGGGTTTGAGCATCTGGGCGACCGCGGCGGCCAGTCCGGTCTGGTCGGGCACGCCGTGGAAGGTGTTTGCGATAATGACATAGTCGGCCGGCTCGGGAATTTGCCGGGCCAATTCGAGCGCATCACCTTCGATCCAGCCTTTGACTGTCGCGCCGGCACGCGCCACCGCCGCCTTGGCCAGATCGAGCATTTTGGGATCGAGATCAAGGGCGTAGACATTACCGCCGGCAAGGCGGGCCAGTGGCGCGGTAAAATAACCGTCGCCGCAGCACAGATCAATCACCGTCATGGCCGGCGTTATCCCCAGATCGCTCAAAACCTGCTTCGGGTCCGGCCATAGGGTCGACCACCAATCGCGATCCGGCATGGTGGTCGCTTCGAAGAATTTGTCTTTCATTGGTTTCCTGCACACATCGTACAACCAGCGCTTTGTCACAGGCGGCGTGAATAGCCTCCTTCCGAACGTCAATAGCAGCAGCGCGTTGCCGGAAAACTGCGCTGGATCATAAACAGACATCGAGCGCGCCGCCGCCGGTCACAGGAATGATCCTGTTTCGATCAGGCAGGATTGTACTCTAATCCACTGAAATTTCGGCCACTTCGTCCGAAATTTCGCGATCGGGATAGGTCGGATAAACCTCCGCGACACGCCCCATCTGCTGCACCAGCGCCAGAACGGCATCGATATTGGGCGTATCGAGGTCAACCAGGCGGCCCATCTCCTGGACCGCGGTCAGCAGCGCGTCGATCTCCAGCGCCCTGCCCTTTTCGAGGTCCTGCAGCATGGAGGTGCGGTGTGCGCCGACCCGCGCCGCGCCATTGATGCGCCGCTCGACGTCGACGCGGAAATGAACGCCGATACGCCGCCCGATCCGCTCCGCTTCCAGCATCATGTTGCGCGCCAGCGCGCGGGTGCCGGGATCTGTGGCAACCACGTCCAGCGTGGCGCGCGTCA
>JAJFHO010000175.1 GCA_021775575.1 Hyphomicrobiales bacterium
ACTCTCAGGCAAAAGGACCGCAAGGGGGATGGCACTCTGGAAAGCAGCCTCGCCGGATAGGACCGGTTGGGTTCACCGAAGGTGATAAGCGTAGCGGCGGATGATCTGCGCAGCGTGAAATCTCTCAGGTACCGTGACAGAGGGGGCGCGCTTTGAGCAATGTATGCTTGTGGCGCGTTCACTGTGACTGTTGAGGGCCTGTAGCAGGATGAATGCCGAAACCGATTCCGCGAACAATGTTTCATTGAAACGCACGCCGCTCTACGCGCTTCATCTCGAGTATGGCGGCAAGATGGTGCCCTTTGCGGGCTATGAAATGCCGGTTCAGTATTCGCCGGGGATTCTCAAGGAGCACCAGCACACCCGCGAGAAGGCCGGCCTGTTCGACGTGTCGCATATGGGCCAGGCTTTCCTGACCGGACCGGATCACGAGACAGTAGCCGCAGCGTTGGAATCGCTTGTTCCGGGCGAAATCCTGAAGCTCGGCCTCGGCCGGTTGCGTTACACCATGCTGCTCAATGGCGAAGGCGGCATTCTCGATGACCTGATGGTTACGCGTTCGGCGTCGAATGACGACGACGGGCGGTTGATGCTCGTGGTCAACGCCGCCTGCAAAGAGGCTGACTACGCTCATATCGGCGCGCATCTTCCGGCGGCAATCGAACTTTCGCCAGTAGAGGACCGTGCGCTTCTGGCGCTGCAGGGCCCGACCGCCGCCGCCGTGCTTGGCAAGTTTTGTCCGAAAGCCGCCGACCTGGGCTTCATGACCGCTGCGAGCATGGAGTTCGACGGGCTCGACTGCCATGTCAGCCGTTCCGGCTATACCGGCGAGGACGGCTTTGAGATCTCGCTCAAGGCCGACAAGGCCGAGACGGTCGCCCGGGCACTTTTGGCCGACGATGACGTGCAACCGATTGGTCTTGGCGCGCGCGACAGTCTCCGGCTCGAAGCCGGTCTGTGTCTGTATGGTCATGACATCGACACGACCACATCGCCGGTCGAGGCAGATCTTGTATGGTCGATGAGCAAGCGCCGGCGCGAACAGGGGGGCTTCCCAGGGGCGGCCCGTATTCTGAGCGAATTGCGGGACGGTGCGGCCCGGCGGCGTGTCGGCATTTCTCCAGATGGTCGCGCGCCGGCCAGAGAGGGAACAGAAATACAGGACCCTGACGGCAATGCCATCGGCGTCGTCACCAGCGGCGGCTTTGGCCCGAGCGTCAATGAACCCGTGGCGATGGGATATGTATCGGCGGATTACGCTCAGCCGGGCACGGGTGTCAATCTTTTGGTTCGCGGCAAAGCGGCCGCGGCTACGGTAGTGGCGATGCCGTTTTTTCCACACCGCTATTTCCGTAAAAGCAAATAGGACCGTCAATCGATTGCAAGGAGTGGGAGATGGCCGAGGTTAGATATACGGAAGATCACGAATATGTCCGCGTCGACGGCGATACAGGGTTTATCGGCATCAGCAAATACGCGCAGGAGCAGCTTGGCGACGTTGTTTATGTAGAGCTTCCCGATGCCGGCAAAGCGCTGGCCAAGGGCGATGAAGCCGCGGTTGTCGAGTCGGTAAAGGCGGCGGCGGAGGTCTACGCTCCGGTCGGAGGGGAAATTGTCGAAGCCAATGGCGAGTTGGAAGGCAATCCCGGCATGGTCAATCAGGATCCCGAGGGCAGCGCCTGGCTGGTCAAGGTGAAACTGGCTGACGCGGGCGAACTCGGTGCGTTGATGGACGCGGATGCCTATGCGAAATTCGTGGAAGGTCTTGGTTGATGCGTTATCTGCCGCATACATCTGGCGATCGGGCGGCGATGCTTTCCGCAATTGGCGTCGGTTCCATGGACGATTTGTTCGCCGACATACCGGAGGCGGTGCGCCTGAAGGAGCCGCCGGATTTGCCACGCCACGCCGGCGAGCAGGAGGTCGAACGGCAACTGAGCGCACTGGCGAACAGGAATGTCGCGGCCTCGTCGACCCCGTTTTTTATCGGCTGCGGAGCCTACAAGCATCATGTCCCGGCGACCGTCGATCATCTCATTCAGCGTTCAGAGTTTCTGACCGCCTATACGCCCTATCAGCCTGAAATTGCCCAGGGAACGCTGCAGGTTCTATTTGAGTTTCAGACCCAGGTCGCGCTTTTGACCGGTATGGAGATGGCCAACGCTTCCATGTATGACGGTTCGACCGGTTGCGGGGAGGCGGTGTTGATGGCGCACCGGCTGACGCGGCGGTCGAAAGCGATCCTGTCGGGCGGCTTGCATCCGCATTATCGCGCCGTGGTTGAGACTTTGTCGCGCATGTCGGGCGCCGAGGCCGTGGCGCGCGGCGCCAGGCCTGAAGAGGCCGGCAGCAGTGACATCGCCGCTGCTATCGACGAGGATACTTCCTGTGTCGTTGTGCAGAATCCGGATTTCTTCGGCCGTTTGCGGGACCTGACGGAGCTTGCCGAGGCGGCTCACGCGAAGGGCGCGCTGCTCATTGTAGTTGTTACCGAGGTGGTCTCGCTCGGCGCGGTGCAGCCGCCCGGTTCGATGGGCGCCGATATCGTTGTGGCGGAAGGCCAGTCGATCGGCAACGGGCTGAATTTCGGCGGCCCTTATGTCGGTCTGTTCGCTACCCGGCAAAAATTCACCCGCCAAATGCCAGGACGTGTTTGCGGCGAGACTGTCGACGCCGACGGGCGGCGCGGTTTCGTGCTGACCCTGTCGACACGCGAGCAGCATATTCGCCGTGAAAAGGCGACAAGCAATATATGCACGAATTCGGGGCTATGCGCGCTCGCCTTTACAATCCATCTCTCGCTGCTGGGCGATGCCGGTCTGAAGCGGTTGGCGGCGCTCAACCATGCGAGTGCAGTGGCGCTGGCCGATGCGCTGTCGTCCATAAGCGGCGTGGAGATATTGACCTCCACCTTTTTCAATGAGTTCACGATCCGCGTGCCCGGCGACGCTTCGGACGTAATCGATGCGTTGGTCGAGAAGGGCGTTCTCGGCGGCGTGCCGGTTTCGCGGCTGCTGCCTGGCAGCCACAAGGATCTTATTGTCGTCGCGGCGACGGAGGCGAACAGGGCGGAGGACCGCGAAGCCTATGTCAAAGCGCTCCGGGAGGTGCTGGCATGAGCATGAACCGCGAAGGCCGTCCCACGGCGCCCGCCGCCACCGGCGGCGGTAAACCGCCCACCTTCACCGGCAACCGGGCCCTGCAGATCGAAGAACCTCTGCTGTTCGAGACCGGCTCTCTGGAAAAAACAGGCGTCGACCTGCCCGAGCCGGCAAAGCATGAAAGCCGTTTGGGCGGTCTGGAACGGCAGGGTGGCACTGGCCTTGCCGGTCTGACCGAGCCGCAGACGATGCGCCACTATGTCCGGCTCAGCCAGAAGAATTACGCGATCGACACGGGGTTCTATCCGCTCGGGTCCTGCACGATGAAGCACAATCCGCGCCTTAATGAAGTGATGGCCCGGCTTCCCGGCTTTGGCGATGTGCATCCCTTGCAGCCAGAGCGCACCGTGCAGGGCGCGTTGGCGTTGATGGACATGCTGAGCCACTGGCTGCTGGAATTGACCGGAATGGCCGGCGTGGCGCTCTCACCGAAAGCTGGCGCGCATGGCGAGCTGTGCGGGATGGCCGCGATCAAGGCGGCGCATGACGCCAAGGGTGAGAAGCGCTCAACCGTGCTGGTGCCCGAATCCGCCCACGGCACCAATCCGGCGACCGCTGCGCTGCTTGGCTACAAGGTTACGTCGATTCCGGCCCGCGATAATGGCACGGTCAGCGTCGACGCCATGCGCGCGGCGTTGTCCGGCGAGGTTGCGGGCATCATGCTTACAAATCCAAATACATGCGGGCTGTTCGAGCCGGACATCGTCGAGATCGCCGAGGCCGTACATGACGCCGGTGCTTACTTCTATTGTGACGGCGCCAATTTCAACGCTATCGTCGGCCGGGCACGCCCGGGTGATCTCGGCGTCGATTGCATGCATATCAACCTGCACAAGACCTTCTCCACGCCCCATGGCGGCGGTGGCCCCGGCTCCGGTCCCGTGGTGTTTTCCGAGGCCATCCTTCCCTATGCTCCGGTTCCGTTCGTCAAGCGCAACGGTGAGGGATTGTCGTTGGTTGAGCATGAGGGTGACGCGGGCGATGCAAAACCATTCGGCCGCCAGTCGGCGTTTCACGGCCAGATGGGTATGTTCGTGCGCACGATGGCCTATATGCTGAGCCATGGCAGCGACGGCATGCGCCAGGCGAGCGAAGACGCGGTGCTAAATGCCAATTATCTCCGCGCGCGTCTGCGCGATGTCATGACCCAGCCGTTCGGCGATCAAATCTGCATGCATGAAGTTCTTTTTGACGACACTTTCCTGACGGATAGCGGGGTCACAACGCTCGATTTTGCCAAGGCGCTGATCGACGAGGGCTTTCATCCGATGACAGTCTATTTCCCGCTGGTCGCTCATGGAGCCATGCTGGTGGAACCGACCGAGTCGGAAACCAAGGAGGCGCTCGACCAGTTTATTGCCGTTCTGCGTGATCTTGCAAAAGCCGCCAAGGCGGGTGACGCGGAACGGTTTACGGGCGCACCGCGTTATGCGCCGCGCGCAAGGCTCGACGAAACCCGCGCCGCGCGCGAGCCCCGGCTACGCTGGACGCCGGAAACACAGGCGGAAGCGGCGGAGTAGGGCTGCAGGCCTTCAGTTTTGGCGAGCTGGCGCGTCCATATTTGCTCCGATAGCGATTGGTGGACGCGCAGAGCTTTCGCAGGGCTAATTCAGCTTGGTCTTCAGGCCCTTGATCGATGTATCGACGAGTTTGGCGGACGCAGCAGGCGTCATTTTCTTTTCGATAATCCGCTCGGCCGTCGCAATGGCAACGTCGATCGCGGCGGCTCGAACCTCGCTCATCGCCTGCTCTTCGGCGCGGGCGATTTTTTCTTCCGCAAGCCGCGTGCGCCGCTCGAGAGATTCCTCAAGCTTGGACCGTGTTTCCGCGGCCAGGGCTTCCGATTCCTGCTTTGCCAGGCGAATGATCTCGCCGGCTTCCTTTTCTGCGTCTTTGTGCTTGCGCTGATATTCGGAGAGGATAGCTTGAGCTTCCTCACGCAACCTGCGGGCTTCATCAAGCTCATGACGAATAGCGTCTGCGCGCTTGTCGAGCAGCGCGGCGACCTTGCCCGGAATCCCGAAATAGACCAGCAGCAGCAAAAAGCCGAAAAAGGAAACCGCGACCCAGAATTCCGGTGTACCGAGAAATGCCATCGCTTGCGTTTCCTAGTTCGTGGCGGCGCTGACGGCAGCCTTGAGCTCCGCCTTGGTCACCCTGCCGCCGACCAGTTCCTTCACGATCGCCTCCGCCGTATCGGCGGCGACTTCGTTGACATGCGCAAGGGCGGCGCTCTTGGATGCCTGAATGCGCGCTTCCGCCTCCGCCGTCTTGTCCGCGATTTTGGCCTCGACTTCGGTGCGTTCAGCCTCGACTTCCGCACTCAGCTTGTCGCGGGTTTCCTGCGCGATGGCATGCGCTTTCGCGCGAGCCTCCGCCAAGGCCTGTTCGTAGGCGGCGATTGCTTCTTCGGTGTCTTTCTTGAGCTGTTCAGCCTGGTCGAGGTCGGTCGCAATCCGGTCGCGCCGCTCTTCGATGACGGTGCCAATGCGCGGAATCGCCACGCGCGCCATGATCAGATAGAGCGTGACAAAGCTGATGGCGAGCCAAATGAGCTGTGGCGCCCAGTCATGGAACTCGAGTTGTGGCATCGCTTTCGCTCTCCTGGATGAATGGCTGAAATCACCCGATAAGGCGCTCTCCTGCCGGCGCCGCGTGCGCCGGCGTCACTCAGACCCTGATGCTTAAAAAACGAACAGGATGATAAGCGCAACAACCAGGCCGAACAGGCCGGTCGCTTCGGCGAGTGCAAAGCCGAGAAGCAAGTTGGCGAATTGCCCGGGCGCCGCCGACGGGTTGCGCAGGGCACCGGCAAGATAGTTGCCGAAAATAGTGCCGATGCCGATACCCGCGCCCACAAGCGCGATCGAGGCAAGGCCGGCGCCGATCAGTTTTGCTGCTGCTGGATCCATATCTTTATCTCCTTGAAACGAAAAACTCGACTGAGGTTCTAGTGATGCATGTGTATGGCGTCATTCAGATAAATGCAGGTCAGGATTGCGAACACATAGGCCTGCAGGAACGCCACCAGAATTTCCAGGCCAGTAAAGGCAACCATGAAAGCCAGCGGCATCCAGCCGAAGAGAGCGCCCATCCCGACGACAAAGGCGCCGAACACCTTCAGCATGGTGTGTCCCGCCATCATGTTGGCGAACAGGCGTACCGACAAGCTGATCGGCCGGGTGAGATAGGAAATTACCTCGATAACCACGAGCAGCGGCAGCAAAAATACCGGAACGCCCGAGGGAACGAAGAATTTCAGAAATCCCAGCCCGTGCTTCGCAAAACCGATGACGGTGACGCCAATGAAGATAAAAACCGCCATGGCGAAGGTGACGATGATATGGCTGGTGACCGTGAAGGAGTAGGGGACCATGCCGAGCATGTTCAGGAACAGCACGAACATGAACAGCGTGAACACAAAGGGGAAATATTTGAGGCCCGCCACGCCGATATTGTCGCGTACCATGCTGGCCACGAACTCATAGCTGATCTCGGCAACCGACTGCAGCCGCGTGGGAACTAGTGCGCGCCCGCGCATGCCGAATATCGTCAGCGCCGATATCGCCGCCATGGCAAGCAGCATAAAGAGCGAAGAATTGGTGAATGAGACGTCGATGCCAAACAGATCAAGCTCGATCAACCGCTTGATCTCGAACTGGTGCATCGGGTTGGGCATGCCGCCCCCGGAGTGATGCGCTTGATCGGCTGCCGTTTCAGAAGCCACTGATCGCCCCCATTACCTGCTATCGGGATCTTTTCCCGATGGCTCCGGTCCGTCCCCGGTAACGCCTGATTGCATCTGGTGAGCGGTTCGCATCACATTCAGTATCCCTGCGGCCGCACCCAACACAAAAAATATAACCAGCAGCACTGGCTTTGTCCCCAGCCAGCTATCAAGCAGCCAGCCGATTAGGCCGCCAACGACAACACCTGCAACAAGCTCCGTCGCGATCCGGAAGGCAACTCCCATTGCATTCCCGCGCCGGCCGGCATCGTCGTCATAATCGGGACGGCGTGCTTTCGCATCGCTCAGACGTTTGCCCAGCTCTTCCAGCCGCTTGTCGGATCGCTCGCCCGCCGCATTTATCTGCGGCTTGCGGCCTGTATCGCGGTTGGACTGTACCATGTCAAACGCCTGCCCATAACGGCGGCTTCCAGTGCTCCAAAAGGCCACCAGACGCGCGCACCATAGAGTGGCCCTGTTAGTGTGTCAAGAACCCCGACGGGCGTACTAATATCTTGATTTAATTGAAATAATCATGTCCTGAACGAGGTCCTTTAGACCTAAGGAGCAGTCGTTGCATCATAGGCCGGGAACTGTCTAGCCGGCGTCGCGATATTGTTCCGCGGTTTGGAGATCGACCGAGACGAGTTGGCTGACGCCCCGTTCCGCCATCGTGACCCCGAAAAGGCGGTCCATCCGGGCCATCGTCATCGGATGATGAGTGATAATCAGGAAGCGGGTATCGGTAGAGCGCCGCATTTCCTCCATCAAATTGCAGAACCGTTCCACATTGGTGTCGTCAAGCGGCGCGTCCACCTCATCCAGTACACAGATCGGCGATGGATTGGTCAGGAAAACCGCGAAGATGAGGGCCAGCGCCGTCAATGCTTTTTCGCCGCCTGAGAGCAGTGTGAGAAATTGCGGTCTCTTGCCCGGAGGGCAGGCCAGGATCTCGAGGCCGGACTCGAGCGGATCGTCGGATTCCACAAGCTGCAATTCCGCCTCGCCACCGCCGAACAGGGTCCGGAACAATTTCTTGAAGTGATCGTTGACCTCGTCGAAGGCATCGAGCAGCCGTTTGCGCCCTTCGCGGTTAAGGCTGGAAATGCCCTGGCGCAGACGTGAGATCGCCTCTTCCAGGTCCACCCGCTCGGTCTCCATGCCCTCCAGTTCGCCGGAAATCTCTTCGACTTCCTCCTCCGCGCGCAAATTGACGCCGCCAAGCCGTTCCCGGTCGGCCTTGAGCTTGGTGACGCGGGCTTCGATCTCGTCCAGCGGTGGCAGTGCGGCATCCTGTTCATATCCGGCAAGTTCCAGACAATCCTCGGGCTTGCATCCCAGATGGTCCGCGATCGCACGGGCTTGTTCGCTGCGCCGCTCGCGCGCGGCTTCAAGCTGGGCTTCGACCCGCGCTCTGGTTTCGCGGACCCCGCTCAGTGCCGCTTGTGCCTCTCGCAACGCTTCGTCGCATTGCCGCCGTGCAGTATCCGCCTCGGCCAGCATATCTGCTGCTTTCTGCCGGTCGGCTTCCGCTGTTGTGATCATGTCGAGAAGCTTTGAACGGCGCTCGGCAATCCGCTCTGGCATGTCTGCAAAACCGGCAAGTTCCTCCGCCGTTTCGTCACGGCGCTCGCTCAGTATGGTGATCTGTTGGCCAGCGCCGGATTTGCGGTTGGTCCAGCGCTGCTTATCGCCGGCAATGGCTGCAAGACGATCCTTGCGGAGCTGCGTCTCGCGCTCGAGATTGTCCAGAACGGCGCGGGCTTCCGTATAGGCGGTGCGTCCTGCCGCGACACTCTCCTGCCGCTCTTCCAGACGCGCCGCAATCTTTTCATCGTCGCCCAGAGTACCGAGCGCCTCCCTGGCTTCGGCTTGAGCCTCGCGCGCCTCACCAAGGGTTTCGCCGGTGCGTTTTATGGCCTCCGTGAGAGCGCCGAGGGCTTCATTCGATTCCTGCGCGGCATGTTCCGCGGTGGACAGCGCGTCACGGGTTTCGTTGAGCGCCGCCTGCGCCGCCCGCCAGGCCGTATGAAGCCCGGTTTCCTTCGTCTCCGCGTCCGCGTCCGCGGCGCGGGCGCCTTCCCATTTTTCGTTCGCGACTTGCGCCTCGGCGCGGGCTTTGTCCGCCTGCTTCGTCAAATCGTCAAGCCGGTTGCGTTCCTTCAGGCGCTTCGCGGCCGCTGTCGGAGCTTCTGCGGCCGACTCATAACCGTCCCAGCGCCACAGATCGCCCTTGACCGACACGAGCCGCTGACCGGGTTTGAGCCGTGCACGCAGCGCCTTGCCCTCTTCCGCCTCGACAACGCCGATCTGGGCGAGGCGGCGCTGCAGCACCCTCGGCGCCCTGACAAGATTGGAAAGAGGTTTCACGCCTTCCGGCAGCGCGGGGTCCTGGCTCGCATCGCTTGTCCGCCAATGCGCGGGCGCGGCCTCGTCGGCGGACGCATCGAGATCATCGCCAAGCGCCGCGCCGAGCGCCAGCTCATAGCCAGGCTCGGCACGCACATCCTGAACCACGGGAAGCCATTCGGCGCTGTCGGAGGGTGTGAGCAGTTTTGTCAGCGTCTGAACTTCAGTTTCGAGCTCCTGGGCGCGGAGTTTTGCCTGCGATGCCGCCTCGCGAATTTCATTCTCCCGCCGGCGCGTTTCCGAGTGGGCGGCCTTGGCGCCGAGAGCAGCGGCTTCCGCTGCGGCAAGAGCCTCAGACAGATGGTCAACGTCACTTTGCAACGCGCTGAAATCAACGCCGCCGCCGCGTTCCGCTTTCATGACCTTCAGACGTGTTTCCAGATCGCCAAGCTGCTTTTCCTGATCGGCAATGCGGGTGCCCTGGCGCTCGGCCATAGTCTCAAACTGCGCGCGTTTGGCCCGGATATCGGCAAGCGCCGCGGTGTCATCGGAAAGGGCACTTTCCGCGGCCGACAATGCTGCAAAACATTCCTCGACAGATGCCCGCGCGGCCGGTTCGGCCTCCGTGTCACCGGTGTCGTTCTCGGCGAGCGCCGCTTCCTCCTCCGCGATCCGGGCGAGAACTTCCTCAGCTTCGGTAATGCTTGCCGTCTCGCGAGCCAGATCGCGCTCCAGTTCGGCGCGCCGTTCTTCAAGTTCTTCACGACGTGCCTGCATCCGCGCTTCTTCCTCGTCAAGCGTGTCGCGCTCGACGCTAAGCCGGTGAAGCACAGCGGCTCTTGTCGCTTCTTCCTCGCGCAGTGGTTGCAGGGCGTCGGCGGTTTGCGCCTGCGCCCGAAGCGCCTCCGCTTCGGCCTGCGTCAACAATCCGACCTTGCGCACAGCGTCCTGAAGTCCGGTCTCGCCCATGTCGACCTGTTCGCAGGCATGGGTCCAGTGCCGATGATGCAGCAGCGCTTCGGCCTGTCGGATGTCGGTGGAAATCCCCTTGTAGCGGCGGGCCTGGCGTGCCTGCCGCTTGAGGCTGTTCAATTGGGTCGTCATCTGACCCATCAGATCCTGTAGCCGTTCCAGGTTGCCCGCCGCCGCCTTCAGCCGAAGCTCGGCTTCATGCCTGCGGCTATGAAGCCCGGCGATGCCCGCGGCGTCTTCCAGAACCCGCCGGCGGTCCTGCGGCTTGGCGTTGACGATCTCGCCTATCCTGCCCTGGCGGACCAGCGCCGGAGAGCGTGCGCCGGTCGCGGCATCCTCGAACAGCAGCCGTATGTCGCGCGCACGCATGTCTCTGCCATTCACCTTGTAAGCGGACCCGGCATCGCGCTCGATCCGCCGCGAGACTTCAAGCATGTCGGCGTCATTGAATTCGGCGGGCGCCTTGCGCGCGGCATTGTCGATGAAGACCGTAACCTCGGACATGTTCCGCGACGGCCGGTTCTCGGTGCCGGCAAAAATGACATCGTCCATGGCGGAAGCGCGCATCGTCTTGTGGGAGGTTTCGCCCATCACCCAGCGCAAGGCTTCCAGAAGGTTCGACTTGCCGCAGCCGTTCGGCCCGACGACACCGGTCAGTCCCGGTTCGACGAGAAGCTCTGTCGGCTCGACAAACGACTTGAAGCCCAAAAGTCTCAGGCGCGTGATCTTCACGAAGCGATCCCCATCTCTTCGCCGGGCCGGGGGCCGGGCGAATCGCTTTGCCACTATGCTGTAAGTTACGACAAACAGACGGAATTACGACAATTAACTGACTTGGTATTTGCTTTAGCTAGTTTGAGACCCAATCATGGCCTTGATCTGTTCGAAGGTCAGTGCGCCGCGCGATTTCTTGCCGTTGACGAAAAATGTAGGTGTCCCCGATACGCCAAAATCGCGCCCACGCTGCTTCACCCAGACCAATCCTTCATTTATCTCCTGATTCGCCATGCAACTGTCAAATGCCGCGCGCGACATGCCGGTCTGGGCTGCGATCTTGTAGAGCGCATCGGGGCGGACCTCCTGCGAGGTCCATTTGCTCTGCTGCGTCAGGAATTTGTCGAACAGCGTGAAATAGTCCTTATCCGGCGCGCAGCGTGTCACGACCGCCGCCGCCGCGGCAGTGCGGCCGATTGGAAATTCGCGGACGATGTAACGAATCTTGCCGGTGTCGATCAGCTCCTTTTTGATCCGCGGGAAGGTGGTGAGATGGAATTTGTGGCAATGCGGGCAGGTCAGCGATGCATATTCGATGATCGTGACCGGTGCACCGGGGCTACCGAGCACCTTGTCGCCGAGTGGCCCGGCTTTCATAAGTTCTTCCGGGTTGGGCGTACCATCGGCCAGCAGCAATGCGCCTTCCGCGGCCTTTCGCGGAGAGCCGCCAGAACCGCAGCCGGTCAGTCCGGCCGTGCCGGCCGCCAGAATTCCGCTGATGAAAACGCGCCGGTCCAGCACCGGATTCCCCCTTGAAGGTCTGCAGAGCCGACAGCTTCCGGCCTTTATCCCTTCTTTTCAATCTCCATCAGTTTTTCAATATCCGCGATGCTGCTCGCGCCCTTCAGCATCTTTCCATTGACGAACAGGGTCGGTGTGGAAGAGACGCCGTATTTCTCGTTGGCGCGTTTGCGTATCTCGGCAATGCCGTCGAGCAGTTTCTGATCCTTGAGGCAGGTCTCGAAACTCTCCTTGGTGAAGCCCGCCTGCTTCGCCATCTTGAACAGCCTTTCAACCGCATCGCCCTCGCCGAATGCCCATTCATTCTGCTTGGCATACAGGGCCGAGACGAAGGGAAAGAATTTTTCTGGTCCGGCGCAACGTGCCAGCATGAATGCGGCGAAGGCCAGATTGTCGAGCGGAAATTCACGAAGGATGTAGCGGACCTGGCCGGTCTTGACATATTTCGATTTTATATCGGGAACGATGTCCTTGTGAAAACGCGCGCAATGCGGGCAGGTCATCGACGAATACTCGATGATCGTGTTAGGCGCGGTTGCTTCACCAATCATATTTTCAGGCAGCGGGCCCGCTTCCATCAGCTCTTTTTCGCTGGGTTCGGCCCAGACCGGTCCGGCGCCCAGTCCTGGCAGCGGTGCCAAAAGGGCGATGCCGGCAAGCGCCGCCGTGACGCTGAAGCCGCCCGCAAGTGCGCTGCGGCGCGTCATTTCGGTGCTATTCGGGATCTTGATATCGCTCACGGTTCATTCCTTTACACAATTCACGTATCTGACAGACAAATAAGGCATATTTTGCCTTCCACCAATTTGTTTCCTGGTCCGCCAAATGGCAAGCGAAAGGACCGGCCCCTCACGGGAGATTGTGCCGAAGTGAGCGCGCCGCCTAACCGACTTGCGCATTGAGCCGGGCAAGGGCTTCTCTAAGTCTATCATCTTCGATACGTTCGAGCCCCCGCTCATCCGGCGGCGCGTCGTCGCGGCGGCGTTGTTTTTTTATGGGATTACGGCTGACGGGGCCCTGGATAATCCGCAGATGGGCGATAGCGCGATAGCCGAAATATGTGTTCACACGCTCGATGATCCGCGGCGCGCCATGCTGAACCTCAATCGCGCGCGGCCCGTCCACGCGTAACACCAGCGTCGCTCCGGTTTGCCGCAGGCTGGAATTCGGAACGCCGGTTTGGTCTTCAGCCATTCCGGAGGGCTGGCGGCGCGGCCAGATCAACCGCTCCGGCGCCGTGTATGTGGCAAACTCGGCTCCGGCGATAGCCGGCCATTCGGACACGATTGCCGCTCCGGGGAAGCCATGCGCCTCGAACGCGGCCTTGGCCACGCGAGACAAATAAGAACCGACGGCCCTGGCTCCTGCCCGTCCTTTACGGTTGCTTTGCGATATCCGGGCGTCGTCTTTCGGCATCGGGTTTCCTGAGGAACATATTCCGCCGGACTCAAGCCTCTTGCGTCGAGCTTGCCACGCCTAGCATACATAAGGGCTTATGTCAGTGGCATGCCCGTGCGGCGTGATGGGGATAAGATTTTGGAGAACAGTGGTCCGGCGATGCAGGTGGATGCGAGTGCGTTCGTGCGCGCCGTGCTCGGCTGGTACGACTGGTCGGCGCGCAAGTTGCCGTGGCGCACGCCTCCTGGCGTCCAGCCCGACCCCTACAAGGTATGGCTCAGCGAGATCATGCTGCAGCAGACCACCGTCAAGTCAGCTTCGCCCTATTATACAGCCTTCATCCAGCGCTGGGCGCAGGTGGAGGCGCTCGCCGCCGCGGACCAGGAAGATGTGCTGAGGATGTGGGCCGGGCTTGGCTATTATTCACGGGCCCGTAACCTGCACCGCTGTGCTGGAGAAGTGGTCGCGTTTCACGGTGGAAAATTCCCTGACAGTGAAGAAAGACTGCGCGCGCTGCCGGGCATTGGCGACTATACCGCGGCGGCGATCCGGGCGATTGCGTTCGGCAAGCCCGCCACGGTCGTGGACGGCAATGTCGAGCGGGTTGTCGCGCGGCTGTTTGCCGTCGAGACGCCGTTGCCGGGCGCGAAGCCGGAGTTGAAACGGCTGGCGGGCGGCCTGACCCCTCGCGAGCGGCCCGGCGATTATGCACAGGCGATGATGGATCTCGGCGCGACCGTTTGCTCGCCGCGCAATCCCGCCTGTCTGGTCTGCCCGGTCGGAGAGCATTGCGCAGCCCGCGCGAAGGGCCTGTCGGCACTGCTGCCCAACCGGGAGGACGCCAAGGACAAACCGGTGCGGCGCGGCGCTGCCTATTTTGCGCTTCGCAGCGATGGTGCGGTACTGCTGCGCAAGCGGCCCGAAAAAGGACTGCTCGGCGGCATGATGGAAGTGCCCGGAGGCCCGTGGAGCGAAGATGCGGGCGCTGCACCGGACCCTTCCAGGCATGCGCCTCTTGACGGCCGGTGGACCAAATTGGCCGGCGGGGTCCGGCATACCTTCACTCATTTTCACCTCGAGCTGACGGTTTACTGCGCCATGGTGCAGACCGGCGTCGCGATCAGGGAAGATGCGGATCCGGAGCGCTGCCGCTGGATCATGCGCCGCGATCTCGAAGGCGAAGCGCTGCCGACCCTGATGCGCAAGGTCATCGCACATGCGTTGGAAAGCGGAATGAGCAAGCCCGGCAAGGGTTAGGGTCTGGACCCTATGGCAATCAGCTCGGCGCGATGCCGAGCTGGGTGCGGGCTTCGTCGCGAAGCTCATCGATTGGTTTGAGCTCGCCCCCCGCCTCATAGTGCCAGAAGGTCCAGCCGTTACAGGCCATGGCGCCCTGCACATGGGCACCGATCTTGTGGATAGACCCCTGTGCCCCGTCGCAGGCGATGGTGCCGTCGGCGCGTACCTTTGCGGCATGTTTGGCGCGCGGGTCGTACAGCTTTGCACCCGGGGCCAGGATGCCGAGTTCCACCAGCGTGCCGAAGGGAACGCGCGGCGCGCCGCGCTTGCCGCGCGAGACCGCCAGGCTTTCGGCATCGAGCGGAGTGGTGTTTTCGATTCGCTTGATGGCGATTCTGGCATAAGCCTTGTCGCGCTCGATGCCAATCCAGCGCCGCCCGAGGCGTTTGGCGGCGGCGCCCGTCGTGCCGGTGCCGAAAAACGGATCGAGCACCACGCCGCCCGGTTCGCTCGCCGCCAGAATGACCCGATGCAGCAGGGCCTCGGGTTTTTGCGTGGGATGGGCTTTTTTGCCGTCCTGGCCTTTCAGCCGTTCGCCGCCCGAACAGATAGGCAGCAGCCAGTCCGAGCGCATCTGCAGATCGTCGTTCAGCGCTTTCATCGCCTCATAGTTGAAGGTGTAGCGCGCGTCGGAGCCCAGCGACGCCCATATCATGGTCTCATGGGCGTTGGTGAATCGTCGCCCGCGGAAGTTCGGCATCGGATTGGTCTTGCGCCAGATCACGTCGTTGAGAATCCAGTAGCCCAGATCCTGCAGGATGGCGCCAACGCGGAAAATATTGTGATAGGAGCCAATAACCCAGAGTGAGCCCTCGGGTTTGAGCACCCGCCGGCAGGCGGTGAGCCAGTCGCGGGTGAAATCGTCGTAAGCCGCAAAACCGGAAAACTTGTCCCAGTCATTGTCGACGCCGTCGACTCGGGTGTTGTTGGGGCGCAGTAACTCACCGTCGAGCTGGAGATTGTAGGGCGGGTCGGCGAATACCAGATCGACGTGATTTTCCGGGAGCGCGTTCAATTCCTCAAGACAGTCGCCGACGACAAGCCGGTCCAGCGCCACCGCGCTTTTTGCAGACTTACGCACACCCATATCCAGAACCCCGATACGCGATACAAATTCCAGGGTCTGCGGAACGCCGCCCGACGCCTGTTGCCATACAAGAAAGCGCAGTGTGCGGGAATTGAGGTAAAGGCGGCCTTAACCGGCACAATCAACGGCGGCCGGGCGTTCAGGCGACGGCGCGTTCGAGCGCCTCGCGGATCGGGCGGAAAGAGCGGCGGTGATGGGCCGTGACCCCGAGCCGCTCAAGCGCCGAGGCGTGCGCGCGGGTGCCGTATCCCTTGTTCTGCTCCCAGCCATAACCGGGAAATTGCCCTGCCAGGGATACCATCATCCGGTCGCGGGTGACCTTGGCGATAATCGAGGCGGCGGCCACGGACAGGGAGAGGGCGTCGCCCCTGACAAGCGCCGCGGCCGGGCAGGGGAGATCGGGGAGTTTGTTGCCGTCGACAAGAGCGGCCACCGGAACCTCATCGAGATCGGCAACGGCCGCGCGCATCGACCAGAGCGTTGCCTGCAGGATATTCATCCGGTCGATTTGGGCGACATTCGCAACGCCGATGCCGATGCGGGCGGCGGCGCTGATTTCGCCGTAGAGCGCCTCGCGCGCACGTTCAGTCAATTTCTTGGAATCATCGAGACCGGGCGGGATATTGCGGGGGTCGAGAATAACGGCGGCGGCGACGACCGGCCCGGCCCAAGGGCCGCGCCCGGCCTCGTCGATGCCGGCGACGGGGCCGCCATGGCGGGCGATGAGCTGGCGCTCGGGCGTGAAACTCGGGCCATTTTTTCGTGCAGTGCTCGAATCGAATTTCCCGCCCATGGAGCGACATTGCGCGAGTAGATTCGTTCAATCAATAGGGGCGCGTCAAAACAACCTCATCTGCTGACCCTTCAATATCGGCGGTTCGAACAGGTCGGTTCTCAGCTTGTAAGTCCGCTCATTGAGATGCAGGCGCTTCGCCGCCAGCTCGAAGCGGCGCGCGATCTGCCAGGCATAGGGGCCTTGCCCCCGCATGCGCGCGCCCCACTCCGCATCATAATTCTTGCCGCCGCGCATCGAGCGCATCAGCGACATGACCTTTGCCGCCCGGTCGGGATAATTCTCTTCCAGCCATTCGCCGAACAAATCGCTGATCTCCAGCGGCAGCCGCAGCGCCACAAAGCCTGCCTCGCTGACGCCGGCGGCCGAGGCGCGGGCCAGGATCGTTTCGATCTCGGCGTCGTTCAGGGCCGGGATCACCGGCGCGACCATGACCGCCGTCGGAATGCCTGCCTGACTTAATGCCTCAAGTGCGGCAAGCCGCTTCTCAGCCGTCGGTGCGCGCGGTTCCATGGCGCGGGCGAGCTTGCGGTCCAGCGTCGTGACCGAGAGCGCGACCTTCACCAGCCCGCGCTCCGCCATCGACGACAGGATATCCAGATCGCGCAGGATCAGCGCCGACTTGGTGACGATGGCGACCGGATGGCTGACCCGGTCGAGCACGGAGAGAATGCGCCGGGTGATCCGGTAGCGCCGCTCGATCGGCTGATAGGGGTCGGTGTTGGTGCCGAGCGCGATGGTCTCAGGGGTATATTTCGCCTCCGCCAGTTCCCGCTCAAGCGCTTGCGCCGCGTTGGTCTTGGCAAACAGCCGGGTCTCGAAATCGAGCCCCGGCGAGAGCCCCATATAGGCATGGGTGGGCCGGGCGTAGCAGTAGACGCAGCCATGCTCGCAGCCGCGATAGGCGTTGATCGAACGGTCGAACCCGATATCGGGCGACTGGTTGCGGGTGATGATTTTGCGCGCCGGCTCTTCCTGGACCCGGGTGGAGAGTGCTTCCAGCTCTCCCAGGCTCTCCCAGCCATCGTCCGTCTCCAGCCGGTAGAGCGGCTCGAACCGCCCAGAGCGATTGCTCAGCGAACCGCGCCCACGGCGGCGCTTGGGCGTTACGCCGCCGCGCTCGAGCATCGCCGCATCGTGCGCGCACGCGTTATGGGAGGCAGACTGGGACATGCGCAAAGCGTAATTGAGTCGCGCGAACAAAGCAAGAACATAAGAGTGATTGAAGGGAGGTTGCGGCGATAAGGACCATACCGCCGGCTTTGCAATCCGGGTACCATCGCCACGAATTGACGCTTATCCGGGAAATGCCGGGTTCACCGGCATCGAATGCGGCAGGGTGCTTTTTGGTGGTGCGTGATCAGCAACGGGTCGCTGCATCCTGGTTTGATCAGGGAAGGGAAACGGGCATGAGCTGGACCCATCGTCAGCGGGTACTGGCGGCGCTGAACCACGAGGAGGCGGACCGGGTCGCAATCGATTTCGGCAGCGCCGGCCCGACGGCGATCGTCGCCGAGGCCTATGATAATCTGACACAGCATCTCGGTTTGTCCCAGAAGGCGGAGATCCTGCAGGAGCTGAAGGTGCAGGTCTATCCGGACGAGACCGTGCTGCGGCGCTTCGACGTCGATACCCGTGGAATCCAGCCCGGCGCGTACGAGAATGGTCATATCCAGATCGTTGACGACAATACCAAGATCGACGAGTTCGGCGTGACCTGGCAGCGCACTCAGGGCACCCAGGACATTCATTTCCTGCATGTCGACGGGCCATTCCATGGCGGCAAGCTGTCGATCGACGCGATTGAGGATTTCGACTGGCCAACGCCCGATAATCCGGGCGTGGTCAAGGGGGTTGCGGAAAAGGTGCGGGCCATCAAGGCCGCGGGCGACTATGCGGTGGTGCTCTATCTGCCGGGCGGCGTAATCCATCGCGGCTATGCCATGCGCGGCATGGAGCCCTTCTTAAAGGATCTTTACAAGAATCCGCAAGCCGTCTGCCATTTGATGGACCGGCTCTGCGACTATTGGGTGGGTGTTGCGGAAAATGTCATCCAGGCGGCCGGCCCCGAGAATATCGACGTCTTCTTCTTCGGCGAGGATCTGGGCACCCAGGATGGCTGCATGTTCGATCCGGAGAATATTTACGCCAAGCTGATGAAGCCGCGTCACCGGCGCATGGTAGAGGCGGTCAAGGGGGCGGCCGACGCCAAGGTCTGCTTCCATTGCTGCGGTTCGGCCTATCGCTTCCTGGACCATCTGATCGACATCGGCGTCGATGCTCTCAACCCGGTGCAGGTGACGGCCAGAAACATGGAACCCGAACGGCTCAAGGGCGAGTTCGGCGACCGGCTATCCTTCTGGGGCGGCATCAACAGCCAAAGGACGCTGCCCTACGGCACGCCCGAGGAGGTCTGCGCCGAAACGGGCCGCGTCATCGACATTCTCGGCGAAGGCGGCGGCTATGTGCTCAATGCGGTGCACGCCATTCAGGCGGAAGTGCCCCCGGCCAACGTGGTCGCCATGTTCGATACCGGTACCTCCCACGCTTATTCCTGAATCAGGTAAACTGTCCCCTTAATAGCCCCAGGCCAGCACTTGCCGCATGGCCAGCGCCCGCTATTATCCGCCCCCATGATTTCCGTGGTGATACCGACATTGAATGCGGAGAGCGGCCTGACCTGCGCGCTCGCCGCGCTCGTACCGGCGACGGTGCAGGGGCTCGTGCGCGAGGTGGTCATCGCCGATGGCGGCTCCGGCGACGCGACGGAAGAGATCGCCGATATCGCCGGCGCGACGTTTATTCGCGCGGCCAGAGGCCGGGGCGCGCAGCTCGCGGCCGGGGCGCAAACCGCGCGCTCCGACTGGCTGTTGTTCCTCCATGCCGACACGGTGCTGCAACCGGGATGGGAGCAGGAGGTGGCGTCTTTCATCGAACGGGTCGAACAGGGGGAGCGCCCGCTGGCGGCGGCGGCCTTCTCCTTCGCGCTCGACGACCGCGGCGCGCGGCCCCGCTTTCTTGAAGCCATGGTGGCGCTGCGCTGCGCCTTGCTCCGCTTTCCTTATGGCGATCAGGGGTTGCTCATCCCCCGAGAGCTTTATGCATCGCTCGGCGGCTACAGGCCGCTGCCGCTGATGGAAGATGTCGATCTGGTGCGCCGGCTTGGGCGCAAGCGGCTGGTGATGATGCGGGCACGCGCCGTCACAAGTGCGCTGCGCTACAAGCGCGAGGGCTATTTTGTCCGTATGGCGCGCAATCTCGCCTGCCTCTCGCTCTACTATCTGCGGGTGCCGCCGAAAACCATCCTCCGCCTTTATGGCTGAAAACCGCAGGGCGCAGGGCGGGACCTCCCGCTGGCTTGTGATCATGGCCAAGGAGCCGCGCGCCGGGGCGGTGAAAACCCGGCTGGCGCGCGATATTGGCACGGTGGCGGCGACGCAATTCTACCGCCATTCCCTGCGAACTCTGCTGGCGCGGCTTACAGGGAGCAGGCGCTGGCGTTGCGTGCTGGCGGTGACGCCGGATACGGCGCTTACGAGCCCCATATGGCCGGCGGATGTATCTCTGCTGCCGCAAGGCCATGGCGATCTGGGCGCGCGGCTGCAGCGCGTTTTCGATTGTCTGCCGCCCGGACCGGTAGTCGTCATTGGCACGGATATCCCCGAAATCGCGCCGCGCCACATCGCGCAGGCCTTTGGGCGGTTGGGGTCTTATGACGCGGTGCTCGGCCCCGCCACCGATGGCGGCTACTGGCTCGTGGGTTTGCGCCGGCGCCCTCGGACACGCACCATCTTCTCCGGCGTGCGCTGGTCGAGCGCGCATACGCTGGAAGACACGCTGGCCAATCTCGCCGGCGCCCGCGTCGCCATGCTCGAGCGGCTGGAAGACGCCGACGACGCCGCCAGCCACCGGCGTCTTGCGGGGGCCGGCGCGCGGGTGATCTCCCCGTAAAACCCGCCACCAATAGCGAAAATTTATCCCCGTCCCTCCGGCGGCCCTCACAATGGGGCCTCACGAAACGTCAAACCAACGGGACATGCCGCAATGTATCAGCCGCCCTCCAGCCCGAAAGAAACCGGCGACCCGCATCTCCTGCGCAAGAGCCGCGCCTACAAACACGCCTTCGAGGCCTATATGCGCACCGGCGAACCGATCGCGATGCAGGAGGTTAAGGCCAGAGCCGAGAGCGAGACCCCCTCGACCACCCGCTATATCTGGCGCACGCAAGGCGACGGCAAGGTGCGCGCCTCGCACCGGGCCAATGACGGCAAGATTTTCGCCAGAGACGACCCGCCGCCCACGGGCCACCCGGGCGAGGATTATGGCTGCCGCTGCTGGGCAGAGGCCTATGAGCCGGACGTGCAGGAGTTCGCCCGGCAGACGCTTGTAAGCGCGGTGAATGATGCAAAGCCACAATGGGATACGGTGAGGTTTTTATTTCACTTCAGGTTTGGTGGTGGAGCTGCCGTAACCCTTCGGGAAACAGGTAATCTACAGGGGATTATAGACTATTATTCTAAAACACTGGGCGCCCATGAAGACGTTAACGGCCAGATTGCAGATGCTGCTAGAGAAGCTGAACCGGGGCGTTTTGAGTATAGATTCGATAGTTCGTATGATTTTGGCCCCTACATATTCGGCTTTGGCCATGGGGTTGTGGCCGGAATATTCAGGGGCACATCAATCCAATCCGACAATGCGCTTAAGATCTCCGGTAGCGTGAGCTATGTGTACAGCGATACCTTCACTGACCCAAGAAGTATAAGGAAGGAAGAAATCGGAACATCAGATCCCATGTTTATTACCGAAGAAAACATAGGCACGGAATATTGGGGAACCTACTTCACGATCTTAGATGAGTGGGAAACCAGTTACGAAGCTGTGGTTCATGAGGACCGGAGCAAGAGCAGATATGTTAAATAGAAATGTGTGTATTTAATTTTCAAATATGAATCATCTTAATAAGATTCTTATAGTATAATAGAAATCTTTAAATAATGTAAATGATCCATGTTGAAAACCAATACTATATATCATTTCTAAATCAATTAAAATAGATATAGAAACGGATGATACGATAAAAATACTGCTGAATATTATGCCATAATCACGCTTTTTAAGCAATTTGATCTGCTTCCAGTGCCAGACACGCCACGCCAGCTCTAGCAGGCCCACATAAAAAAGAGCTGGAATCCAACCAAGAACCAGGGCAAAGGCAACATTGGGACCACGGACACTAGGTTTCCGCTCGCCATCGCAATGTTGCAGCCTGCAATCTGGGTTCTGGTCGCGAAACGCATATATCTCCTGCCACTCGAGCCGCGACTGCAGGATCAGCACCACATTTAACGTCATATACAGCAGCGCCACAGCGGCAAGCAGGCGGCCAATGCGCCAGGCGGGTGGCGTCTTGGGCGTTGCCCAAAACACCAGGGCGGGCGTTAACAGGATAGGCAGCCACATCAGATATTTCACATAGTCGACCAGTGCGGGGTCCTTTCAGAGTCGCACGAACCAAGACACGGCTTGGCATAGCCGCACCGCCGGAGAGTTCACCCAACGAAAAACCGCTGGCGCCCCCCGAAGACACCGGCGGCTTGTGCCATTCCGCCGCCCCTGTCGCGTGATCCAACCTACAGGTCGAGCTGATAGCTCGCCGGGACCCATTGATAGCCAGAGCCTTTTTTCTCGACGAAGCCGACCGCCGGGAAGGGCATGTGATAGCCGGCCGAGGCGAGTCTGTCGGCGGCGATCATGTCGAGGACTTTCTTGCGGGTTTTGACAGCCGCCTCCGCGTCCATATCGAAGGCGCAGTGCCAGTCCGGCTTGGCCAGCGACACCACATAATGGTTGGTGGTATCGGCGAAGATCAGGAAGCGTTTGCCCGCACTTTCGATGTGGTAGCACATATGCCCCGGCGTATGGCCGAAGGCCTCGACGGACGTGATGCCGGTAACGATGTCGGCGCCGGGTTTGATAAAGGCGGCCTTTTCCGCCAGCGGCACGACATTGTTGTGTACGGCGGTCGCGCGGCGGACCATATTCTTGTTGGAGCTCTCCAGATGCTCCTTCTTCGACCAGAAATTATATTCCACATCGCCCGTCACATAGCGCGCGTTGGGGAAGACGGCCTTGCCCTCTTCCATCAGCCCGCTGACATGGTCCGGGTGGAGATGCGTGAGCACGATCACGTCGATCTGCTCTGGCGAGAATCCGGCACCCGCCAGCGTTGCGGCCAGCTTTCCCGCGCCCTTGGCGCGGCGCTCCTCGCCATAGCCGGCGTCGAACATGACGATCTCCTTGCCCGTATTCACGATCACCGGCGTGAAGGAAATGGTCATCTTGTCGGTCGGCAGATGGTTTTGCGTCAGATAGGCCTGAACGTCCTCGATCTTCTGGTTCTTGCCGAAAATCGGGTGGACCTTCGGTATGGCGAGCGCGCCGTCGTAAATGGTGGTGACTTCAAACTCGCCGAGCTTGAAGCGGTAATGGGTCGGGCGCGCCGCGCCGAGCATCGGAGCGGCGGCGGCGGCGGGATCGGCGAAGCGTCCGCCGAGCGTGGCCGCGGCTGCGGTGCCGGCGGCGCCCGCGATAAGGCCGCGCCGGGTTAGGCTGAACTGTTCCCTGGACATGACAGTGACTCCGTCGGTTGCTCGAAAATTGGGGGATGTTTTTTGCCGGCTATTTTAAGCGCAATTTGCCCTTGTCAATAACAGTTAGGATCGCAAAACGTCTTTATTCAGCCGGTGTGTAGTCACGTCTGCGTGAGTTGCTCCGCAACATCGGCAATGTTAGCGCCACGCACCTCTATTCCTGATGCTCCAGCAGCCGGGGCATGATCTCGACGAAATTGCAGGGGCGGTGGCGGGCGTCGAGCTGATATTTCAAAATACCTTTCCAGGCGTCCTTGCAGGCGCCGGGCGACCCCGGTACGCAGAAGATATAGGTGCCGTTGGCGACGCCGCCGCAGGCGCGCGACTGGATTGTCGAGGTGCCGACCTTCTCGAAGCTGAGCATGTGGAAGAGGGTCGAGAAGCCTTCAATCTCCTTCTCGAACAGGGGACGGATCGCTTCCGGCGTGACGTCGCGCCCGGTGAAGCCGGTGCCGCCGGTGGTGATCACCACATCCACTTCGGGGTCGTCGATCCAGGCTTTCACCTTGGCGCGCAGAAGGGGCACGTCATCCTTTTCGATATCGCGCGCGGCCAGCACATGCCCGTCCTGGGTGAGCATTTTTTCAAGCGCTGCGCCGGACTTGTCCTCTTTGAGCGTGCGCGTGTCGGACACCGTCAGAACGGCAATGCGAACGGGGATAAATTCGCGGTCTCCATCAATCTTCGACATCACGCTATTCCTTTTGGCTCTGCACCACAGTCTAGCTCAGATTGAATCCCTTGGCGCGAATGAAAGCGCCGAAATCGGCGCGGTCGGCCTTTGAATATTGCCGCGCCTTGTCTTCCGACCAGCCGTAAAACTCCGCTTCGCCGAAGTCCTCGACATGCTTCTGCCGGGCAATGGGCTGAGCCTTGGCCCGCCGGGCGTCATAGGCGGCGATCTGCTCGCGCAAGCCGTCGTCGGAAAAGCGGTCCGTATGCACGGTGGCAGCCAGCGGCAGGCGCGGGCTGATTTCGCCTTCCTCCGCCGGCCAGCCGAGGCCGAGTCCGGCGACGGGGAACACATGGGGAGATAGGCCGAGGAGGACGCTTACCTTTACCGCCTCGTTGCGGATGGCGCTGACCGGGCAGCAGCCGAGCCCAATGGATTCCGCCGCCATCATGAATGTGGCGAGCGCGATGCCCGCATCCACCGACGTATTGAAGAAGGCGTCGAGGTGATCGTTGGCGAAGGGGCGGCCCCGCCAATCGTGGATCTGGCGCTGGCGGCGGTTGTTGGCGCAAAAGACGAGGAAGGCCGGCGCCTCGTTCATCCAGGCGTTGCCGGGAATGATATCCATCAGGTGGGCGCGCTGGACAGGATCCTCGATAATGACGATATCGCGCTGCTGCAGATCGCTCTTGGCGGGCGCGCAAAGAGAAAGCGCGCAAAGCGAACGCAGCAGTTCCGGGTCCAGCAGGTCGGGTTTGAATTTGCGGTGCGAGCGCCGGCGCGCAAGCTTTGCGGGAAAGTCCGATGCCGTCAGCACATCCGGTGTTTCCGGCGCGTCCGCGCCAAAGCGCAGCTTCAGCGCTTCGTCAATATCGCTCATGTCTGTTTACCCATCGGTTTTGTGTGCAGCCTCTATGGTGAGCATATCGCGCCAGGCATGGCGTTTGGCCGCCGGCGTGCGCAGCAGATAGGCCGGATGCAATATCGGCATCGCTTTCCTTGTCTTGCCGCCGATCCGGCACTCCCGCCATTTGCCCCTGAGCCGCGTGATCCCTTCGCTTGTCTCCAGAATATGATGTGACGCCGGTCCGCCGATCAGCACCAGAAAGTCCGGATCGAGCAATTCTACCTGCCGCTCCAGGAAGGGCGCGCAGGCCTGTACCTCCTGCGGTGTCGGGGTGCGGTTTCCCGGTGGGCGCCAATAGACGATATTGGTGATGTAGACATCGTCTTCGCCCAAAGAGATGGCGGCGAGCATTTTGTCCAGCAACTGGCCCGCCCGGCCCACGAACGGAAGCCCTTGCAGATCCTCGTCGCGCCCGGGGCCTTCGCCGACAAGCATTATTTTGGCATCGTCGCTGCCGCGCTTGAAACAGGTGTTTTTCGCCGTTGCCTTGAGCGGACAGCCGTCAAAGCCTTCAAGAGCTTTTTCGAGCTCGCCAAGCGTCTGGGCATTGGATGCGCGTTCGCGCGCGTCCATGACCGCATCGTCGGGAGCCACCGGTTCCGCCCTTTTTCTTGGCCCGTCCGGAGGAACGGGGGCCGGCCGGTCCGGTGCGCGGTCTGGTGTTTGAGGAGAGGGCACGGCGCGCGCGGCGCGGCGTTTCTCCACGCCCTCGAACCAGTCGACCGGTTCCGCGGCTATGGTCTCATCGACGCCGGCCCCGGCGTAGAGTTTGAGCAGTGCCTCCGTGGAGGGCGGATTGGGATGTGCCATTGAAAAGACCGGCCTCGTTTGATGGCACCTGAATAGCATGGTTGTGCCGCTGGGGAAATTCTGCTTCCGGGCGGACCGCTACTTTCCGTGCGATTGACGGGCGATGTGCGTCCGATCTATGTCACGATGTTCGAAGGGAAAAGATCATGTCCGATACCACCAATACTGAACATAGCGGCGGCGCTCTTCCTGAGCGCGAGACCATGGAATTCGACATTGTGATCGTCGGTGCCGGTCCGGCGGGGCTGTCGGCGGCGATCCGGCTCAAGCAGCTGGGAGCCGAGAAAGGGCATGATCTGTCGGTTGTGGTGCTGGAAAAGGGTTCGGAGGTGGGCGCGCATATCCTGTCGGGGGCGGTCATCGATCCGGCCGGTCTCGATGCTTTGATACCCGACTGGCGTGAACAGGGGGCGCCGGTCGAGACAAAGGTCAGCAGCGATCAGTTCCGTATCCTGGGCAAAAAAGGCAGCATCAGGCTGCCCGTTATGTTCTTTCCTCCGCTAATGAGCAACCACGGCAACTATATAATATCATTGGGAAATTTATGCCGGTGGCTGGCTGAAAAAGCAGAAGGCCTGGGCGTCGAAATCTATCCGGGATTTGCAGGCAGCGAAGTTCTTTATGACAGCGAGGGGAAGGTTCGCGGCGTGGCGACCGGGGACATGGGCGTCGGCCGCGACGGTGCGCCGAAAGACACCTTCATGCGCGGCATGGAGCTGTCAGGAGAATATACCCTGATCGGTGAGGGCGCGCGCGGGTCGCTGGCGAAGCAGGTGATCGCCCGCTATGACCTCGACAAGGGCCGCGAACCGCAGAAATATGGTATTGGCCTGAAGGAGCTCTGGCAGGTCGCGCCCGACAAACACAAACCCGGTCTGGTCCAGCACACGATGGGCTGGCCGCTCGACAGCCGCACCGGCGGCGGGTCCTTCGTCTATCATTTCGGCGATAATCTGGTGTCGGTCGGCCTCGTCGTTCATCTCAACTACGCTAATCCGCATCTCTCTCCTTACGACGAATTCCAGCGATTCAAGACGCACCCTTCGGTGCGCGGCGTCTTCGAGGGCGGCAAGCGGATCGCCTACGGCGCGCGGGCGCTCACCGAAGGGGGCTGGCAGTCGGTGCCGGAGCTCGTGTTTCCGGGTGGCGCGCTGATCGGTTGCTCGGCCGGGTTCATGAATGTTCCGCGGATCAAGGGTTCGCACAACGCCATACTTAGCGGCATTCTCGCCGCCGAGGCTGCTTTCGACGCAATCGCCGAAGGGCGCTCGGACGCTACGCTTGCCGCCTACCAGAGCGCCTATGAGGCGAGCCCGATCGCCGCCGATCTTAAAAAGGTCCGCAACGCCAAACCGTTATTGTCGAAATTCGGTACCTGGGCCGGCCTGGCGCTGGGCGGTATGGACATGTGGCTGAACACGCTGTTGCCGTTTCTCAAACACACGCTTGGTCACGGCAAGCCGGATCATGCTTGCCTGAAACCGGCGAGCGAAACCAGCGCAATCGACTATCCCAAGCCCGACG
>JAJFHO010000176.1 GCA_021775575.1 Hyphomicrobiales bacterium
CTCGAACGGTTCGGAAACCTCGCCCGCCATCGCCGACGGCGATTTCTACACCGCGACCTATGACGGCTGGCTGTTCTGCATCGACACCAAGGACGGCCGTATCAAATGGAAGACGCGCACCCATGACGATACCGACGCATCGCCGGTCGTGGCCGGCGATTTCGTCTGGGCGGCGGCGGAGGAGAAAGCTTCCTACCTGTTCTGTTTCGAGCGCGAAAAGGGCCGCGAGATCTGGCGCTACGGCGGCAACAAGATGGGTTACTGGTCGACGCCGGCCTGGGCGAACGGCAGGCTCTATGTCGGTGGCGACGACGCCAATCTGCATTGCGTGGACGCCGCCACCGGTGCCCCGGTCTGGACATTCAAGACCGGCGGGGCGGTCTGGTCGTCGCCTTGCGTGGTGGAGGACAAGGTGATCTTCGGGTCGCGCGATGCGCATCTTTATGTGGTCGATGCGGGCACGGGCCGGGAGATCTCGCGGGTGAAGGTCGACGGGCGGATTATCTCATCGCCCTGCATCGTCGACGGCACCATCTGGGTCGGCACCGCGACGGGCTGGTTCTACTGCTTTGGCGCCTGAGGCGCATTGGCAAGCGAACGGCCGGGGATAATCCCCGGCCGCTCTTGTCACCGTCCCGGGAGGAGTGGGACGGTTCGGGGGACGCCTGGCTCTAGTTCAGGCAGAGCTCGAAGTCGCTGCCGTTGCGCTTGCGGAGATTCTCCACCCGGATTTCGAAACTTCCGGTCCAGCGCGGGGTCCAGTAGCACCACTCGACGGAGCCATTGCTGGTGCTTTTGCAGACCTCGTTGCCATTCTCGTCATAAATGTAGATGTCGACATCCGACTGGTAGGCAACCATGTCCACTTTCGCGCGCTCTTCGCCCTCAAAAACGGTCGTGTAATAGAGCTGGTCGTTGGCGCCGATATAGCCGTCGTAACAGCCCTTGTCGGCGGAGGCGGCGCTGGCGATATTGGTCGTGGCCAGTGTCAGGGACAGTATAATCGCGCCAATGGTCGTTTTCTTCATAGCTGTATCCTTCTCTGTTTGCTCGTCCAATCCTGAAGTCACTCGAACAGTTGCTCGTCTACAGCCGATCCCCTGAGTGATAAGGGCTCGGTTCAACTCGATCCCTTTTGCGCTCCGGCTGATCTAGATTTGGGAAATCGGCAGCCACGCTCAATGGCCAAATCGGCCTCAAAACCATCAAAGCTGAGGGGATTTTGAGCAGTTTTTGTGCTTTTGACGGAAGGTGATAGATTTTGACGGTGTTTGACGGTGGAATTGCCCTGGGGGGAGACGATGGCCGGCCCTGATCCTGTGGAATATCAGATCCGCCGGTTTTTGATTCAGCGCGGCATATCGCAGATCCAACTGGCGGATATGGCCGGTCTGTCCCCCTCAACGATCGAGCGTCTTCTGAAAGGCAGCTACAGCCCCAAGACGGTGCGGATTATCGAGGACCGGTTGCGGATCGACCTGAGCGGCGGCGCCTCGCGCCCGGTGACGGTATCGTCAAAGCGCTTTGGCGGATATACGCGCGAGAATTATGCGATGTATCAGGGCGAGTATACCGCCTACCGGCGAAGCTACAGCTATCCCGACAATATCGTTGCTTCGGGCTTTCGTTTTCAGTGGTCCTACGACGAGCGCTGTATGCAGTTCTTCGAATATGGCGAATATCCGCCCGACCGCGGCACCGACCAGGCGCATACCAATATGGGCAATATCCATATCAGCGACTTTGTCGACCTGCTGCATCTGGTCACCCTGTATGAAGGCGCCGTGCGCACAATCACCCTGACGAAGATGCGACCGAGACTGCGGAACAGATTGCACGGCATAATTCTGAGCCAGGCCGATCCCAATCTCTCTTTTCGCCCCGCGGTCTCGCCGATCGTTTTGGTCAAACTGCCCGAAGACGACGCCGGCGGAAAAATCCAGAGCCGTATCGGGCAGATCGCGCCGGGCGACGACGCCTATGGCGAAATCAATGAATGGCTGAATGAAACGGAGGAAGAAATCGCCCTCTTTCCCTCCATCAAGACCCGCCGGAACGAAAGCGCCGATTAGGGACCGCCAACGCGTCGATCAACGCGCGCAGCAGCAGATAAAGCATCACCGCATTCAGGATATGCCAGATCGGATGCGTGCCGATGATGAAAGCAGGGTCGGGCGCGCCCGGCGGATGCAGCAGGCATCCTGAACCGCCATCGAGAGTTCTGAACACAAGGGAAACCGCGAAAACTCCTCCAGCGGAGAGAATCCAGCGGCCGGCTGGGTGCTCACGCCCCGCGAGCACAAGACCGACGGCCAGCGTCGCCGCCAAGGCGGGAGCGTAGGCAAAGGAACCGTTGAACCAGGGCGGCATGACCTGGCCCGCGGCGGTGACCGTGGCGGCGATCAGAAATGCGACAATCCCGTTCACCGCGACCAGCCTGCGCAGCGCCAGCATGAGATAGACAAAGGTGAACAAGGCGATCGGGATCGTATCGGCCAGCATCGCCCATTTGGTGGCGAGCGTATGAAACAGAAAACTGCCCGCGCCTATCGCCATCGTCAGCAGGATCAGGAAAACCGCCGCCCCCGTGCCGCCCTTGGCCCGGCCTGCGCGCAAATCCGCGTAGGCCATGACCGCGGCGACCAGAAAAGCGATGTTGGTGAGCGCATTCAGCGGTTCGGCCCAGAATCCGGGATCGAGGGCGCGCTCGCAATAACAGCTCACCTGATCCCATGCGCGAAGATCGCTTGTGCGGCAAGGGTGTATCATCATCCGCTACGTCATTTCTCCGTCCGGCGCCTCGGGCGCTATGTCGGTGGCGTGAGGGGCAAAGCCTTCTTCTTCCAGCATCCGCCAGAGACCGGCATGTGCTTTTTCCAGCAGCGCCGCATCGGTGCAGCGCAGCACCAGATTGGTGCCCAGCCTGTTTTTCTCAAAATAGGGATAGCTGCCCATCTGAACATCCAAATAGTCCTGCTGGATACGCTTGAGACCCGGCGCCACATCGCCCTCGGGACGCTCCACCCGGACTGTACGCGACAACATCCTGCGCCCCGTTTTCAACCGCGGCGCGACATCGTCGAGCATCACCTGCATGATGCGCGGGACACCCGCCATGACGACGACATTCTCCAGCATGAACCCGGGCGCGCTGGAGACCGAATTTTTTACGATTTCGGCACCTTGCGGGATACGCGCCATTCTGAGCCGCGTCTCGGTGAGCCGGCCGGGCTCGTAGCGCGTGCGCATGATGGCGACGGCCCGCTCGTCGATATCGATCGGCCGGTCGAACGCTTTCGCGATCGCGTCGGCGGTAATATCGTCATGGGTGGGACCAATTCCACCGGTTGTGAAAAGGTAGCTGTATTTGCTCCGCAGCGCATTGACGGCCTCGACAATGCGATCTTCCTCATCGGCGACGACGCGTACTTCGCTCAGCCGAATGCCGATATTCGTCAGATATTCCGCGATATAGCCGATATTCCTGTCCTTGGTGCGCCCGGACAAAATCTCGTCGCCGATCACCAGAACCGCCGCGGTGACCGTTTCGCTATCGTTTTTCTTGCCGCCTCGCGCCATCGCGTCCTTCTCTTCGATCACAAATTGCTTTGCCCAGTTTAGCGCCTTGCCCGCCGGTCAGCCTATGCTTATGGTCCGCCGGCAATGGAATTTCCATCCCCGCTCCAGCGCGGCACACTTCTGAAACGTTACAAACGCTTTCTCGCCGATGTCGATCTCGGCGGCGAGATCGTAACCGCACATTGTGCCAATCCAGGCTCCATGCTCGGGCTGGCGGAGGCCGGATCGACTGTTTGGCTGTCGAAGAGCGACAATCCGAAACGTAAACTCAAATATTCCTGGGAGCTGATTGAAGTCGATTCCGGAAGCGGCCCTTCGCTTGTCGGGATCAATACCGCGCATCCCAACGCACTGGTCGCCGAGGCCATATCGTCCGGCACGATCAGCGCGTTATCGGGTTATCCTTCATTACGCCGCGAGGTCAAATACGGGGTTAACAGCCGTATTGATATATTGCTTGAGAAAAATGATTTAAGCCGCTGTTACGTCGAAGTAAAAAATGTTCACTTGATGAGAGAAAGCGGACTTGC
The DNA here is from genome assembly GCA_021775575.1 of Hyphomicrobiales bacterium. Taxonomy (GTDB): domain Bacteria; phylum Pseudomonadota; class Alphaproteobacteria; order Rhizobiales; family Methyloligellaceae; genus JAJFHO01. Next base: position 4,110 of record JAJFHO010000176.1, read on the forward strand.
CGAATTCCCCGATTCAGTGACCACGCGCGGCACCAAGCATCTGGGCGAACTCGCAAACATGGTTCGCGAGGGTCATCGCGCGGTCATGGTGTATTTGATCCAGCGCGGCGACGCATCGAAAATGGCCTTCGCGCGCGACATCGACCCAGCCTATGGGGCAGCCTTCGATGCGGCAAAACAGGCCGGCGTTGAAGCTTTCGCCTATGGCTGCACGCTTTCGCCGGCGAGGATCGAGGTTGAGCGCCCCATTCCGCTTGTGGACTAACCAAGAGCAGTCCCCCTTGCTGTCACGCCCATTCTTGCACTTGATGGAAATTGCGCTTAATTGATTGCGAGAGCCCAATCAGGAGGCCAGCCTTTGCTCAATCTGGAACTTGCCCGGGCCCGGGCACAAGACGCAACGATCAAGCTCCATGATGCGGAAGCATTCGAGGGAATGCGCCGCGCCGGTGGCGTAACGGCGACAGCGCTGGACCTTCTTGTCGACCATGTAAAGCCCGGCGTCACGACCGATGAACTGGACGCCCTGGTGTTTGAGTTCGCGATGGACCATGACGCCGTCCCCGCGCCGCTGCACTATCGCGGCTTTCCCAAGTCGATCTGCACCTCCCTCAATCATGTGGTCTGTCACGGCATTCCCGGCGGCCGCGTGCTGAAGGAAGGCGATGTCGTCAATGTCGATGTCACGCTGATCTTCGATGGCTGGCACGGCGACTCCAGCCGCATGTATCCGGTTGGCAAAATCTCGCGCGCGGCCGAACGGCTGATCGCGGTCACCTATGAATCGCTGATGCGCGGCGTCGCGGCCGCAAAACCCGGCGGCACCACAGGCGACATCGGCGCCGCAATACAGAGCTATGCGGAGGGCGAGCGATGCAGCGTCGTCCGCGACTTTTGCGGTCATGGCCTGGGGCGCGTCTTCCATGACCGGCCGAATATCCTGCATTACGGTCAGCCCGGTGAAGGCGTTCGGCTGGCGCCCGGCATGCTGTTCACGATCGAACCGATGATCAATCTGGGCAAGCCGCACGTCAAAATCCTGTCGGATGGGTGGACCGCGGTCACGCGCGACCGTTCGCTCTCGGCGCAGTTCGAGCATACGATCGGCATAACGGCGGATGGCTGCGAGACATTCACCGCATCGCCCAAGGGACTGCACTGCCCGCCCTACGAAACCGCTTGAGGCCCCCATGGGCTTCGAGGATGCCGGAAAACCGCACTATCTCGGCCATCGCGACCGTCTCCGGCAGCGTTTCCGCGACGGCGGCAGCGAGGCCCTTCCCGACTATGAACTTCTCGAACTGATCCTGTTTCGCGCCCTGCCGAGACGCGATACCAAACCGCTGGCAAAGGCGCTTATCGCCAAATTCGGTTCATTCGCGGAAGTCATCAACGCACCCGATGAACGGCTTCTGGAAATCGAGGGCATAGGAGATGCCGTCGTCATCGAACTCAAACTGGTTGGCGCCGCCGCGCTCCGCCTGATGAAAGGCGAGGTCATGGACCGGCCGGTCCTTGGCTCCTGGTCCGTCCTTCTCGACTATTGCCGGGCGGCGATGGGCTTCGAGGCAAAGGAACAATTCCGGATCCTGTTTCTCGACAAGCGCAACCGCGTTATCGCCGATGAGGTACAGCAGGAAGGCACTGTCGACCACACGCCCGTCTATGTCCGCGAAATCGTGAAACGCGCATTGGAGCTTTCGGCAACCGCCATCATCCTGGTGCACAACCACCCGTCGGGCGACCCGGCGCCGTCGCGCGCGGATATCGAGATGACCAAGCAGATCGTGGAGTCGGCGAAGCCCCTCGGCGTCACCGTTCACGATCACATAATCGTCGGCAAGGAAGGCCATGCGAGCTTCAAGGGCCTGGGGCTGATTTAGGGCATTTTGGCCAAAAGGCCCCTACTCCTCAGCGCGCGTGACCTCCACCGCATCGCCGGAGCGCACTGCGGCCAGCGTCTTCACATCGTCGATAGCCGCCGCCCAGATATTGCAGGGGCTTGCGAGCCGGGTTTCATCGCCTTGCGATATCGGGGTCCGGCCAAAGCCGATGGCGATGGCGTCGCCGTCGGGCCAGAATGCAATTTCGCCAGGCTCGACGACTTCGCGCGCGTCATCCTCGCGCTCGACGCTGACGGGGGTGGAGAAATAGACCTCCTCACCCCAGGTCTGCGCCGTAGCGGAAATCGGCAACGCCTCCCAAACCGCGCGCGCAGTCGGCGTCTCCAGCAATCTTGCCCGAATTGCGATGCTCCCCGCCGCAATGACGACTTCATTCACCATTCTTTCCCCTTAATTTTATTGGACTGTCTGATCTTTCAATGTCTCAGTATTCGCACCGGCCGGCGGCGGAACATTTGCCGCATTTTCAAGCTCGTCCTTGTTGGCCGGACGTTGTTGTTTTTTGGCTTTTCGCGGGGTGACACCATGCTGCAACGCGTCACCGGGCGCAACAATGAAAGCTTCGGTTCCGCGGGTCTCGACGCGGAAATCCTGTCTCTGGCGACGGCGGTTCCCAAATACCGCTTTGCTCAAGGCGAAGCGCTTCAATGCGTAAAACGACATTTCCCGCAATTGTCTCATCTGGAAGGCGTATTCGCGAATACCGGGATCGCGACGCGCTATTCCTGCGTGCCGCTCGACTGGTTCCGGCAAGGTCATTGCTGGGCGGACCGAAACGCGATCTATGAGGAAAGCGCGCTGAAATTGCTGGAGGAAGCGGCGCGCTTAGCTATCTCCGGCGCCGGTCTTTGCGCCCGCGACATCGCAGCGATCGTCGTCGTATCCAGCACCGGATTGTCCGTGCCCAGTCTCGATGCCCGTCTGGCCAACCGCCTGCGGCTGAACCCGGCCGCGGAACGGTTGCCGATTTTCGGTCTCGGCTGCGCGGGCGGCGTTACCG
>JAJFHO010000177.1 GCA_021775575.1 Hyphomicrobiales bacterium
CGCGCTGTGTCTGTCCTCAGGGAACGAGCGAGATCAGGGGCAGATGCATCCGCCCGCAGCCGGTTCCCCAGACTCCGGCACCGGCGCCCAAGGCGCAGCCCAAGATCAAGATAATCCCGCTGCAGCCGATGCCACAGCTGAAGATGATCCCGATCTGTCCACAGGGCCAGAAATGGGTCGGGAACCGTTGCCTGCCGATCGTCAAGTAAGGCCGGGACTTTGAGACCGATCCGGGCCACACGCCATCTTCCTTGCAGCGTCGCGCTGATGGCGATCGTCATTGCGGTATCGTCGGCGCTTTCAGCCTCGGCGCAGGCGCCGGCGGCGCGCGATGTCGGATGCCATTCCGACAACCCGAATGCCGATCCGCTTGGCACCCGCGGCCGCGATCTCGACGGGGCAGCCTTCAAAAATCCCTCGATGACAGTCAAGAAATGCCTTGGGCTATGTTCGGACCAGGGCTTCAAATTTGCTGGCCTCCAGAACGGATCATGGTGTTTTTGCGGAGACAGCTACGGGCGGTACAAGGCCGGCTCCGCAAGTTGCACGGTCAAATGCGCGGGCGATCGGAAACAGGTGTGCGGCGGTGAAGGGGCGAACAAGGTCTGGGAGCTTTCCGCACCGGAACCCGCCAAGCTCCCCGGCGCCACGCCGCCCGCTCCAGCCACCGCTCCGCCCGCCTCAACGCCTGGAACCGGCCAACCGCTTCAACGCTTCAACAGGCCGAAGCTCGGCGGCGTCCGGCTGGATTCCCGCCCGGGCGCGGGAAACTGCTTCGATGTAGTCGGCGTGGCGCACAATTTTTGCCGGCGCATGGGATTTGGCCAGATGACGGAATACAGGGTCGCCGACGCAACTCGGACGGTCGCAATTGAAGACGGCACAATGTTCACAAACAGCAAGGGCACGAACACGACCTATCGTTTTATCGTTTGCGGTCCCTGAAGCGCGCGCCATGGCCGATAACGGAGTATGTTGCCGGACAACATTCTGTTGTAGAGTTTTTGCCAATTCCTCAAGGTGAAACCGGAAAATCCGAAGCGTTGGGTCCGGCTTCGGCGGGAAGCCTGAATATTTTTTCCCGCCGCGTGGGCAAGTTCGATTCTCCGGCCGCCCGGTGATGCGTCCACTCGGATTTACGAAGAAAACGCAGGTGGCAAAACAGGGCTATACCCGACCGGCAGTTATGATCGATCAATTCCAGGCCGATTCACCCGACAGCCAGGCAAGCTGGCGCAACAAGGCATTAATTTGGCTGACGCTGCTGCTTGCTTTTCGCCTCGCGGCTCTGGCACTGAACCGCACCGACCTTATGTTCGATGAAGCGCAATACTGGTCCTGGGCGCAGGAACCGGCGTTCGGCTATTTCTCCAAACCTCCGCTTCTGGCCTGGATCATCGGCCTGGTTACGGGCGTCTGCGGTGATGGGGAAGCCTGTGTGCGGGCCGCTTCTCCGTTGCTTTACTGGGGCGCCGGGCTGTGTGTGTATTTCGCCGCCGAGGCGCTTTACGGCCCGCGCACCGGCTTCTGGTCGGCGCTGGTGTTTTCGACGCTGCCAGGCGTTTCTTTCTCTTCGGGGCTGATATCGACCGATGTTCCGCTGCTGCTCTGCTGGTCGGCCGCGCTACTGGCCTGGGTGAAGCTGCTGCAAACGCGCCGCTGGCGCTGGGCAATCGGTCTGGGACTCGTGATCGGGCTGGGCCTGAACGCCAAATATGCGATGGCCTACTTCTTCCTTTGCGCCGCTCTCTATCTGACCCTCACACCCAAAGCGCGCTGGCTCCTCAGGGATGCTCGCATTTTGCCCGCGAACCTGCTGCCGCTCTTGTTGATCCTCCCCAATCTGGTCTGGAATGCCCAGAACGGCTTTCTCACACTCGCCCACACCGCCGCCAACGCCAAATGGAGCGGTACGCTTCTTCACCCCGACAAGGCGTTGAAATTCCTTGCCGAGCAGTTCGGCGTGTTCGGGCCCGTCCTGTTCGCTCTTCTGCTCTGGATAGGCTGGCAGGCTTTGCGCCGTCGCCTGCCGGACTCAGACCGGCTGCTCCTGATATTCTCGGTTCCGGTAATCGCCCTGATAGTAGGCCAGGCCCTGCTGTCGAGAGCCCATGCGAACTGGGCGGCGGTCGCCTATCCGGCGGCGGCAATTCTGGTCACGGACTTTCTCCTGCGGCAAAACTGGCGGGCGCTGTTCACCGCCTCGCTTGCATTGCACGCCGGCTGCATGATCCTGATAAGCGCCGCCAACTGGGCCGCGCCGGCTCTGGCGTTGCCAGGCAGGCTCGATCCCTACAAACGAATGCTTGGCTGGCGGAACATCGCCGACGCGGCGCGCAGACGCCTCGATGCCGGCCACTACACGCTCATCCTCACAGAGGACCGGTGGGTCGCCGCGGAGTTGCTTTACTATTTGCGCGATGCGCGCGTTCCCCTTCTGGCCTGGCGGCCGCTGGCCCACCCCCGTGATCATTTTGAGCTCACGCGCCCCTTCACCGGCGATCGGAAGGGCCCTCACCTGCTGGTAACGCTGCGGCCCTCGGTGGATTATATTACCCGCCGGTTTCAATTCGCCACTGAACTGGAGTCGGAAACGATCGCGTCTGGCCCCAAGTCGGAACGCAGGGTGCGGTTTTTTGCTCTCGACGGGCATAAGGTGCGGTAGATGACGACACAGGCTCAATCCGTCCCCCGCGCCATGGCGAGGCCCAATATCCGGCAGGCATTCGGCATTGTCGGAATTGCCGCCCTGATCGCCGGTATTGTTTTTACCGCTTACCCCGAACTCGACCTCACTTTCTCGCAGTTATTTATCGTTGGTCCATACAAGGGGTTCGTTTTCAACTATCCGGGACCGGGTATGGCACTGCGTCTCGCCCTGAGGATTGTGTTCTGGGGCGGAGCAGTGACGGCTGCCGCCGGATTGCTGTTGTCGTGCTGTTACGCACGCAAACTGTTGACGCTGGGTTTTCCGCAATGGTTTTTTGTCGTGGCCTGCCTGCTGATTGGCCCCGGCCTGTTATCGAATGCACTCCTGAAGGAAAACTGGGGCAGAGCCCGTCCGATTCACACCCAGAATTTTGGCGGGTCGCAACCCTTTACGCCTGCTTTGGAGCCCGCTGAAAACTGTCAGCGCAACTGTTCCTTCGTAAGCGGCGAAGCTTCATCGTTATACGCGCTGTTTTTCGCTTTGGCCCTGCTCGTCCGCCGGCGCCGTATCGCCATGCTGCTTTTGGGTGTCGGTGCGGGCACGGCGGCGGGCCTGGTTCGCATTGCCCAGGGAGGTCATTTTCTGAGCGATGTCGTTTTCGCCGGCATCTTAATGGCGTTCGTGGTGGTTTCGATCTACTGGCTTTTCTTCCGTTGGAAACCGGAGTTTTTCGCCGAAAATGGACCAATTCACCAAAAAGCGCATTCTTTGTGGGCGCATTTGGGAACGCTTGGACAAATAGCGGCGATAGCGGTTTTCTTCCTTCTCATAGCTGTCGCGGTTGCCGTGCGGATTGCAAGCTACCAGAAATCGCATCGCGCCAATCTGGCCTTCGATGGAACGCGGGTACTGGGAACAACCACGAATTTGCAGACCCAGGCCTATATGATCGACTTGGTGCTGCGTTCGCACGCCGCCGGCGCTGCACTGGAGCAGCTTCCCGAGTCCAGATTGCCGATTGTTTTTGACGGTGGCGACATCAGGGTTGTCCGCGGCGGCGAACATTATTCGTTCCAGCTCCGTGGCAAGGGGGAAATTGCAGCCGCTGGAACGCCTGAGAAATGGCAGAGAATTTCCTTTGTCGCGACGCCGGATGGAACCGCCCGTCTGCTGTTGAACGGCACAGTGCTGTGGTCGGGCAGCGGGCAGTTTCGTCTCAACTATTCCACATTTTTTCTGGGCGGCACGGGAAAACCGGACCGGTACTGGCGCGGCGACGTTTATCGAATTGCAATTTACCGGGGCGCCAGCTTGGTTCACGATTTCGGCCCGAATGCAGACATTTCCACTGTCGGCGCCGAGCTCTATTTCAGCGTCGTCAACCCGGATATGGAATACCGTCCCCGGATTCCAAAATTCGTTCCCGAAGCCACACCGGGGAGATCTTGAGCTACCGCCAGCGTATAGCGATCGCCCGCAGAGGGGTATTGGTGACGCAATCTACAGCGCGCCAAGGCGCTGAAGCGTCTCGCGCAACTCGTCCCGGCCCTGGGGCGGAAGCGGCGATTGCGGCGGCAGCGGAGCACCAACATCATAGCCCTGCAACTCCAGCCCGCCCTTGACGCAGGCGGCGAGATTGTATTTCGCGAAGGCCTGGTTCAGTGCCCACAGCTCTTTCTGCACCACCAGGGCCTCGTCCCATTTCCCCTGCCGGCACAGCTCATAGAGATCGACGCTGCGCCCGGGCACAAGGCAGGCTGGCCCGGCCATCCAGCCAACGCCGCCGATCAGCATGGCGCAGGCCGGAATGTGGGCGGAGGCCGAGAATACCCGCAGCCGGTCGCCGGCGCGGTTGATGATCGAGAGCAGACGCCCGGTGTTGCTGGAAGCGTCCTTGATATAGCGGTAATTGTCTATGGCCGCGAGCCGCTCGATCACGGCCAAACTGAGATCGCTGCGCTGAAAATTGGGATTCGTGTAGAGCACGACCGGCAGCGATACCGCGCCGGCAATCGCTTTGAAATAATCGAACGTCCCTTCGTCGCCGACCGGGAAATAAGCCTCCATGATCGCCGCCAGAGCTGTCACGGAACGGCCCGGACCCTCAGCAGCCGCCAGCCCCTCCGCCAATAGAGCTCGGACCGAGCGCTGAAGAGCATCGCTCCGGATTCGCCATGGATTCGAACGACGATTTCCTTTTTTTCCTTGCCACCG
>JAJFHO010000178.1 GCA_021775575.1 Hyphomicrobiales bacterium
GCGGGAGGAGGTTTTTCGGCGAAATGCGGAGAAGGCGGAGCGTGCTGTTTTGACGGCGCCGCCCGTTTGCGCCGATATTTGCGCCATGAGACGAGTTACGCCCTTCTGCGCCGCGCTGCTCTCGGCCGTGCCTGCCGCCGCGATGGACCTCCCGCCGGATCCGATGATCATCGCCATGGCGCAGCATTTCGTCCAGGACCGGCTAATGGCGTCGGCAACCGAGCATTACCACATCGAATTCGACAACAGCTTTCTCTATTCGCAGCCCCGCGAGACGCTATGGGTCGTCGTCGGCGGCTATGTCTCGGACCAGAACAGGCCGAACAGTTTCACCGCCGCAATATTGCTGCAATGCGCCGATTTCAACAGCATCGACTGCTGGTCGCTGGAGAAGCTCTCGATCAACGGACAGATTGTGCTCGACCGCAAGCGGATCTGAAAAAAGCCGTTCCTCGCCGTCCAACCCGACAGTCTAACTCCCCGCCCCAACCGCCGCGCGCAGCCGCTCCAGTGTCACCCGCGTCGAACGATCCGTCCGCCCGTCGACCCGTTCGGGGCGGAAATGGCGCTGGAAGGCGGTAACGGCGCACCGCGTCGCTTCGTCATAAGCGCCGGTGACCGGGACCGCGTAGCCATAGCCCAGCAATGCACGCTGGAGGCCTTCGACCTCTTCGCCCGTTTCGCCCAGCTCCAATCCGCTGTCATCGCCTGCCGGTTCCGGCTCCACCCACGCACCGATGCCGGCTTTCGCCAGCCGCGCCCAGTCGAATTTCTCGCCGGGGTCGCTCTTGCGCGCCGGCGCGATATCGGAATGGGCCAGAACGCGCCCGGGAGCGATGACGTGGCGGGAAAGGATGTCGCGGCAAAGCGCCTCAACCGCCCGCATCTGACGTTCCGGAAAATCGGGATAGCCGAACTCGTGGCCGGGATTGTGGATTTCAATGCCGATCGAACAGGAATTGATATCGTCCTCCCCGGCCCAGTGCGACGCGCCCGCATGCCAGGCGCGCATCGCCTCGCACACCATCTGGGTGATGCGTCCCTCCTCGTCGATCAGATAGTGGCAGGAGACTTTCGATTCAGGCGCGGTCAGCCAGGCCAGCGCGCCGTCCGCACTTTCCATGCCCGTGTAATGAAGCAGCAGGAGATCGGGCTCGCGCCCCTCTTTGCGCGGCTCGACATTGGGTGACGGGCAAAACAGCGTAACGAGCGGGGTATCGGGCTCGTGCGTCAAATACCGCGTTCCTTGGCGATCTCGTCATAGGCCTGGTTGATCGCCGCAATTTTCTCGTTGGCCAGCTCGATAAATTCCTCAGGCATGCCTCGCGCAATATGCTTGTCGGGATGGTTCTCCGCCACGAGCTTGCGGTAATGGCTCTTCAAGGCATCATTGGCGATATCCGGCGTAACCCCCAGCACGTAATAAGGATTGCGCTTGTTGGACGAGACATGACGCGCCTTGATATATTGGAACTCGGTATCGGTGAAACCGAATTTCCTGGCCACATTGGCGAGATATTCCTCTTCCTTCGGGTGCATCATCTCGTCGGCGCCGGCGATGTGGAACAGCCCGTCGAGGATATCCTCCAGCAGTTGCTTATTGTCCTTGAACATGCCCGCCAGCTGTTCCGCATAGGCGTCATAGCCCGCGACATCCTGCTTGGCGAGATTGAACACCCTGGCGACATTCTTCATTTCGCCGTCCGGCACCTTGAAGACGTCCTTGAAGGCATCCACCTCATCGTCGGTGACGACGCCGTCGGCCTTTGCCATTTTCGCGCCGAGCGCGATGACGCCAACAGTGAAGGCGACCTGGTTTTCACCGGCCCCTCCCTCTTCGCCATCCTTGTCCCGGTCGATAACAAAATGCCCGGCAAATCCACCGAGTAATGCGCCAATCGGACCGCCCACGGCCAGTCCTGCTGCAGCGCCCGCCAGTTTTCCCCAAATCGACATGGACCGCAGCATACTGATTTTTTTCAAGAATGCATGAGGAAATCCTGTCCAGCGGCTTGCGCTGGCGTGGTGCGACAATCGGCGCTAGTCTTCGCCGGCTTCACATGAGGGGACGGCCAGGGCATCCGCCGCGGCGCCACCTTCGCGAGACAGGGATGAATGAACGCGCCGGAGTCATTTTCGGGCTGATCGGGGTCGTTATTTTCGGCCTGACGCTGCCCGCGACGCGCGCCGCGATCGTGGGTCTCGACCCCTGGTTTGTCATATATGGCCGAGGCCTTGTCGCCGCCGCCGCCGCGGCGATTGTTCTGGCCGCGACGCGCCAGAAATGGCCGCCAAGATCGCGCTGGCTTCCGCTCGCCTTTACCGCGGCCTGCATCGTCGTAGGTTTTCCGCTGTTCGCGACGCTGGCGATGCAATATGTGCCCGCGTCCCATGGCAGCGTGGTTCTCGCCATCCTGCCGCTGGCGACGGCTGCCGCCGGGGTATTGTTCGCCGGCGAGCGTCCCTCCTTCGGTTTCTGGCTGTGCGGATTGGCCGGATCGCTCGCCGTGCTGGTTTTCGCGCTGATGGAAGGGAGCGGCGGCGCGCAGGGCGTGCAACTCGCCGACCTTTTTCTTGTCCTCGCCGTTGTCAGCGCCGCGGCCGGCTACGCGGTGGGGGCGGAGTTGTCACGGACAATGTGCGGCTGGCAGGTGATTTCCTGGGCATTGGTCATCGCCGCTCCGGCGCTTGCGCTGCTGTTTCTCGTCACGCAGCCTCCGGTCAACTGGAATGCGGCGGCATCAGCCTGGACCGGGTTTTTCTACCTGGCGCTGTTCAGCCAGTTTCTCGGCTTTTTCGCCTGGTACAGGGGCCTGGCGCTCGGCGGCGTCGCCAAAATCGGCCAGTTGCAGCTGCTGCAGACCTTCGTGACGCTGGCCGCCGCCGCGCTTCTGCTCGGCGAGCGGATAAGCCGGCTCGAAGTCGCCTTCGCCATCCTGGTGGTGACCATTGTCGCCATCGGACGGCGCATGCGGGTGCAGCGCCAATCCGTCCGGTGAAGCCCTCGGAGAAACCGATCAGGGTTTGGCTTTCATCGCCATGAAGGCCGATGGCGGCTGCCAAGTGCCTTCAATATAAGTGTTGGCCCAGCGGCAAATTTCCTGCAGCAGCGGAAGCAGCGCCCTGCCCGCCGGCGTCAACGTGTATGCATAGCGGACCGGCCGGGTCTGGTAAGGCTCTTTCTCGATAACGCCCTGCTCTTCCAGTTTGCGCAGCCGGGCGGCAAGAAGATTGGTCGGCACACCCTCCGGCGACTCACAGAATTGGTTGAACCGCTGCTTGCCGGTCAGCATGTCCCGCACCAGCACCAGCGACCATTTGTCCCCGACGATATCGAGAGTGCTGGCGATCGGGCATGAAGACCGCTCGCGCCCGCCGCTGATGGCGATTTCCGGTTTCGCCATGGCCGAAATCTCCTTGTAGCGTGATTCGTAACTTGAATATCACAAGTCACCCTGCTATTGACAGATCATTAGTACCTTTATTTTTTAAAGTCTCTTTGGCCTAAATCAGTTGAGGGAGTGAATCATGAGTGTTGAATTTACCGGAAGCTGTCTGTGCGGGGCGGTCAGCTACAAGGCAACTGGAAGCCCGCGTATGGGGGGGCATTGCCACTGCGTGGACTGCCGGAAATCCAGCGGAACAGGTCATTGTTCTCATGCCGTTATGAACGGCGATGATGTCACGATAGAAGGGGATCCGACGCGCTTCGACAAG
>JAJFHO010000179.1 GCA_021775575.1 Hyphomicrobiales bacterium
TGAGCATTGCCTGCAATACGACGTCTGTTGTCTGACGGCTCTACTTTGACGCCGATGCCGCGGGCTCACTCTGTGGGGAGGGGATATTGCTGTAGAGGATATGTTCTAGGGGCGTTTCCAATACGTGTTGATGGCCGAGGCGTAGAGCTTGTTCCAGTAATCCGGGTCTTTCTCCGCGCGTCGCGCGTAGAAGGGTATTGAGGAGAATGCCTCTTTTAGGCGTTCGGCTCCCCGCTCGCGCCTGGCCCGCTCTTCCAGAGATACTGGCGGCGTGCTCAAGATCAGCTTCCGAAACGGGCACATCGTTTCTGTCGAGAAATTGCCGCGTTTTGAAGTCATATCTGACATTGTCAAGCTCCGGGAACGCCGCCTTCAGCGACTCAACATTCACTTGGATCAGGGCCTGCACGTTACCATAATAGTCACCCGGTCATCAGCGCAGCGGCGCACGCCGAGCGCGGCGTTGCCCTTAATCTAGTCCGAGTGAGGCTCCAGATACGCGGTCGACTCGTGCCGCAGCCCTAGCACTGGGTGCAGCTTCGTAGATCAGATGTACAAGCGTCTCCGTCGTGGAACGAACAGTGGAAACAAATTCAACCAGTTCCCCTCAAAAGTCCTGTTTTGCCCAATGGCGGTCGTTTTCACCGTCGCTGACGAAGGGCAGCAGGTCAGTGCCATGATCGGAAGTCAGAACTATCGGACCAGTTGACGGCTCCTAAGCTGTAATCAGACATTTTCCCGGGCCCGTGCAAGAGCAAACTCTTGCAAGCGCACATATTGCGCGCGTCATTGCCAAGTGATCGGATTGCGGTCTTTGACAAGCGGACGCACGATCAGCTGCTCAAGGACCGATTGCGAGGACAAAGCGGACACAAATCACAGCAGGGCTTTTGTCCGATTCTGAATTCAAGGCGTGCATCAAAGTTTTTTTCTTAAGGCAAAGAGCTGATATTGTCCGTAAGTGGATTAGTTCAATCTAAATTGCACACCTTAGAATGAGTTGATTAGAAAACTTAGATCAGATAACTATTCTCGCGCTGTTTAACGGGGGCACTCTACTTAATTCGAAGAATAGAAAATGTTCCCTATGCAGGCGTCGTATTGGGGATCAAGTATGCGGTTGCGTTCGGGTGATGACAGTGGCGGCGAAGGAACGCACGCCATCGATACCGGCCTCTATTGTCTTGTATTGATAGCACAATTCTTCAAGGTTGCCGCCGATCCTGAACAGATCCGCCACGATTTGGGTCGGGTTGAAGGCGCGCTGACCGCAGATGAGATCCTCAGGGCCGCCAAGCGGCTGGACCTCCGTGCCCGTCGCTCAAAGTGCAAGCCTTCCCGACTGGAAAAGATATCGCTCCCCTGCATGGCGGAAATGAACGATGGTGGTTATGTCATTCTCGGTGGTGTCTCTGCTGAAAAGGTCCTCATCCGCGATCCCCGCCAGTCCTCGCTTGCGGAGATGCCGCGTGATGAATTCGAGCTGGCGTGGGGCGGCTATCTCATATTGTTGACGACGCGGGCCCATATCGCGGGCGCCGCGCGCCGGTTCGACTTCAGCTGGTTTATTCCGGAAATCGTCCGCTACCGGCGTCTGTTTGGCGAAATCCTTCTGGCCTCCTTCTTCGTGCAATTGTTGGCCCTCGTGACACCTATCTTCTTCCAACTGGTGATCGATAAGGTGCTGGTGCATCACGGGCTGACAACGCTGCATGTCTTGCTTATCGGACTGGCGGTCGTATCGGTGTTCGAGGTGTCGCTGAGTGCACTCAGAACCTATGTGATGACGCACACGACATCGAAGGTCGATGTCGCGCTCGGGTCGCGGTTGTTCAATCATCTTCTGGCATTGCCGATCAGCTATTTCGAGGCGCGTCAGGCCGGTCAATCAGTTGCGCGCGTGCGGGAGCTGGAGAATGTTCGCTCCTTTTTGACCGGCTCGGCGCTCACCCTGTTGTTGGATGTTTTCTTCACGATCGTATTCTTCATCGTGATGTGGTTCTACAGCCCGGCGTTGACGCTGATCGTGCTGGCTTCCATTCCCTTCTATGTGGTGCTGTCGTTTTTTGTAACGCCGGTTTTGCGAAAACGCATTGAAGAAAAATTCAGTCGGGGCGCGGAAAACCAGACTTTTCTCGTGGAGTCGATCGTTGGCGTTGAAACGCTCAAAGCGATGGGCGTCGAACCGCAGATGCAGCGCCGCTGGGAGGACCAGTTGGCGGGTTATGTATCGGCCAATTTCCGCGCAGCGAACCTGAGCAATGTCGGTAGCCACGCCGCGCAATTCATCAACAAGGCGGTGATCGCGGGCACGCTGTGGTATGGCGCGCAATTGGTCATTGAAGGCGATATTACTGTCGGCCAGCTGGTGGCGTTCAATATGCTTGCCGGACGCGTATCCGGTCCCATCCTCCGCCTGGCCCAGCTGTGGCAGGATTTCCAGCAGGTGCGGGTCTCGGTCGACAGGCTTGGCGATATCCTCAATGCGCCCATCGAGGTGCAGGGAGGCACAAGCCAGATGGCGCTTCAGGACATTAGGGGCCATGTCGTCTTCGAACATGTCACCTTCCGCTATCGTCCAGGCGAACCGGAAGTGCTGAGCGATATCAATCTCGAAGTTAAACCCGGCGATATCGTCGGCGTCGTCGGCCCGTCCGGGTCCGGCAAGAGCACGTTGACCAAGCTCATTCAACGGCTGCATGTGCCCGAGCGCGGGCGCGTGCTGATCGACGGCGTGGAGCTGGCGCAAGCCGATCCGCGTTGGCTCAGGCGCCAGATTGGTGTCGTGCTCCAGGAGAATATCCTGTTCCGCCGCACTGTCCGGGAGAATATCGCGCTGGCCGACCCGGCACTGCCTCTCGACAGGGTGGAATATGCGGCGAAGTTGGCGGGCGCCCATGATTTTATCCTGGAACTGGCCCAGGGCTATGACACGATTCTGGAGGAGCGGGGGAGCAATCTCTCCGGCGGCCAGCGCCAGCGCGTCGCCATTGCCCGCGCGCTCGTGACTGATCCGCGAATTCTCATCTTCGACGAGGCGACGAGCGCGCTCGACTATGAGAGCGAATACATCATCCAGGAGAATATGAAGAAGATGACGAAGGGGCGGACGGTCTTCATCATCGCCCACCGGCTTGCGGCGATCCGCAATGCCACCCGTATCATGACGATCGAACAGGGCCGCATCGTCGAGGAAGGTACACACCGGCAGCTGGTGCGCCGCAAGGGGCGCTATGCGCAGCTCTACAAACTTCAATCGGCGCATTTGCGCGACGCGGCGGAGTAGAGGCCATGGCCTTCTTCGGCACCATCAGGCATTACGGGGTGGTAATCCGCGCTTCCTTCGCGGCGGAAAAAGCGCAAGGCAAAAGGCCCAAACTCACCAGGAACGAACGCGAGTTCCAGGCCGCGGCGATCGAGATCATGGAAACGCCGCCTTCGCCCGGCGGGCGCCTGCTCGGCTTTGCGCTCATCTCTCTTCTGGTAATCGCCATCGCCTGGTCAATCGTGGGCCGCATCGACATCTTCGCGACGCTGGAGGGCAAGATCATTCCGGCCGGCCATGTGAAGGTGATCGAACCGCTGATCACCGGCAAGGTGCTGGGGATTCACGTCCGCCAGGGGCAAAAGGTCAAACAGGGCGCGTTGCTGGTCGAGCTCGATCCCACCGAGCACCAGGCCGAGCACACACGGCTTGCGGAGGATTTGACGATCACGCAAGCCATCTCGGTCCGGCTCAGAGCGGCGATGCGCGCGGTCGCGGAAAATGTGCCGGTTGACCGGCTGGCCCTCGTGATGCCCGACACGGTGCCGGAGCCCGTGCGGGAGCTGCAGCAAACCGTATTGAAGCAAACCGTTTCCGCCTACCGCGCCGAGCAGCAACGGTTGGGGAGCGAAACCGATCAGCGCGCCATGGAACTTGTGCGCACCCGCGATACGGTCGAGGAGCGCGAGCAGCTGGTCGTGGTGATGACGGAGCGGGTGGAGATGCTCGACACGCTGGCGAAAAAGGGCACCGGCAGCCGCGCCGCCTATCTGGAGCGCGCCGAACTGCTCTATGAGCAGCGCGCCGACCTCGCCACTGAAAGGGGCCGGCTGGAGGAGATCAAGGCAGGCATCAGGGCGCTCAGGGAACGCGCCATCGAGCGCCGCGAAGCGATCTTGCAGGAGATCGTCAAGGAGCTTGCCGAAAATGAGAAGCGCCTGTCGGGCCTGCGCCAGGAGGTGCGAAAGGCGCGCATGCGCGAGGACCAGAGCACGCTCTATTCCCCTGTCGCCGGCACGGTGCAGCAATTGGCCGTGCACACCGTCGGCGACGTCGTGACCACGGGGCAGCTGCTGATGGTGATCGTTCCCGAGGGCACGCCGCTGGAGGTCGAGGCGATGCTGCTCAACAAGGACAAGGGTTTCGTCCGCGAGGGACAGAGCGCGCGCGTGAAGGTGGAAACCTTCCCCTTCACCAAATATGGCGTCATTCCGGGCACGGTCGTCGATGTCTCCAATGACGCCATCAATCCGCAGCAGCAGGCGCAAGCGCAAGCCGGTGGGCAGACGATGCCGAACGCTTCCGCCGCCAATACCGGCCCGCTCGTCTTCCCGGTGCGCATCTCCCTTGAGCGCGAGACCATCCAGGTCGAGGGGGAGGATGTGCCCCTCACCCCCGGCATGGCGGTGGCGGCGGAGGTGAAGACCGGGGACCGCCGCATTATCGAATTCATGCTGAGTCCGCTATTGCGCATGAAAGACGAGTCGCTTGTCGAGCGATAGACAAATTGTCGCATCAATAGTCACTGTGAAAATCGCGCAGTAGTTGAATTTCAGGTCAATCGGCAAGAGTGGGAGAACTGTTTCGGCGAAAAAACAAATTTGAATCAATCATATGAATGAAAATTTGTATGCGTTATATTACCTATATTTATGGTTGTAATAATATTCAGTAATATACAAGAAAAGCAGTAAAAATCCTGTGGACTCTCCCTAAATCCAAACATAATATGCGCCGTCATTGTGGTTAACGAGGCAGGATGCCTTGGGGGAACCGCAATAAGAGCAAGAATAGAGTGTCGAAACCGGCGGCAGGAAAAACAGCCGGGCGACGGAGTGAAGTAAAAAGGGGTATGCGGGATGCCGGAAGGGCAGGGCCGCGAACGGTCTTTATCGGGCGGCGGTCCCGTCGCCCGCATTCATCAGATTAAAGATATCGCCGCCAATGAACTGGTGGTGCGCGGGTGCGCATGGCTGGCGTCGCGGCTTCTCGGAATAATGGCGCCGCTGGGACTTTGCCTGCTGGCCGCCGTTTGCGCGACGATGATGAAGGGCACGGCCCAGACGGTGAGCGTCGATACGCCGAAGGTGAAGCGCATTGCCGGGTGTCGGCCCGTGCCCACGCGGCAGCCGGCGACGGTGAGTTAGTGGAGCTTTGAGATGTCCCCTTAATAGCCGGAGCACGGGACAGGGAAGTAAGGGTCAAAGGTCATGTCGCAAGAGTTTGATGCCAGTGCCTATCAGGCCGGCGGCGGTCTCGTCGCCGGGTTGGCGGAAAATGTTGCACAGAGGCTGGCCAGCCTTGAGGTGCCGGGCCGCAGGTCACGTGCTAGCGTGGGCGCCGAAGAGCCCGCCGGAACGCCCGCGGGCGCGAAACCGAAAAAGAGCAGCAGGGACAAGAAGACCATGGCAGCGCGCAAATCCTCAACCAGAAGCACGGCCAAAAAGCCGGTCGCGAAAAAGACACCAGTCAAGAGAGCTGCGGCGAAGAAGTCTGCCGCGAAAGCAGCCAGATCAAACGGTGGTGGAAAAGCGGCGCAAAAACAAGAGGCGAGGAGCGCCCCCCGGGTCTCGCCAGAGGCGAGCCCGAGGACAGGCTCCGGCGCGACAGGGACAGAAAAAGACACCGCTTTCACCGGCCCGACGCCGGGTCCGGAGCAGAAGACCATCGCCAATATGCTGGGCGAGGTCGTGTGGCTGATGACCCAGTCGGCGCAGCACAAGATCTTCTTTGTGTCCGATCTTGAATGGCTGGCGATGGCGCCGATCCTCTTAAAACAGTTTCGTGTGTTCTACGCGACCGACAAGGACGCGGCCGGAGGCGAGCAATCAAAGCCGATTGGCGTGGTGCTGTGGGCGGCGGTGAATGAAGAGGTGGAGGCGCGCCTCGCCGCGGGTAACGCCAAAATGCGCCCGCAGGACTGGCGCTCCGGCGACCGGCTCTGGGTCGTCGACGTCATCGCGCCTTTTGGGGGCCATGACGCCATGCTGCAGGACCTCAAGACCCAGGTGTTCAAGGACAAAAGCTTCAAATTCCGCGCGGTTGTCGATGGGCAGCCGGGTGTGCGGGAGATGTAGGGGTAAGGCAAGGGCATTGACGTTTGTTTATGCGATATTTGGGGTCAGATGATGTCAAAAAAGCTACTTATATTATATGTTATTTTGACAGCACCTGTATTTGTCGCAATTATTTTTATTGCAGCGACTAGAAATGAAGGAATTACGACATTTATCTATTGCTCTACTTTTCCAGAAAAGAGTGTGCGATACAAGGTTATTGATATAGGACCATGGAAGGAAAAATTATTAGAGGGATTTAATAGAATTGAATTTCAAATAGGACCTGCTTTTGGCAATCATAGAGATAAAATAATGAAGGCAGTTAATAAAAGTATCGGAAAATTTCAAAATAATAATAGTAATAACTTATTTTTATTTGTATCGGGGAGAGGCGTTAATATAGACATGGGTATTTGTGATGGTCACAATAGAAATAAATGTAGGTTTAGGCAAATACAAACAGGGCAAAGATGTATAAATATTTATCAAATACACGAAGTAGTTGATGATGCTATAGATTTGCCAGACAATCTGGTTCCTACAACATTTATTAGAGAAAACAAGTATTAAAAATATATGTATCGAGTAGGCGAATATAATAAAATATACAGTTAAGAGGAAGAATGATGGCAGAGCAAGCACCTGAGTGGGGAGAATATGATATTCGGCAGGTTACGCCAGGCTATCTGACAACTGATTTAACTGGTCAGAACATTCGTGTTCAGTATGAAAGGTTCATTAGGAAAAATATTGATGGGACATATTCTCAATATATAAAAAGATATAGTTTCACAAACGAGCAGTATATCAATTTTCAATATATTAAGCCCGGCAACATATCTGAAGGTTCGTATTTTAATTATACTAAAGAAACTTTGGGTGATATAGCTTTTGGATATTTTCTCTCTGGCAGCCCGGTTGCAGCAATAGGAGCAATTGCAACGCATATTTTGGGGCATTTAGCGTGGCAAAAATTTGGAAACCGCGCAGAAGCGAACGTGCCAGATGAGTATCTAAGAGAACATGAAAATTTCTTTGACAATGCGGATCCAGTGGACGCATTTGTAGGTCAGCTTGGGCAATGGATTGCTATTGATCCTTCGGCAAAAGCATTTCCTTCAGAGCTGTTAGGCGAAGAATTCGAACGGTCATTTCCTGAACCGCTTGGAAGTGACGCATTTATTCCTGACCGCGTTCCTGAACGCGTTCGGTCTGCTTATTGTTTTGGTGCTGGAACGCCAGTTTTGATGGCTGACGGGACGCGGCGTCCTATCGAAGAGATAAAGGTAGGCGATTTTGTTCTTGCCTTTGATGGATTGGGGAATTTGGAGCCGCGCCGCGTAAACAGTTTGCATCGTAATTATACTGAAGAGTGGATTGAACTTAATAATGGTGTCAGAGTAACCGCCGGACATAGATTTTTGACACCGGACGGTTCTTACAAAGCAATTTCTGAAATACTTGAGCGGCAGGGGGTTGTCGTTGATGCTAGCGGTCAAACGTTGGCTGTAACTGGACAGATCGTTTCGGCGGCTGCTTGCGCCGACTCGCTCGAAATACTTCAAGCAACTAGTTATGGTTCAGTGGTGCTCGCTCCAGAAATAGGTCATGTATCATCGACATACAATCTAACAGTGGAGGGGCTTCATACCTATGTTGCAGGTGGTTTCAGGGTCCACAACGAAAACTGTTTGCTGCCAGGTGAAACGCCGACTGCAGTTGAGATCCTTAATGATGGAACTCTGCTAATCACTGCGGTGAACGAATCTGGATCACAAATACAAGTTAGGGAAACCGTTGATCCTTCAACTGGCGATACTGTCGTTTTACAAAGAGACGTATCTTTCGGCTCTAACGACGCCGTCGTAACTAGCACGTGGACGCAGTTCGATGGGAACAACTTACCCGCTGGTGAGCCACGCCTTGATGTCGTATTCCCAGATTCCATCATTACCGGCGAACAGATCGGCAGCATTTTTGGTGCCCAGCTCGGTCGAGCTTTCGCTGGCGACAATGTATTTGCCCAAGTAGCAGCCGGCTCGGTACTTGGCGCTGTGCTCAGCAATGTCGGCGAGTCGCTCCACATCTATTTCAATGAAACGACTCTTCCCGATGGTGGCGGCAATAACTCCGGTTCTGTAGCTAATTTTGATGAGTCCGTCGGCTTGGGTTTTGATGATTTTGCCGATGATCTCTACAACCAGTTCAAGTCCCAGGCGATAGGCGCTGTCAGCTCATTCCTTGTTGCGGAACTGGGTGAGGCGCTTGATATCGGCGACAGCTTTGGCGGGCAGCTATTCCAGACCGCAGGTCAAACGGTTGTTAGCACCGTCCTGAATAATATTGCCAATGGCGATGCCCTTCTTCTGGGCATAGGTCCCAATCTGGCTACAGGCTTAGGCGGGTTCATTGGAAGTTATCTTGGCAACCAGATCGCGCCTGCCGAAACGCAAGCAGGTGCTATAGCCGGGTCGATTGGCGGGTCGCTCGGAATAGCGATTGGCGCGGGCCTTGCTGGCACCGGCGGTTTCCTCGGCAGCCTTGGTGGTGGGCTTTTGAGCACCGTCGGCATCACGACGACGGTGTTCCAGGGGCTCGGTCTGTTCGCCAATTTCCTCCTGCCCGGCATTGGCGCGCTGGTGGGCACGGTGTTGGGCAATCTGCTGGGCGATTTCCTCGCCGATCTCTTCGGCTGGGACGATGGGCCCGACAGTTTCTGGGGACAGCAGCGGGTCGAATACGACTCCGCGCTTGGAGTGTATAAACGCGGCGCTCTGCAATATGATCAGGACATTACCGGCACCGACATCGACAATCTGCGTTCCATGGCAGATTCTGCCATTGACGTGCTCAACGGCTATCTCGATACGCTCGGCGGTTCAGTGATCGATACTCGTGCGCTTACGATGCACATGTCGTGGACCGCCGAAACAGGAAGTTTCATCATCGGCGCGGACAGCGGTCCGGACAGCTTTTATAATGCGACCGGTAGCGGCGTCATTGAGAATTCAATCTTGGCGACGCTGAAGGATATCAAGATCGCCGGTGGAGATCCGTATCTGAAGCGCGCGCTCGCCAACAGCCAGGCGACCACACTCGAACAGCTCAATGGCGATCTGCAGATCGCGGCCGACTATGGAGATTATCAGAAAAACAAGGACGGTATCGACGAACTGATTGCGCAGGATTCGCAATCGGCCTTTGCCGCCGCCTGGGTGATCACGCTCATTCGTGCCAGTGAGCTCGGCATCATCGACTGGAGCAAGACCGATTTCTATGGCGGCCTGAAGCAGTTCTTCGCCGATTTCGATCTCGCGGCGGACGACTTTTCGCTGGCCGATATGTCGATCTCGATTGAGGGCACAATGCTCGTCTTCGAGCAGTTCGACGATTTGGGCGCTTCGCTGGCGCGGATCGAGATCGAGGATTTCGCGACCAAAATCGAATATGCCCATATCATCGCCACCCTCGATAGCGCGCCGGTTAACGGCACCTCGGGCAGCGATGTCTGGATTGCGGTAGATGTCGCCAGCACCTTCACCGATGCGGCGACCGCCGATGCCGGCTTGAGCAACGATATCCTCATCGGCGGCGCGGGCAACGATGCCATCACCGCGGGACTGGGCGACGACTATGTGCGCGGTGGCGCGGGCGACGATGTGATCTCCGGCGATGCGGGCGACGATGTGCTCTATGGCGAAGCCGGCAACGATACGCTCAATGGCGGCGACGGCGACGATCTCATCTCCGGCGGCGCGGGCGACGATATTATCGACGGCGGCGCGGGCGATGACCGGATCATCGCCGGCCTCGGCGCCGATACGGTCGATGGCGGTTTAGGCGTCGACACGCTCAGCTTCGAGGATGCGGACGCGGCCGTCACGGCCAATCTTGCCGACACTGCGAACGGCCTCTCCAATGTCGAGAATCTGCTTGGCGGCGCTTTCGGCGACACGCTGACGGGCGACGCGGGCGACAATATCATCGACGGAGGCTCTGGCGGCTCCGACATTATCGACGGCCGCGCGGGCTCCGATACGATCAGCTTCCAGTCGGCCACGGTCGGCCATGAGATCGACATGGACGCCGGAACGGCGGTGAACCCGCTGCCCGATGGCCAGGGCACGCCGGCGGAGGAAACCGATACCTTCTCCAATATCGAGAATGTCATCGGCTCCGAACATGTCGACATCATCCGCGGCTCGATCAATGGCGGGCGCATCGACGGCGCCGGCGGCATCGACATCATCACCATCCGCTCCGACGACACGGCGGTCGCGGCGGGCGCGGCGTCTTATGAGATTATCGGCGGCGAGGGCTTCGACTCGCTCGGCTTCGAGAACTGGCAGGAGACGCGCGGCGTCTTCGTCGATCTGAACGGCACCGCCTCGGCCAACAGCTATACCAGCATCGAGATGGTCGTCGGCACCTCGCTCGACGATCACTTCATCGGTACGGACGCGGACGAGGCCTTCACCGGCGACGCGGGCAGCGACATTATTGATGGCGGGGAGGGCGACGACATCGCCGTCTTTGCGGGCTCCATCCATGACTATGTGGTGACGAGCGACGCGGCCGGCATCCATGTCGCGCGCGTGGACGACCCCGCGCAATCCGACACGCTCACCAATATCGAGGGGCTGCGCTTCGTCGACGAGGTCGTGGTCGAGCGGCTGGGGCTGGCCGCTTCCGACTCCGTGGATTTCGCCGGCGCGACCGAATTCCAGAATGGCACCGTGGCGGGCGAAACCCTGACCGGCGGCACGAACGGCGC
>JAJFHO010000180.1 GCA_021775575.1 Hyphomicrobiales bacterium
GGCTGGACAAGATCAAGCAGATTTTCGACACCATAGAGGAGTGGACCATGACCAAGGAAAAGTTCGAGGTCATGGATATCTGCAATCCGCTCAATATTCCGTGCGGGCCGATCCTGTCGATGAAGGAAATCGCCGAGGAACCCTCCCTGCGCGAAACCGGTACGGTCGTGGAAGTCGACCACCCCACGCGCGGCAAATATCTGACCGTCGGCAATCCGATAAAACTCTCAGAATCGCCGAGCGATGTGGAGCGTTCGCCGCTGCTCGGCGAGCATACCGATGAAATACTCTCCGAGGTTCTGGGTCTGACCAGCGACGAAATTGCCAAAGCCAAGGCCGAGGGCGCGGTCGGCGATGAAATGGCCGATTCGAAGGTCGCCGCCCAGTGACAGCGCGGGTAATCAGACCAGACGTGGCCTGCGTCGTGTAAATAGGTTGATAATCAAGACTCTAACCGCCCTCCCGGAAAATCGGCCGTGGTGGGCGTTTTTTTTACCCATTGCCGTCTAGTTTCATGCTTCTCTTGAATGCCGGCATCGAAATCCCCAGTTTATTGCTGTACGGACTAGCTCAACGCCGGGGGTTGAGCAGCCGGTAAATTCGATAATCTTGCTGCGTTGTGGCAGTATGGTTTCGAATTCACTGAGGATCGGAAGGGAGGTTTGCCATGTTCCGGGCTGCAGTTTCATTGGTTGCGGTAATTTTCGTGATTTTCGCGAATGTTTCCAATGCCGCCGCTGAAAGGCGCGTGGCTCTGGTGATCGGCAATTCAGATTATCAGCACACCAGCCCCCTTCGAAATCCCAAACATGACGCGAACGACCTGTCGGTCGTGCTCGCGCGTATGGGGTTTGAGGTCATTGACGGCACCAATTTGCGCAAACACGACATGGAGCAGCGTATCCGTGATTTCTCAAATGCGCTGGAAGGGGCCGATGTCGGCCTGTTTTTCTATGCCGGCCACGGCCTTCAGGTGAACGGCAAAAACTTTCTGGCGCCAATCGACGCCGAGCTGAAATCGGAGAGCGATCTCGATTTCGAAGCTGTTGAACTCAATCTTGTGCTTCGTCAGATGGAGCGGCACGCGCGCGTCAATCTGGTTTTCCTGGATGCCTGCCGCGACAATCCGCTGGCCCAGGTGCTCGCGCGCAGCATGACCAGCCGCGGCCGGTCGGTGGCGATCGGGCGTGGTCTGGCACGGGTTGAAAAAGCGGTAGGCATGATGATCGCCTTCGCCACCCAGCCCGGCAACGTCGCCCTTGACGGCGACGGGCGCAACTCTCCCTTCACCAGCGCCCTCCTCAAGCATATAGACTCGAAGGGGGCAAGCATCAGCGACGTCATGATCGACGTGCGCAACGACGTGCTGGAATCCACAGACGGCAAGCAGGTCCCGTGGGAGAATTCCTCCCTGACCGGCCAGTTCTATTTCAAGCCCGGCGATAGCCCCGTAAAGGTTGCGGCAGCCGATCCGGCAGCGGCCACGACCTCATCGGCATCCGACGCCGATATGGATCTCGCCTTTTGGACGTCGATCCGCGACAGCAGTAATCCTGCGCTGTTCGAAGAATATATGCGCCGCTTTCCGAACGGTGTCTTCACCCCGATCGCAAACGCAAAGCTGAACAAGACACGCGCCATCGATGTCGAGGCGGCAACGCATGAGTCAGCCAAGACGGCGAAAAAGAAGGATGACGATACCTCCGTGAAGACCGCCGAATTGACGCCGTCGGCCACCGCGAGCGATGCGAAAGCCGAGACACCGGCAATCGATACGCAAGCGGCGAAACTCCAGCTTGCCAAGGACGTCCAGACAGCCTTGAAAAGAGTCAGCTGCTACACCAGCAGCATCGACGGCATCTGGGGTCGGGGTTCCCAGGCGGCAATGCGGCGCTTTAACCAGGTCGCCAAGTTGAGCCTTTCGGTTACCGAACCGGAGGAGAAGGCATTGACAGTAATCGGCGCATGGCGCGGGCAGAGATGCGCAACCGTGGCCAAGACGCGCAAGAAGACCACCACCACATCGCGTTCCGCGAAGAAGAAGTCTACGACCACCACCCAGCGTCGGCAGACGACCCAGCGCAGGCAGCAGCCCGCGCGCGAGTCCGGCCCGCCTCCAGGCGGTGGCGGCCCAACCACGTCCGTTATCATCGGCGGCGGCACGAAGGGTGGCCTGTCGATCGGTATCCTTGGCGGCGGCATCAGGTTCTAGATCGCCAAAAAAGAGGACATTACTGCTGTACCAGCGAGACTATGGATCAGCTTTTCTCCGCGCCCGGTCAGTCACCGTCTGGCCGGGCGCTCATATATCGAACCGGAAACAGTTCAGCGTAAGTTGACCAACTGCCGGTGCTAAAACGCAGATACCGTCGCGGATTGCCGGGGGCATGAATGCCGGATATCGTCTACGCCATCATTCTGGGTTTCACGTTCCTGTCCGTGAAGCACACGATCGCTGATTTTTTCCTCCAAACCCCATACCAATATCTGAACAAGGGCACTTACGGCCATCCTGGCGGGCTGTTGCATTCCGGGATCCACGTGGCCCTGAGCGTGCCGGTCTTTTTGCTGCTCGCGCCGTCATCGGCACTGTTCGGCGCGGCGATCCTGGCCGGTGAATTCGTGGTTCACTATCATACCGACTGGTTGAAGGAGCAGGCGAACAAACGCAACGGCTGGCAGCCGGATGGCCCCGCATTCTGGCGCGCCTTTGGCGTCGATCAGCTGGCCCACATGCTGACCTATATCGCGATTGTTTATCTGCTTGCCCGCTGAGCGGCCGGACCGCCTGGCTTCTCAGATCAGCGCCGTTATTTCCCGGTTGGCAAAATCGAGCCTGTCAGACAGAAGCCTGATTATCATCTTGTGAAACGCCGAAGCGACTTGCGGATCCTTGTCCTGCATTTTTTCGAAAGCTTCGTGGGTCAATCGATAGATGACTGACGCGCGTTCGGCGATAACGGCGGCTCCCCGGGGAACCTGACGGTAGAATCCCATCTCGCCGATCACGGTCTGGGCCGCCATGCGCCGTAACCGGGTTTCACGGCCCTCCTCGTCGCGGAACATGATGGCGACTTCGCCCTCGGCCAGCAGATCGACGCTATCGGAAGCTGCCCCCTGTGCGAGGATGGCGCCGCCGGCGGCGAATTCATGCCTCTCGAAATAGGAAGCCAGCCGTGCGATGTCGACGCCCTCGCCCAGCTGCTCACCAAGCCACGCCTCAAAACTATCGTCGGCCCTGGCGCCCAGATCATACTCCGCCAGCAGTTTCATCTCGCTCCAGTCGAGCGCATCGTTTCGCTCCGGGAAGGTGCGATGCGGTGAATTTTCGTCGAAAAATCCGGCGCTGACAAAGCTGCGGTGCATTTGTTCGCTCAGCCCCGAGAAGACGAGGACGGATGCCCGCTCGTCGCAGTAATTTTTGAGCTTCACCAGCGATAGCACAGCCGAAGTGTCCAATCCGGGAACACCGCCAAAATCGAGGATGAGATAGGCCGGCTCATTGTTAACCTGCCCGTCCAGGCATCGCCGCACCTGTTCGAACAGACCGTTGGACGAACCGAAAAAGATGAAGCCGGAAAGCCAGAACATATGAATGCGGTCGCCATGCTGGCGCAACAATCCCGCTTCCACGGGCGAACGGTCGACATTGGACGAGAATTGGGCGCGCGTGAGATGGCGTCGCACGACGCCGATGCGGCTGTAGGAAAAGGCAAACAGCAGACAGGCGCCGATCACACCCAGTACGACGCCCAGCAGATAGCCTGAATAGATGATCACCGCCATGATCGCGCCGGCCAGCAGCATATCCGTGCCGGAACGCTGCGCCGGCGACTGCACAAAGGCTTCCTTGAGAATCACCATGCCGAGATAGACGAGCAAGCCACCCAGAAGCGGGACCGGTATCAGCGTCGCGACTTCAGCGCCGAACAACAAAACCAGCCCGCATACCAGCGCCGCGAAGACGCCGCTCAACCGCGAAACCGCTCCGGCCTCGTTTATCAGGACGCTGCCATTCAGCGACAGATTGCCGGCAACGCCGCCGACCACCGACGCCACGATATTCGCGATGCCGTTGGTCCTGAGTTCCTTGTCGAGATCGGCCGATTTCTGCCGCGCGACCTCAAGACTGGAGACATCGAGCAGCATCGACACGGCGGTCACCCCGCACACCGCGCCAATCTCCGCCGCATTCTGCGCCAGCAACGTCCAGTCAATGCCATGCTCCGCGATTGCCGCGACGGGCACCCAAAGTTGCAGCGTTCCCATGCCTTGCAGGAACCAGCTCTGCGTGCCCCCGAAATTTTCGCCCAGCCCCAATCCCAGCAACCCGGCGTCAAGTATGAAGACGAATGCAAAGAAAGCCACCGGCAGGACCAGAAAGCTGTCAAGCCGCCGGCGCACCAAAAAGACCAGGGCGGCGAAAATCACGCCGACGATGAAATGCGGGAAATGCTCCGGCGCAATAAGAGCGGCCAGCGACTGAACCGTCACACCGGGCGCGACACCGGTCATAACCTCGACGCCGCCGGTGATAAGCAACCAGCCCGAGGCCGCCAGAAAACCGCCAATAACGGGATAAGGAACAAAGCGAAGCCACACGCCAAGCCGTAACGCCCCGAGGCCGAACAGCAACAGACCCGTCAAGCCGGTACTGATCGTGATCGCAATCATGACATGGATAACGGCCACCTCGCCGCTTTGCCCGGAGAGCGAAATTTGTGCCGCGATGGAGGCGGCCAAAACACTCA
>JAJFHO010000019.1 GCA_021775575.1 Hyphomicrobiales bacterium
CCCGGCGGCGGCATGGGCGGACCAGGCGGCGGCATGGGAGGCAGTCCAGGCGATTGACCCGGAGGACCCGGGGGACCACGCCCGCAGGCCAAAGGAGCAGGTCCAGGCGGCAAAGGCGGAGGCCCGGGCGGAGAGGGTCCCGGCGGCGTTGAGCCTTACTACTGCTGGCGCAATTGGCGGAACTGCTACTGCTGGCGGAACTGTTACTAATCCTGGGATGGACACGGCAATGCCGTCGGAGCATTCCGCGCCAAACTGGCGAGCTGTGGCGGCAGTGTCCGTGTCCGGGATCTAAACCGGCAATTGCCGGTTGTTTTTAAGCGTTGTGTCCGTCGCTAACTTAGAAGGAGAGAAGTAATGGCAATACTGAGAAGCGTTGAAGGAAAATTCTACGAGGTTCCCGATAAGGAGCTTTCCAAGCTCGAAGTCCCGGCCGAGAAGGTCAAGGACATTATCGGTGCGCAGGGCGCGCCCGGACCGCAGGCCGGTCCTTCTGAAGGCGTCGACCCTTACTACTGCTGGCGCAACTGGCGGAACTGCTACTGCTGGCGGAACTGCTACTAGAACTGGTACGGGGATCGACTGAGGGTTCACAGGCAACCAACTCTATTGGAGGCGAGGAAGTATGGTAAACAAACAGCCAGCTTATGGCGTCGGCCTCGCATATCGGAGGTTCTTTCATTCCGATATTCTTGCGAACCGTAACTCAATCGATTTCCTAGAATTACCGACCATCGACTATGTGGAGCGGTCCCGGCGGATCCTGGGCGATCCGTCGGGGAGCTTCATGCGCGAGATCCGTGAGGCGCTGCCATGCGTTGCTCACGGTATCTCGCTGTCGGTCGGTTCAGTGGAGGCGCCGGCGGTAGATATTCTGCATAAGACGCGCGCCTTTCTCGACGAGTTCGAAGTCGACGAATTTTCCGATCATCTGACCTTCCACAGAATGGGAGACCAGGACCTGTCGGTCTTTATGTCGATGCCGTTCGAGGACAAAGCCGCTCAATGGATGGCGCATCAATATAATGAATCAAAGCGTGTTCTCGGCCAGGATTTCGGGCTTGAGGTCGTGACCTACACATTCCCCGTTGCAGCGTCGAAGATGACCGAGGTCGAGTTCATCAACCGCGTTGCCGACTATTGCGATTGCTGGTTCCTGTTCGATGCGGCGAATCTGTTTATCAATTCAACCAACCACAAATATGACCCGCTCAAATATCTGGAGACCCTGAATGGCGAGCGCGTCCTGCACATGCATATGGCCGGCGGCCATTATCAGGACGGCGAATGGATCGACAGCCACAGCCAGCCGGTCCCCGATGAGGTCTTTGAAATGCTGGAACTTGCGCTCCAGCATACCTCGGCGCGGGCAATCATTCTGGAACGCGACGACGAACCGGGAAATTTCGGCTCGATCACCGACGATCTGGAGCGCGCGCGGGAAATTTTCTACAAATATCGCCCGCGCGAGGTGCCCGACGAACTCGTCAAGCATGGCGCGCCGAAATTCAAGGCGAGCAAGGCCCTGCCGGAAATCGACATCGCCAACCTGCCGCCGGAGCTGGCCGGGATGCGCGCTTATCAGGAAGCGCTGATCACCTGTGCGTTCGAGATGGCCGATGGCAAGCATCATGGCAGCAGCAAAGAGGAAATCATCGCCGGTTACGACCTTCCCGACGAGTGGAAGAACCGCTGGAGCCAAATGGACTGGAAACAGATGCTCAATCTCAAGCGGAAAATGGGCTACGTCCAGGAATTCGAGGACAATGCCGCGCGCTTCTACCGGATGGTGGAAATGCAGGAATGGGCGCAACAGCTCGGTCCGCAGGAAATCTTCAAGAGCCGCGCGGACGGGTGAGCTGGTGACTAGCCCGGAATTGCCGGACGGCCTCTACGACGATCTGGTCAAGGAGTTCGGCGCCGTCAAGTCGGTGACCAGGCAGGTTCTTTCATTGCTTCTGGATACCGGCGCAAAATGCCTGCGGGTCGAGGACGCGGCGATCCTCGTGCCGCGCTCCAACGACTCCCTCGGATTTCTGCAATCGACAAATCCGAAACTGACCCAGCTCGATCTGCCGCCGATCCCGATCGGCGCGAGCATCGCAGGCTTCGTGTTCGTTTCGGCGCAGACGATGAGTTTCGATCAGGCGGCGTCCGCGGCGGAATTTTTCGACGAGATCGACAAGAAGGCCGGCTACTCGACAAAGGAATATCTCGCCGCGCCGATTGTCAGCGGCGACGCGACTGTCGGTGTCCTGACATTCGTGAACCGCGTCGAGGGGGCCGGTCATTTCACCAAGAGCGATATCGACCTGGCAAGCCGGCTGGCGGCGGTATGCGGAACGCTCATGGATCATATCGCCCGCTCGCGGCAACTTGTGGACGTGACGCTCGATCACCTCAAGGCGACCTTCGAAAGCGCCAGAGTCGCCGCTGGTCTTGCCGCTGCTAGCCCGTCGGGACAGCACCGCAACATCAAGTCTGACATCGTCGAGGCTCTCGAACCTCTGGAGGCGCGCGAATTGGAACTGATCCGAAACCTGATACACAGCCTGAATGGCAATGACTCCGATCTGGTTCTCTAGAACGGTGGAGGGGGCGGAGAAGTGAGCGCAATAATCGACCGCGAGGAGATCGTCGCGAGCCTTGGGCGGGGAACCGGGCGCGGCGTGAAAATCGGCCTGCTCGATACCGGCGTCGACGAAGATCACGAAGATTTGAAGGGCAAGATCGCCGCGTCGTACGAATTGGTCGAGTCCGGCGGACAATATAGCTGCCGCGAGACCAAGGGCACCGACCTGATCGGACACGGCACCGCTTGCGCCGCAATCATCAACGGGATCGCTCCCGAGGCCGAGATTCACAGCATCAAGGTGATCGGGGCCAATTCCAAGGGGTCCAGCGCCGGGCTGGTCGCCGGTATGCACTGGTGCGTCGAATCGGGCATGAACGTCATCAATGCCAGCCTCGGTACGCTTGAGCGGCGCAGCCGGGAGAGCATTTCCGATGCCGTTGACGAGGCTATCCTGAATGGCGTCGTCGTCGTCGCGGCGGCAAATAATGGCGGCTTCACCGCCTATCCGGCGAACCTCTCGTCGGTCCTTTCGGTAGAGAATGAGGCGATGCCCGACCCCTTGAAAATACGCTACCGCCTGGGCACGCCGATCGAAATCGAGGCGAACGGCATCTATATCGAAGCGCCATGCCCCGGCGGCGGTCACAAATTCTATACCGGGACCAGCTTCGCCTGCCCGCATGCCTCTGCTATCGTCGCCAGGCTGCTTTCGGTCTATCCGGACCTGCAACCTTTTGAAGTCCGCTCGCTGATGTGGCATCTCGGCAGGGAGTAGAAAGGCTTCATGACGCAAACGCAGACAGCAGACGACAGCGCCGTGACCTCTGAAGGGGTCGCGGCCAAACTGGCCGATACGGGCATATGCGTCATCGATGAAGAGGTGGCGGACGCACGGTTTCGCGACATCAGCCGGCACTTCGGCGAGATCGTCTATGAAGCGGAAATCCGTATGGGCGCGGAGCGTCCACGCAACTACCAGCTCCCCGCGGCGATCGATTTTCATACCGATCACGTGATGGCGGAAACCATTGCCTGGCGCTGCGTCGCCAGCGAGCCCGGCGGCGGCGAAATGCGCTTTCTCGATCTGCAAAAAGTCGCCGATATGCTGGAGGAGGAAGAACAGCAGGCTCTCGGGCGCGTCGGTGTCACCGACAATGCCGCCTGGGGCGGAGGCGAGCCCATTCCCCTGGCGCTGCCGCGTCCCGGCGGGCTTCGATTTCATTATGTGCCATGGCTGCGAAGCTACCCGTACGACGCCGCCGCGGCCGCGGCGCTGGAGAAGTTCGAGCAGGCTTTTCGCAAAGCGTCGCAAACGGACTATGTCGAAATCGAGCTGGCGCCCGGCCAATGCGTCTTTCTCGACAATCACAGGATTGCCCATGGGCGCGCCGCGATTCCCTCCGACAGCCCGCGAAATCTCACCCGGCTGTGGATCGGTTCAGGCGAGACCGGCCGCGTCGCCTGAACGATGTCGCGCGAGGAAATTCAGGAAATCGTGGAGCGGGTCGAAAAGGCGGAGAGCCTGGGCCAGTTTCTGACCGCCGCCGACAGGGCGCGCGAGGCGCTCGACGCGCTTGAGGACGATCTCCAGCAATCGGATCGCACCACCCTTCGCTATCTGCAGGTTCGCTCCATGGCGCGCGCCGGCGCGACCAGCGCCGCAGCCCAACTCTACAAGAATTACGAGCTTCGGTCGGTTGACGAGGCCGACTATCAGTCGCTCCATGCCCGTATCCTCAAGGACCAGGCGTTCGAAACCTACGGACCGGAACGCGCTGAACGGCTGGCGGAAGCCGCCCGCGCCTATGAAGCCACTTACCAGGGCTACACGGATAACAAGAGCTATAATGCGATAAATGCTGCGACCCTGTATTTGCTGGCCGGCGACCGGGCGGCGGCGGCGATGGCGCGCGCCGCGCTTGAAGAATGCGCCAGGGAGCGTCCGCGCAGTGCAGCCTTGCGTTACTGGCACGCCGCAACGGTCGCCGAGGCGGCGCTGGTGCTTGGCGATTCAAAACAGGCGCAACAGCAGCTTGCCAAAGCAGGCGAACTTACCGGAATAGATTTCGCCAGCCGGGCATCGACGCGCAAGCAGCTGAAACTGATTTGCGAATACTCCTCCATTGACCAGCATATCCTCGCCGCGATCAGCAATCCGGAAGTGGTTTTTTTCGCTGGACATATTATTGCGCCGCCGGGAGAAAAGGGGCGATTTCCGGCCGACCAGGAAACCCACGTCCGCGCCCGCATCGAGAGTTTTCTCGACGCCCACGACATATCGGCGGCGTTCGGCTCGCTCGCGTCGGGCACCGACATCATGGTCGCGGAAGCCTGCATAGCGCGCGAAAAAGACCTCGGCATTGTGCTGCCTTTCCAGAAACAGGACTTCATCCGCGAGTCGGTGGAGCGCTCCGGGGCCGGCTGGGTCGAGCGGTTTGAGAAATGCCTGGCCTGGGTCGAGCGCCGCTCGGCCAAGGGGCGTGGCGCCATCACCTACGCGACCGATGGCGCCTATTTGAACGACGACGCCCTGTTTACCTATTGCGCCCATTTCGCGATGGGACTGGCAATGGTGCGGGCGCGCAATCTGGATGCCGGACTGCGCATGCTGGCCGTCTACGACAGCAAGGGCGGCCACGGCGTGGGCACCGACGGCAATATCGACATGTGGCGGGGATTCAACCTGCCCGTGGAAATCATCTCCGTGGAAGGCAATGGCAAGCCGGCGGCCAGCGCGGCGCGGCGGCCTCGCGAGATCCCTGAGCGGATACCGCGCGCGATGCTGTTTGGCGACGTCACCGGTTTCTCAAGCCTGAGCGATGAGCATATCCCCTATTTTCACGCTAAATTCATGGCCCGCCTGTCGCAAGTCCTGAACGGGTTCGGGGATAAGGTCTTGTACAAAAACAGCTGGGGCGACGCGATCTATGTGGTGTTCGAGGATGCCCTCACCGCCGCGCGATGCGGCCTCGCCTTGCAGGAGGCCGCCGAGGAAACCGATCTTGCCGAATATGGCTGCAACTCGCAGCTGGAGCTGCGGCTGGGCGGTCATTACGGTCCCGTGTTCGCGGGCAGGGACTTCATTCGCGACGAGGCCACCTATTTCGGATCGCATGTCACGCGCACCGCGCGCATCGAGCCGATCACTCCGCCAGGCCAGGTTTATGTCACCGAGGCGATGGCCGCCGCGCTGGCCGTCGCCGGCGACCGGTCGCTCGAATATGATTATGTGGGTGTGGTGCCGTCAGCGAAGAATTATGGCGCGATGCGGATGTATGTTCTGAAGGAAAATCCGCAGGCCGGGTCGGCGTGAGCGACCCCTTCCAGACGCACGCCTCAAGCGCACGGCATGTGCCGCGCCGAACAAATTACTTTGGAGAGTGCGAAGGGATAACGGCGTCAGTAATTGCGCCAGTTGTTCCAGTTCTGCCAGTTGCCCCAAGCCATATTCTGGCCGCGCGCCGTCAATGCGCGGCCCTTGGGGCCGGCGGCCTTGACCGCCTCTTGCACATGCTGCAGCGACTTGGCGGCGGCAGCTCCGCGATCGCCGGAGGTCTGGGCAGTTGCGGCGGGCAGACTGACGGCAACGGTCAAACCGGCAACCCCGACCGCGCGGGAGACCGTGTGGCGCATATTTGCCACGAGGTCGTTGCTGCTGTTCCTCGAAGACATACTCATTGCAATGATCCCGATATTCCTGTCGTACTGCTGTCGTACAATATACGAATTAAGCATCGAAAACCCGTCGCACAGCCGCGTTGCGCCATCCGTAACGCTGCCATAAATATAACTACTGGCCGTAGTATGGACAACCTAAAATCATGTCCCTAAACTTTACCATTGCGTGTGTGACCGCCATACAACAGCCTAAGAAATCAAAAAATTGCGTCGAAAATCGGGGCGAGGCAATAAAGTACGGTATTTCCGGCGAATTGTGTATTCGAGGCTGAGAAATGGGTCTTATTGACGGATTCGAGTATGACATTTTCATCAGCTACGCCCATGACGACAATCTCGGCTATCTGGTCAACGATCCAGCCGAAGGATGGGTGCTCGACTTCGCCAAACGGCTGAAGCAGGACCTGTCGCGGCAACTCAAGAAGGAAATTGGGAAGGCCGGCCGGGATCTGGAGATATTCTGGGACAAGGACAGCCTGCAGCAGGGCGAGCCGCTCGACTGGGAATTGAACGACCATGTCGAGAATTCGGCCATATTCTGCATCTTCATGTCACAAAACTATCTCGATTCCGCATGGTGCAAGCAGGAACTGGATTGGTTCTTGAAGACCATGGACACCAGAAAAGACCGGCTGATGCGCGAGCATGCCGGGCGCTTGTGGCCGGTAATCGTCGTTGGCGTGGGTCCAACTGCGCAAGCGGACTGGCCGGATTCGCAAAATGTGCTGCAGCGCGCGGAGCCATTTGATTTTTTCCACGCGAATGAGAAATCGGGCGATCCCCGATACGCCTATCCCTCGATCGTTATCAATCAGGATCGATGCTTTTACGATGAATTCACCAAGCTGGGCACGATGCTGTCGCGGCGGATCAAGAAGGCGCTGGAGAAAGAGTCTGCCGCGCCCGCCGAAAGCCAGGACAGCGCCGATGAGCCGCGCTCCGGCGATATCGTGCCTTATACCGGCGATGTGATCCTACTCGCGACCGATGACCTTGCGCAAAAAGCCAGGCGTCTCGAAGCCCAGTGCCATGAAGCCGGCATCGGCGCGGTGCGCGCCGAGCAGTTCTCGGCCGATGCCCTGGAGCCGGTGCTCAATTCCGCCAAGGCCGTCGTGGCGATGCTGGGCGTTTATCCCGGCGCCGACGAGGAGGACAAGGTGAAAGCGTTCCGGACCGCGCGCGACGTCGCGTCGGAGATGAAAATCCCCTTCCTGCCCTGGATGCAAAAAGGTCTGAAACCGGCCTTCATTGACGATGACTTTGAAAACTACAAAAGCTTCGTGACCGAGATGCAGGCTTCGCTCGTCCCGGGCGAGATCGGCGATCTTGTCGACAGGCTCAAGAAGGAGACAGCCACAACCACCGATGAACCCGACGCGGCGCCGGTGGAGCGGCGGGTCAAGCTGTTTATCGATGCCGCCAAGATCGACATCGACATCGCCCAGCAGATTCAGGAGAAGCTGAGAAGCCACAGCATCTCGGCGCGGACCTACCTGCCTCAGGCCAACGCGGACCAGAAGGCCCATAATGAACAATGGAATAATCTCGTCGAGAAATGCGACGGCATTATTCTCGTATCCGGTCAGATCGACATTGACGCCATCGACGACAAGCTCGACCAGATTCTGCGGCTTTCCGCGAAACGCCGGGCGGTAAAGAAGGCGGAGATTTCGGTGGCCATCATCGACGCTCCGCCGCCATCGGGATTTTATGTCCAGGAGCCGGGTGTGCAGATCATCACGGCCGACGACGAAATGGGTTTTTCGGGCATTGTCGAATTTATCAAGGGACTGCAGACGGAAGGTGGCTCGAACGCGGCCGCCTGAGCAGGTTGTCCGTCAATTGTGCGCATGAATCATGGACACCGCTGAACAGGAGAAAACCGGTCCGGCCGTCGTTGCGGCGCGGCGGCGGCCCCAATTCCCCTACCCGGGGCTGCGCGCGTTCGAGGACAATGAAGCGCGGATTTTCTTTGGCCGCGACCGCCATATCGACGAGATTCTGGAACGATTGGCAACCTCGCATTTCGTTCCCGTGATCGGTCCGTCGGGTTGCGGAAAGTCATCCCTGATCCGAGCCGGCGTAAACCCCGCGCTTCGCGCCGGCCGCTACTATGACGCCGGGTCGCGCTGGCGCATTGCGACAATGCGCCCGGAGAATTCTCCGATATGGAATCTGGCCAGCATATTGTGCGGGCTGACGCGCCAGGAAGACGAGCCTGAAGATTATGAGGCGATCAGCCGGGTGTCGACGATGCTGCTCGCGGACCCGGACGGTATCGAGGAATTCCGGCAGGAATCGAGCCTTGGCGACGACGAGAACGTCCTGCTCGTCGTCGATCAGTTCGAGGAGCTGTTTAATATCGAGAGCGACGCCGAGCGCGACGCCACCGAAGTGTTCATATCGATCATCCTGAATATCTTCGAAGAAAAATTCGACCGGATTCACTGCATCATCACGATGCGAACCGACAATCTGGGCGACTGCGCCCGTTATCCGGGCCTTGCCGATGCGATCAACCAGACCCTCTATCTGACGCCCAATCTGACCGAGGAGGAAATGCGTGAAGCGGTCGAGCTTCCCGCAATCCGGTTTGGCGGGACCTTCGAGGACGGTCTTATCGACCGCATACTTGAGGACATGACGCATGAGGTCGACCAGCTGCCGCTGATGCAGCATGTCATGCAGCGGATCTGGACGACATTCGACGGCGCCGGCGACGCGCCGAGGGTTTTCACCCACGCGCTCTATGAAGCCTTCGGCTGCATCGCCGATACGGTGAACCTTCACGCCGCTGAACTGCTCGAGACGTTGAGGCCCGAGCAGAGCGTGTTCGTGCCGATCCTGTTCCGCCAGCTGACCGAACGCCGGCTCGGCGGCGCTTTTCAGGATGTGCGCAGGCCTACATTATTCAAGGATATCGCGCTTGTGGCCGATCTGAGCGCGGATGCGGGGCAAGAGGCGCTACGATCCGTCGTCGATCATTTCCGCGCTCCCAACGCGCTTTTTCTGCGGCCGCAGATGACCGAACGCGCCGTCATCGATGACGACACCAGCATCGATATCGTCCACGAATGCCTGATCCGCAAATGGGACAAACTGAAGGAATGGGTTGAGCAGGAGTCGAAATCGGTCCAGGACTTGCGCGATCTCGACAGCCAGTCCAAGCGCTTCCGCGCAAGGCGTTCCGATGCCGCGGCCACGCCGGACGACGCCGTGGCGGAATCAACCGATGAAAGCCAAAGTCACTGGCTGCGCCGGATGTTCAGCGGCGGCAGGCGATATCTGGACAAGGAAGCGGCAGACGAGTTGCTGCGCTGGCGGCGGCGGGAGAAGCCGAATGCGGCCTGGGCCGGGCGCTACGGGATCGCTCAATCGCGCTTCGACCAGGCGATGGCGTTTCTCGACTCGAGCCACAAGAGGCACCAGCGCCGCAAATTTGCCACATCCGGGGTCGTCGCGGTCACGGTCGTCGGCCTATTCTACTATATTTTGTCGAGCGTCCAGGAGCGCGCGGCTCTCGAACGCTCCCAGGTCTCGCTGATATCCAGCGACCTGACCCACAGCGCGCGCCTGCTGTCGCCCGACATGACGAAGGGCAATCTGGAGCTATGGTCGAGCCAGTGGACGGGGTCCGATGTAAAGGCGTTCGAGAAAGACTATCCGCGCCTGAAACTCTGGCTCGATGCGCAGAAATCGATTCAGGAGGGCAACCTCAACCTGATGCTGGTCCCCGACAAGGGAAGCAGCACCGGGCCGATATTCCGGCCGGAAATAGCATCGGGCGAAATTCTCGGGCTCGATGCCCACCCCGACGGCAAGATCTGGGCGGTTCTCAGCCGCCGCCGCGTGCGGCTGGTCAGTGAAACCGGCGCGCCGATAAGGGACCGCGAGTGGACGTTTGCCGAAGGAACGGGCCAAGTGGACAGCCCCCGGGCGAACCGGCTTACCGGCGGCAATCACGTGGTGGCGTTTCATCCGGAAGGCAAATTCATTCATGTCATCAGCGACAGCCGCATTGTCAGGCGGATACCGGCCGGTGGCGGGAAGATGACAACCGTAAGGCTGCTTGAAGGCGCGATTGTCCGCAGCGCCCTGTCGCCGGACTGCGCGATGATGGCCGTCGTCAGACGGCTTTCGGGAGACGATTCCGGAGCCTATGAGGTTGAAATTCTGGACCTTTTGCAGAACCGGCGGACGGGCGTCTTCCGCATCGGCGCGGGGCGTGGAAAACTAACCGCCATCTCCTACGATGCCGCAAGCAGCGGCCTGCTGGCCCTCGTTTTCAACGACACCCATGTAACACAGTGGCGCGTGCCGGAGGGCGATGGCGGGATGGCAAGCCCGGCCGTGGCCTTCACGTCGCCTGTCGAGGGCATCCACAAAATACAAATGTCGCGGGACGGCGCCTGGCTGGCAGCTGTCACCGACAGCATCGGTCATTTGTGGCACATGAGCGCCATCAAAACCGAGGGCAACGCGGACGAACCGCCCGTAATCGGGCCGACGCGGTCGCTGTTCGGCTACTCGCTGCCGATAAAATTGTTACGATTCCTGGGTGGCGGCGAACTTCTCACGGTTCGTCAGAATGGCGAAACGCTGGTCTGGCGTTACGATGACGGTCTGTCGTTCCGCCGGCTGGTGAACGAGCCGAGCGAACCGCTATACCAGACGGTGAGCCGGTCGGGCCGCCTCAGCTTCATCGACAAGAGCGGATCCTTCCTGCACCGCAATTTATGGCCTCCGCGCGATGACCGGTTCGAGATCAGGAAGCTTGCGGGGCTGGCGACCAAAATGAGCATAACCGAGGATGGCAGGATTATCGCGATCGGTTATGAGGATGGCTCGATCGAGCTCGTGACCCCCTATTTGCTGAAAGACAAGCAGCGTATCGGTTTCCGGTCCTTGCTGCCGACATCGCAAAGCCAGGGCGGTATCAAGCCCGCGGCCGCCGCCGGGGAATATCGCCGTGATCCAAGAGCAATCGGCCAGTTGGCCCTCTCCGGGAACGGCGCTACGGTCGTCGGCCTTCGCGATGACGGAACGCTCATTACCTCGACAAAAGGTGACGGGGACGCCGGCGCCTATATCACCGCGCAAACAGCGCCCCGGGCGTTGACCGGAGAGAAGGCCATTGCCCGCCTGGCGCTTTCTCCGGACGGCCGGCAGCTGGCAATATTGTCCGACATTGGCGAAGCCTCGGAGGCACAAGCAGCGGACATGGCCGCGCTGCGAGCGAGCCAACTGTCCTTTTATTCACGCGTCGGCGGCGCATGGGTCCCCTCGCCAAACCCGCCGAAGGTATCGACGGACTCGGCAATTTGCAGCATTGCCTATGGTTCGGGCGGGGACCATTTCGCAGCCGGCACAATCGGCGGCAATCTCTATGTCGCCAAAATCAAGAGCGGACGGGTGAGTAATTTCGGCAAGCCGCTCCAGTCTTTTCCGGGCAACTCGGTCGCCGCCATTCTGTTCGCCCGGCCGCAAAGCCAACTGCTGATCACGACGGTCCTGGCGGGGTTCAACGCGCCCAGCAAGTCCTGCCGCCATGCCGGCAGCCACCAGAATGCCGGAGATTCCCGATCGGTCGAGCAGCATGAGGTGGACAGAGATGTAAAAATTGCCGTTGCCAGGCTTGACGGCTCACCGATACCCGCCGGCGTCAATCCGGGAAGCCTGCCCTCGCCGACGCTGCTGTTCCGTGGCATGTCCTTCCTGCCCGGGAGCGAAACATTACTGGTCACCGATGTTGATCTTCTGGGCGAAAAGATAAAGGTCCGGTTTTTCGATCTGTTCCCCGCCGACGTCGCCAAAGTAGAAATTCAGGATACGTTCCGTGGCGAAATCGATCCGTCGAGATTCGTCGATCCGAAAATTCTGCGGCCCGACCGCAGAACCGCAACTGGCAAGCCCGACCTCTTCGCGGCCAAGATTGGCTGCCAGGATGATCAGCAAACATGCTGGATGATCGTTCCGACAATATTGCGCAACCGGATGCTGGTTTTCGCCTACCGAAATCTGAAACGGGCGCTGCCCCCGGCGGATTAGGATCGGGACTCTTAACCAAAATATCACGGTTGCCGCGATCGCGATCGTGCTCATGAAGGCGTGGGCGCGGCGGTCTTATCGGGTGGCAATCCGCCGCCAGTCCTTGGGACGGCCGAACATGCGCTCGATGCGATTTCGCAGCTTATACGCCTGTGCTTTCGGCGCTCGAACCGCGCGCCAGTGAGCCAGAAGTGGTAATCTGCCACGGTGAACTCCCGTCAGTTGGGTGTTGGAAACACATCCGCGACGCCACGGGAATCCCTTTTTTGAGCCTGAACTTGGGGGTGATACGCATACGCTACATCCTGCGATCACTGCGAATAATTTGATGACGAGGACATGATCGACGAGATTGAAATACGCGAAAGCCTGCCAAGTGACGTTGCCTCGATCGAGAAGCTTTATCCAGACGCGTTCCCCGATGAGGATTTGCTGCCTTTGGTGAGGGAATTGCTGAGGGAAGAACCAATCGTTCTCTCACTTGTCGGGATTACTGATCGGGCTCTCGTGGGGCATGCCATATTCACGGCATGCAGCATTGCCGGAAGAACTGATAAGGTTGCGCTCCTGGGACCGCTCGCCGTCGCTCCAGCTCGGCAAAGGCAGGGCATCGGCAGCGCAATCGTCCGTGCAGGCTTTCGCAAGTTGGAAAATGCCAGCGTGACTCAAGTCTACGTGCTCGGCGACCCTGCCTATTATGGGCGCATGGGTTTTGAGGCCGATGACGGCGTCACACCACCATATCCCCTGCCAAAGGAATGGTGCGGGGCATGGCAATCGATCAGCCTGCGCGATGCCAGGCCGCCTCTCCACGGCAAGCTTTCGGTGCCGCGGCCATGGCTCCAACAGGCCTTGTGGGCGCCTTGAAACAATAGTGCGGCCCAGCCACCGCTCGTTTATGGGTCCTGAGCCTGGGGTCGGGCTCCCGGATCGCAAAAAACTCAGCCGGCCAGCAGCAGCAGCTTGATCTGCACGCTGTCGGATTGCCCGCCCGGCGCTTCCTCGACGATCAGCCTGTCGCGCCGCCACACGATGCCCTCGCCCGGTTCAATAACGAGCTCCACGCGGCCTTCCGCCCGCTGTCCGGCCTTCATCCCGATATGCGCCCTATGCGCGTGATCGTCGAGATTGAGCCAGGCGCAGCGGGTCCACGCGTCGGGTTCGTCCAATCCGGCCGATTTTGCGGCCGCCGCGCAAATATCCATCCCCGGTTCGCTCGCCGGCGGCGCGGCCGCCTGAAAAACCGCCTCGACGGGTTTTGCGAAACCCTCCTCGGCTAGCTGCAACAGCATGGTCAGCGCATCGAGCGCCTTCCAGTCCTCTTCGCCGCCGCAGCCCTGCGCCGCCGCTCCCGTCAGGACAGGAATCTCGGCAAGCCAGAGGCGCTCATGGAGATGGTTGGGAATAGAGAAATAGCGTATCGCCGGAGTGTCATGCTCCGTGTCGCCGCCCTGGTCCGCCGCCCCGGCGGTAAAGCCCTCGATATTCCGCAGCTTGTTCGCGATATCGCCGCCGTCCAGATAGAGTCGCGAGCCCTCGACCCGGAAGGCGCCGGCGCGCCCGGATATGGCGATCGCCGCGTTCACTGCGCCGGGTGCCGGGCCGGCTGATTGCCCCAGCGTTCCGCGTCGAGGTCCCGCTCGCAGGCCGCCAGCGCGACCTCTGTGAGGATCTGCACGGTATAGCGGCAAAACATCGTTTCAGTGGTTTCGAAGGAACCCGTCTCGAACAGCTTGTTGGCCGGCGCCCCGCCGCCGCAAACCGGGAAAAAGGCGCAAGCCTCGCGGCAGTTGCTCACGCCCTTCCCGATTGCGGCATTCATGGCGATGAAATTATCGGATCGAGCCATGTCCGCGATTTCGTCGTTCAGCACATTGCCGAATACAAAGTCGCCAAACTGCTTGTTCTCCATGCCGAGCAATTCCGGCGAGAAGGTGGAAAGATCGCCATTGGCGGCAACCGTTGTGATGGCAAAGGGGCGCGTCTGCTGATTGACCGGCTCGTCGCCGCCCTCTCTCAATATATTGCCGAAAGCCTGCGCGAAATCACGCACCGATCTGATCTCGTCGCTGTTCGTCGCCAGCTCCAGGAAACGCTCCATGAAACCGCGGTAAAGGGCCTCGCAGCGCCGGTCGGCAAGCGACGATTCGCCATGCGCGCCCTCGAGCTCCTCCACATTGAAGCAGATGTCACGGGCGCCATGGACGCGGTAGAAATCGAACAGCTCGTCGGGAAAGAACAGCGCCTCGCGCGTCAGAACGCTGATGACGTGAAACCCGACATCCTTCTCCCTCAGCAATTGCAGGCCCTTGACGGCGCTGTCCCAGGTCCCTTTTCCGGCGCGGGTGACACGATTGGCGTCATGCAGCCGCTTCGGCCCGTCGATACTCACGCCGACGGTCACGCCGGGCCGGGAAAACAGCTCGCACCAGGCATCGTCGATCAGCATGCCGTTGGTCTGAAAACAATGCGTGATGCGGGTCTCCGCGGGAAGGTGCTTTTCAGCCAGCGCGAATGCTTTTTCATAATAGGCGGGCGGCAGGACAAGCGGCTCGCCGGCATGCCAGACGAGCGAGATCTGGTCGCCGACGAGACCGGAGCTGGCGCATCGATCGAAGGTGGCCGCCATCACGTCTTCGCTCATCCGGCTGTTGTCGGAACGTGACGGCAGATAACAATATTTGCAGTC
The DNA here is from genome assembly GCA_021775575.1 of Hyphomicrobiales bacterium. Classification (GTDB taxonomy): domain Bacteria; phylum Pseudomonadota; class Alphaproteobacteria; order Rhizobiales; family Methyloligellaceae; genus JAJFHO01. The sequence goes on from JAJFHO010000019.1 coordinate 14,991, forward strand.
GATATTGCAGAAGGGAGTCGGCTGAAGAATCAGCAGCTCAATCGCCGGGTCACCGGGCGAATCGGCACCGGGGCACTCCTCGATACGCGTCTTTCGCGATGTCATTGCACTCGATCGCTTCCGATGTGGCCGAACCAGTCTCCCACAATATGGGGAGCCGGACCACCGATCCAAACAGAATGAGGGAAGGCGAAAGACCTGGTGGAGCCGAGGGGAATCGAACCCCTGACCTCCACATTGCGAACGTGGCGCTCTCCCAACTGAGCTACGGCCCCAGGTCTCGTCTCGCGAGACGCCATTTACGGTTGGCGCCCAAGGCCTGTCAAGAAAGCATGCGGAACGGTTACCGCCGCCTTCCCCTTGCAGGGCGCGCCAAGGAAAGCTACATCAGTCGAAGCAGCATTCGGGAAAGCGCTTCAACAAATGATTCCACTGATAAATTTCATCGCCTATGTCGTCGGCCTCTATATCTGGATCATCATCGCCGCCGCCATTATGAGCTGGCTGATCGCCTTTGGCGTGGTCAACACACACAACAAGTTTGTCTATGCGGTCACCGATTTCCTGTATCGGATTACCGAACCGGCAATTGCGCCGATCAGGCGGTTCATGCCGAATCTTGGCGGGATCGACATTTCCCCGCTTGTCCTGATCCTGTTGCTCATTTTCGTTCGGGACGTGGTGCTGATCGGCTGGATCGCGCCAGCCTTCATCTAGTGCGGTACCGGTGAGCGCGCATGCGCCGGCGAAGCCCTATCGTCCCGGCGGCCGCGGCGTCTTGCTCACGGTTCGGTTAACCCCGAAATCCTCCCGGAACGCGATTGAAGGCGTGCGGAGCCATGCCGGCCGGCGAACAATTCTGGCGCGGGTGCGCGCGGCGCCGGAGAAGGGCAAGGCCAATGCGGCGCTTGAGGCAGTGGTTGCGAAATGGCTCGGCGTCGCGAAAAGCCATATATGCGTGGTGGCAGGCCATACCGCGCGGTTGAAAACGGTCCAGATTACCGGCGACGCAGCCGCCATAGCCGCCGCCCTGGATGCGAAACTAGAGCATTATCAGGGAAAGCCGGAACCGGTTTCCCACCCGGAAAATACATCAGAGCAATTGGATAATGCGTGAGAACAATTGGATAGAGCATGTTCGGTGATCCAGAAAGCATCGAACATGCTCCGAAGGAGACGGCCTGACGCTATGGGGGAAACAGGAAATGAGCAAAGCGAACATCATTGACGGCAAGGCGCTGGCGCTGTCGCTGCGGGCATCCATTGCCGAAGCGGTTGCGGAACTGACGGACAAACATCAGCTGGTGCCGGGTCTGGCGGTCGTGATCATCGGCGACGATCCGGCAAGCCAGGTCTATGTGCGCTCGAAGCGAAAGAGCACCGAAAAGGCCGGAATGGCGTCCTTCGCCCATACCCTGCCAGGTTCCACGAGCCAGCAGGAATTGCTCGACCTGATCGCCGGGCTTAATGCCGACCCGGCGGTGCATGGCATTCTCGTCCAGCTCCCCCTGCCTGAGCATATCGATGAAAGCACCGTCATCTGCGCCATCGAGCCGGCCAAGGATGTGGACGGCTTTCACCCCATGAATGCCGGACTTCTGGCCACCGGCCAACCGGCGCTCGCGCCCTGTACGCCGGTCGGGTCGGTCATGCTGGCCAGGCAGGCGGCGCGCAACCTCTCCGGGCTGGAGGCGGTTATCATCGGCCGCTCCAATATTGTCGGCAAGCCGCTGGCGCAACTGCTGCTGCGCGAGAACTGCACGGTGACGCTGGCTCATTCGCGCACCCGGGACCTTGCCGGCGTCGCGCGGCGCGCCGATCTTCTGGTCGCCGCCGTCGGCCGACCGGAAATGGTCAAGGGCGACTGGGTGAAGCCCGGCGCTGTCGTAATCGATGTCGGCATCAACCGCATTGCCACCGATGACGGCGGCACCCGGCTCGTCGGCGATGTGGACTTTGGCGAAGCGGTTCAGGTGGCCGGCGCGATAACGCCGGTGCCGGGCGGCGTCGGGCCGATGACCATCGCCTGCCTGCTGCGCAACACGGTACAGGCGGCTTGCGCGATTGCCGGCGTGGAGATGCCGAAACTCTAGGTCCTGATGCCGGGTTGACCGCACTCGGGCGCGAAGCGCTCTAGTCGGCGCCCTCGACGATGGTGATCGTACCTGTGCTGGCGCCCTCGCGGATTTTCGCGGCTTTTTGATATTGCTCGGAATGATAGCAGGCGAGCGCCTTCTGCTTGCTGTCGAATTCAATCACCACATGGCGTTGGCCCGAATTGCCCTCGACGCAGTCGTGCTCGCCGCCACGCACCAGAAACCGCGCGCCATACTCCTGAAAAGCCGGCTTGGCGGTCTCGATATAGTCGGGATAGTTTGCCGGCTCCGTGATCGTCACATGGGCAATCCAATAGCCTTTGGGCATCGTCTTCTCCTTGTTTTGTGTTTGGCTGCCCGGCGTGGGCTTATTCGCCGCCGTCGGCAATGACGAAATCGCTCAGCGCATATTGTTGGCGCAGCGCGAGCGCGGGGGCATAGTCATCCGACTCATAGCATTCGATGGCGCGTTCGTAGCTTTCAAACTCAACGACGACATGGCGCTCGCGCGCCTCGCCCTCGCGCAGTTGCGCGGGGCCGCCGCGGATCAGAAAATTACCGCCATATTTCGCTATCGCCGGTGTTGCCACCGCCACATAGTCCGGATAGCTGTCCGGCTTCGTCACGGTGATATGAACCACCCAATATCCCTTGGCCATCTTGCCACCTCCCTTCGGCTTGTCCACCGGCAGTCTATGACGGACGCGGCGAAAAGTGCAGTGTTGTTGCAAGCACTGCGAGCGCTATGCCAGCGGCGCCGACTGGCGCGAACGCCATGGCCGGTATGTGTATCGCGTCCCACAGCGCGCCGCTGACGATTGGTGTGACGAAAGCAATGAAATAGCCGATGACAAATACGCCGGCGGAAAAATGATGAACATCGTCTTGCGCGGCGAGGAGCGGTGGAAGCGCAAGGGTGAGAATGAGGATAAAGGCGCCGACGAAGCCGACGACGCCCGACCAGAAGATGATACCGCCATCGCTTGCGGCGAGCGTCAGCCCGCCCGCGCCCGCCGCGCCCAGCAGGCCGACGCTGACCAGCGGCCAGGCTCTGCCGGCCAGCCGGTCGCCGAGACCCAGCAGCAGAAAGGAGGCCGGGAGCTGCCCGGTGTTAAGCGCGATCAGCGACGCATCGACAAGGTGCGGGCGTTTCGTTGCATACAGGAAATCGGGCAGGAAGGCGTTGGAGGTGAAATAGATCGAAGCCGCGCAGCCGAGGATCAGGCCGCAGCGGATCATCCCGCCGTCGCGCCAATTGGGCCACCAGCGCGCCGCCTCGTGCGCGCCCTTCAGTCCGGGCCCGGTCACCAAACCCAGCTTCAGCGCCCAGACCAGCAGGAGAATGTTGGCGAACAGCGGCAGCGACCAGATGGCGAGCGCGCCGCCCCAGCTGCCACCGGCGAGCGGCAACGCAAGCGGGGTCGTCAGCGCGGCGCCAATAATTTCGCCAACCAGGAGCCCGTTGACATAGGCCGCCGTGGCAAGGCCGACATGGTTGCGGAACCAGTGACCGGTGAATGTCGGCATGGCCGGCTGCATGATGGCAATGCCCAGCCCCATGATGCCGGTCATCGCGAACAGGACAAGGACGTCGGGTCCCAGGCCCCGCAACGCGCCGGCCACGCCCGTCAGCGCCAGTCCCGCGATGAGCGCGCGCACCGCCCCGGTCCGGGCCAGCAACAGCGACCCGAACAGCGCGCCTCCGGCGAACATCAGCACCGGCAGGCCGCCCAGCGCGCCGACCGCCTTCTCGCTCAAATCCAAATCCTGATGAATGAGCGGGATCAGCGGCGGGACCGCCAAAGTCGTGATCCGCAGATTTATCCCGGCAAGCCACAGCAGCCCCAGCGCCCACCAGTTCATGGGGCGGGCTCAGCCAAGGGCATTCTCGATATCCCGAGTGATCGCCATGGCCGCGGCGCGAGGGTCGTCCGCCCTCGTGATCGGCCGGCCGACGACCAGATAGTCGGCGCCGGCTTGAATCGCTTTTGCCGGGGTCATGATCCGGGCCTGGTCGCCTGTGGCGGCCCCTTCGGGGCGTATTCCAGGGGTTACGATCAGGAAGTCAGTGCCGGTCGCCTTGCGGATGTCAGCCGCTTCGTGACCCGACGCGATAACGCCATCGAAACCGGCTTCGCTCCGCAGTTTTGCCCGGTGCAGAACCAGATCGGCGGCATTCATGGCGCTGCCCTGCTGCTTGAGATCGTCGTCATCGAGGCTGGTCAGCACAGTGACGGCCAGCAATTTCAAATCGCTTTTGCCGCGTCCGCGCATGGCCGCGTCCATGGTCTTGATGTCATGGCCGTGAACGGTCAGAAATGCCGCGCCCAGGGCCGCTATATTGGCGGTAGAGCGCTCGACCGTATGGGGAATGTCGAGCAGTTTTGCATCGACGAAAACCTGCTGCCCCTGATCGGCCAGTTCGCGCACCAGTTCGATGCCGCCGCCATAGAGCAGCTCCAGCCCGACTTTCCAGACGCCCGCGGCATCGCCGATTCTCGCGATAAGGTCGCGGGCCTCTTGCGGCCGGGCTACGTCGAGCGCGACGATCAGCCGGTCCGCTCCGTTCACTCGCCGATTCCGTCGAAGAATTCCTTCACCCGGGCAAAGAAGCCGGCTGAATTCGGATTGGTTTGGTCGCTGGAAGCCTCGTCGAATTCCCGCAAAATGTCTTTCTGCTTGCGGGTGAGGTTTTTCGGTGTCTCCACTTCGACCTGGATATACATGTCGCCCATCACCTTGGAGCGCAGCACCGGCATGCCCTTGCCCTTGAGCCGAATCTGGCGGCCGGTCTGGGTGCCCTCGGGTATTTTCACGCGGCCCCGCCCGCCCTCGACCGTCGGCACTTCGATCTGCCCGCTGAGCGCCGCGGTCGGCATCGATATCGGCACGCGGCAAAACAAATCGGCGCCGTCGCGCTGGAAGAATTCGTGCGGTTTGATGGCGAGGAAAATATAGAGATCGCCGGAGGGGCCGCCGCGCACGCCCGCCTCGCCCTCATTGGCAAGCCGGATGCGGGTGCCGTCCTCGACGCCGGGGGGAATATTGACCGACAAAGTGCGATCCTTGGTGGTGCGTCCCGCACCGCGGCAGGACTCGCAAGGGTCCTCGATCATCTCGCCACGGCCCTGACAGGCCGGGCATACGCGCTCAATGGTGAAGAAACCCTGGGAAGCGCGGACCTTGCCGGCGCCGCCACAAGTACGGCATTGCACCGGGCTGGTGCCCGGTTTAGCGCCCGATCCCGAACAGGTTTCGCAGGTGATGGAAGTTGGCACGCTGATCTGCGCGGTCTTGCCGGAGAAGGCGTCGCCCAGCGAGATTTCCATATTGTAGCGCAAATCGGAGCCGCGCTCGCGCACCGTTCTCGGGCGCCCGCGCCGGCCACCCATGAACTCGCCGAACAGATCGTCGAATATTTCCGACATCGAGGCGGAGAAGTCGCCACCGAAGCCATGCGGTCCGCCGGGACCGCCCATACCACCTTCGAAAGCGGCATGGCCAAACTGATCATAGGCCGCGCGCCGCTGCGGGTCCTTCAGCGCCTCGTAAGCCTCGTTGACTTCCTTGAAGCTCTGCTCGGCGCTGTCATCGCCGGGGTTGCGATCGGGATGCAGTTCCTTGGCGCGCTGGCGGAACGCGCTCTTGATCTGCGCATCGTCCGCATCGCGCTGTACGCCAAGCGTCTCGTAATAATCCCGTTTCGCCATGAGGTCGCCTCAACCGGACCGGTGAGCCTGATAAGCCCCGTCCCGCGTGCAGGCTACAATCCTGCGGGAGACGGGGGCATTTCTGTTTACCTGCTGCCGGTCAGGCCGACTTGGATTTATCGTCGTCTTCCTCGTCCTTGACTTCCTCGAAGTCGGCGTCGACGACATCGTCTCCAGCGTCCTGGCCGCCCTCGCCGGCATCTCCCGGTGCGTCTTCGCCACCGGCCTCCTCGGCCTGGGCCGCCTGATACATCGCCTCGCCGAGCTTCATCGAAGCCTGGGCCAGCGCATCCATCTTGGCTTTGACGGCGTCATTGTCGTCGCCCTCGAGCGCCGTCTTCAACTCCGCCGCCGCTTCCTCGATGGTGCTCTTGTCGGCATCGGAGATCTTGTCGCCGAGATCGGCAAGCGTTTTCTCCGTCGAGTGCATGAGGGACTCGGCCTGGTTGCGCACCTCAACGTCGTCGCGGCGCTTCTTGTCTTCCTCCGCATGCGCCTCGGCGTCCTTGACCATCTTTTCGATGTCATCGTCGCTGAGGCCGCCCGAGGCCTGGATACGGATCGACTGCTCCTTGCCGGTGGCCTTGTCGGTCGCCGCCACGTTGACGATGCCGTTGGCGTCGATATCGAAGGTCACCTCAATCTGCGGAACGCCGCGCGGTGCGGGCGGAACGCCGACGAGATCGAACTGGCCAAGCATTTTGTTGTCGGCCGCCATCTCGCGCTCACCCTGGAAGACCCGGATCGTTACCGCGTTCTGGTTGTCCTCCGCAGTCGAGAAGGTCTGGCCCTTCGTGGTCGGAATTGTCGTGTTGCGGTCGATCAGGCGGGTGAACACGCCGCCCAGCGTTTCGATGCCCAGCGACAAGGGCGTGACATCCAGCAACAGCACATCTTTCACATCGCCCTGCAGAACGCCGGCCTGGATTGCCGCGCCGATAGCAACGACTTCATCCGCGTTGACGCCCTTGTGCGGCTCGCGTCCAAAGATAGTCTGCACGGTCTCGACGACCTTGGGCATACGGGTCATGCCGCCGACGAGAACAACTTCCTGGATTTCCGCGGCCTTGAGGCCAGCATCCTTCAGCGCCTCCTGGCATGGACCAACGGTCTTCTGAATCAGGTCGTCGACCAGGCTTTCCAGCTTCGCCCGGGTCAGCTTCATCGTCAGATGCTTCGGACCGGACTGGTCGGCGGTGATAAAGGGCAGGTTGATCTCGGTCTGGGCAGCGGAAGAAAGCTCGATCTTGGCCTTCTCCGCGCCTTCCTTGAGGCGCTGCAGCGCCAGTTTGTCGCCGCGCAGGTCGATGCCTTGCTCTTTCTTGAACTCATCGGCCAGATAGTCGACGAGGCGCATATCGAAATCCTCGCCGCCGAGGAAGGTGTCGCCATTGGTCGACTTCACCTCGAAGACGCCGTCGCCGATCTCGAGAATGGAAATATCGAAGGTGCCGCCGCCAAGGTCGTAGACCGCGATGGTCTTGCCGTCCTTCTTGTCGAGGCCGTAGGCGAGCGCGGCCGCGGTCGGTTCGTTGATGATGCGCAGCACTTCAAGCCCGGCAACCTTGCCGGCGTCCTTGGTCGCCTGGCGCTGGGCGTCGTTGAAATAGGCGGGGACGGTAATGACCGCCTGCTCGACCTTCTCGCCGAGATAGCTCTCGGCCGTTTCCTTCATTTTCTGCAGAATGAAGGCTGAGATTTGCGAAGGCGAATATTTCTCGCCATGGGCCTCGACCCAGGCATCGCCATTGTCCGCCTTGACGATCTTGTAGGGAACGAGCTTCTGGTCCTTCGCGACCGTTTTGTCGCTGTAACGCCGCCCGATCAGCCGTTTGATCGCGAACAGCGTATTTTCCGGGTTGGTGACCGCCTGGCGCTTGGCCGGCAGGCCGACAAGGCGCTCATCCTCGGAGAATGCGACGATCGACGGCGTCGTGCGCGCGCCTTCCGCATTCTCGATGACTTTCGGACTGGATCCCTCCATGACCGCGACACAGCTATTGGTTGTGCCGAGATCGATTCCGATGACTTTCGACATGTCTTTCTAATCTCCGTTCTGCGGCAGACCGGCCGGGCCTCCAATGGCACCCGGAATACCCTGCGCGGTTGTCACACCGTACAGGGCCGGCCCCCTAACGATTCTAATGAACATCGGCTCCTGCGGTTATATAAGCGGCGCGTCGGCGCGCTGCAAGCCGCCGTGACGATGTAGATTAAGGGTAAACAGCATGAAAATGGCGAAGGTTGGGAGAGTGAAAGGCGTCCGCGCGCCCTTGCTGGCGGGATTCCGCCATTTCCCGCATGTTTTGCCGCCTGCCGCGCAGCGCGTTCTGCTTGAGCATTTGCGCCGGGTCGTCGCGGCCGCGCCGCTGTTCACGCCCACCATGCCGCGCTCGGGCAAACCCTTTTCGGTGCGAATGACCAATTGTGGCCCTCTGGGATGGGTTTCCGACAAGGACCGCGGCTACCGTTATCAGGCCGAACATCCCGTAACCGGGGAGGCGTGGCCGGCGATCCCGCAAATGCTGCTCGATCTTTGGGCCGAGCTGGCCGGCTATCGCGCGCCGCCGCAAGCCTGCCTCGTCAATTATTACGATCCGCGCGCCAAAATGGGCCTGCACCGCGACGAGGATGAGGAGGATTTTTCAGCCCCCGTTCTCTCGGTATCGCTCGGCGACACGGCCCGCTTTCGCATTGGCGGCACCAAACGCAAGGACCCGACGCGGTCCTTCGATCTTGCCTCCGGCGACGTCGTGGTGCTCGGCGGAAAGGCCCGCCTCGCCTATCACGGCGTCGACCGCATCAAGGCGGGAACGTCGGGCGTGCTGCTGGATGATTTCGCGCAAGGCGGGCGGCTCAATCTGACGCTGCGGCGGGTGACAACACCCTAAATCTGTGCCTCCACAAATGTCACCGCTTCGATACGGTTGCCGTCCGGGTCGCGGACAAAAGCCGCAAAGTAGCTCGGATTGTACTGTTCACGGAAACCCGGCGGGCCATCGCAGATCCCGCCCCGGGACAGCGCCGCGGCATGAAACGCCTCGACCGCGGATTTGTCCCGGGCACGAAGCGCCACATGAGCACCGCCTGTCTCCGGCGCCGGGCCGGCACCGGCGCGCGCATTCAGCCAGAATTCCGGATATTTCTTGCCAAAGCCGATCGTCGTCTTGCGGGTCACGAGTTTTTTGTGCCCCAGGGCCGCCAGAACCGGCTCATAAAATTGCGCCGCGCGAGCGAGGTCGGACACGCTGAGTGAGATGTGGTCGATCATGGCGCCGGCGCTCGAAGGCAATGCAAGCCGTCAGTTCTTCGGCTCCGGCGTTATCAGGCCGATTGCCGCGCCGGTCGGGTCGCTCAGAATGGCGATACGGCCAACGCCTGGAATGTCGAACAGATCGCGCATCAGTTCGCCGCCATTTTGCTTTGCGGCCTCGGCCCGCGCATCAACGTCGTCGACAGCGATATAGCTGAACCAATTGGGTGGAATGCCTTCGAATTCCGGTCCCGACATATCGAAGATCCCGCCCGCCGGCTGGCCGTCCGACATGCAGACCCAATAGATGCCGCCTTCGGCCATCGGGAACTGTTCATACGTCCAGCCGAGAGACTTGCCGTAAAAGGTTTTCGCACCCTCCGCGTCGCGCGTCATCAGCTCGTTCCAGTGAAAGATACCATGCTGTGTCATGATCCCTGCTCCTTGCATGCTCCAACCAGGGTCGCGAGCCTAAGCGGAGGTGTCGAATTTCCCGCCGACGTCTTTTTCGTCCAGCTTGCCACCCGCCGCCGCACCCGCTTTGGGAGTATCGTCATTGGCGGCTTTCGGCGCTGCGTCGGACGCGGGCTGCGCCTTTACCGGCTTTTCGCCGCCTTTGGAGACGCCGACCATGGCCGGGCGCAACACCCGCTCGGCGATCACATAGCCGGCCTGGACGACCTCCATGATGGTGCCCTCCGGCACGTCCGGATTGGGCACCTCGAACATTGCCTGATGCGAGTTGGGATCAAAACGCTCGCCTTTCGGATCGATCCTTTTGATGCCGTGGCGCTCCATTACATTCAGCAATTCGCGCTCGGTGACCAGAATGCCGTCGCGAAAATTCTTCAGCGCATCGTCTTTTTCCAGCGCATCGCCGGGCACATGACCGATGGCGAGCGCGATATGGTCGGCAATCGTGAGCACGTCGCGGGCGAAATTGGAAATCGCATATTTCGCCGTGTCGGCTTTGTCGCGCTCGGTGCGGCGGCGGAGATTCTCCATCTCCGCGACCGCGCGCAGAAGCCTGTCCTTCATCTCGACGTTGTCCGCGCGCAGCGCTTCCAGCTCGCCGGCTGACCAGCCGCTCTTCTGGTCCAGATCGCCAACGTCTTCGCTGGCGTCCTTCGTGGCCGGCGGCTCCGCCTTGGCAGCGGGTTCCGGTTTTTGCGCCTCGGGTTTCGGGGTCTCGGCCCGGCCTTTGGCGCGCGATGGCTTTGATTTGGATTTCTTGTCGCTCATGGGTCCGCTCGAATTCGCGCTCGAATCGTCAATCGCAAGTCAGCCCCGATATCAGGGCCCGGAAGAAAAAAATCAAGGGAGCAGGCGTCCAACCAGCGTCGCGGTATAGTCGACCATCGGGATGATCCGCGCATAATTGAGCCGCGTCGGGCCGATAATTCCGAGCACGCCGACAATCTGCCGGTCGGAATCCTTGAACGGCGCCACAATCAGCGAGGAACCCGACAGCGAGAAAAGCTTGCTCTCCGAGCCAATGAAAATGCGCACGCCGTCGGCGCGCTCCGCATGTCCAAGCAGGTCGATCAGCTCCTCCTTGGTCTCCAGATCGTCGAACAGCAGCCGGATCCGCTCCAGATCCTCGATCGCGGTAAGATCTTCAAGCAAATGCGAGCGCCCGCGCACAATCAGATTCTTGCGCCCGTCCGTTTCGCCCGACCAGGTGGCAAGCCCCTGGCGAACGACGCGTTCGGTCAGCTCGTCGAGTTCGGCGCGCTTTGCCTTCAACTCGCTCTGGATGCGGCCCTTCGCGTCGTCGAGCGTCAGCCCGGCGATGCGGGCATTCAGATAGTTGGCCGCCTGCGCCAGAGCGGACGCCGGCAGAGCCTCGGGCAGGGTAATGATACGATTCTCCACTGAACCGTCCTCGCCGACCAGGACGACCAGCGCCCGGACCTTGTCGAGGCTGACAAATTCGATCTGTTTCAGCCGCCGGCTCTGCTTGTCGGCCAGCACCACTCCTGCGCAGCGCGCGAGGCCAGAAAGCATTTCGCCGGCGTCGGCAAGAACGTCCTCGATACCCATATCCTGCGGCTGGCCGGTCATCCTCGCCTTGATCTGTCCCCGCTCGTTCTCGCTCAATTCGCCAACCTGAAGAAGACCGTCAACGAACAGGCGCAAGCCGGTCTGTGTCGGCATCCGTCCCGCACTTGTGTGCGGGGCGTAGATAAGACCGAGCGCATCCAGATCGGACATTACATTGCGCACCGACGCCGGCGACAGGGTGATCGGCAGCTGGCGCGCTATGTTGCGCGAACCCACCGGCTCTCCGGTCGCCAGATAGGTCTCGACGATGTCGCGGAAAATCGTCCGCGAGCGCTCGTCCATATCCATCAGCATCGACCGTCCTGCCTGCCGCGCGCGCTGTGCCGCTTCATGGAGTTCCTTCTCTCTCATGGATCGGACTGTAGGTTTGCATGAACCTCCCGTCAAACCGATTGCTTAATGCCGCGACCATTATGTTGATCCCTCACGCCGCCTCCCTTAGGCTGCCCGTCCCAATCACACGGCCTGGAGATATTCCCGACATGCGACCTTCAAACCGTCAGCCGGACGAGTTGCGCCCGGTCACCATTGAGCGCGCGGTGTCGCTGCACGCGGAGGGCTCCTGCCTGGTCAAGTTCGGCAACACCCATGTGTTGTGTATCGCAAGCCTGGAGGAACGCGTGCCGCCCTGGCTGAAGGGCCGAGGCCGCGGCTGGGTAACGGCGGAATATGGCATGCTGCCGCGCTCCACCGGCGAGCGCATGCGCCGGGAGGCGACGGCGGGCCGCCAGGGCGGACGGACGCTGGAAATCCAGCGCCTGATCGGGCGCTCTCTGCGCGCGGTTGTCGATCTGGTGGCGCTGGGCGAACGGCAGATAACGGTCGACTGCGACGTGATCCAGGCCGATGGCGGCACACGCACCGCGGCGATTACCGGCGGCTGGGTGGCGCTGCATGACTGCATTCACTGGATGCAGGCGCGGGACATGGTGAAGGATGGCATCATCCGCGACCATGTGGCCGCGGTATCGTGCGGGCTCTATGGCGGCAAGGCGGTGCTTGATCTGGACTATGCGGAAGATTCAGAAGCCGACGCCGACGCCAATTTCGTGATGACCGGGTCCGGCGGCATTTGCGAAGTGCAGGGCACGGCCGAAACCGACCCCTTTAGCCAGGAACAGTTCGACGAGCTTATGTTGCTGGCGAGAAAGGGCATTGCTGAACTGGCCGACCTGCAGAAGCTGGCCGTCGGCTGATGGACCGCAAGCTCAAACGGGGCGACAGGCTGGTCGTCGCCAGCCATAATCCCGGCAAAGTGCAGGAGATCCAGGAACTGCTTGCGCCGTGCGGCGTCGACGCGGTGAGCGCCGGCGAGCTTGGTTTGCCCGAGCCCGAGGAAACCGGAACCACCTTCGCCGCCAATTCCCAGCTCAAGGCATTGGCGGCGGCCGAAGCGAGCGGGCTGCCCGCGATCGCCGACGATTCGGGCCTCGAAGTCGACGCGCTTGGCGGCGCGCCGGGCATCTATTCGGCGCGGTGGGCGGGAAAGAGCAAGGACTTCTGCTTCGCCATGATGCGCGTTCACAACGCCCTGGAGCAGGAGGGCGCCCTGACGCCGGGAGCGCGGCGCGCCAACTTCACCTGCGCCCTTACTCTCGCCTGGCCGGATGGCGCCGGCGATACATTTGAGGGTAAGGTGTTTGGAACACTGGTCTGGCCGCTGAAGGGCACAAGAGGTTTCGGGTATGATCCGATGTTTCTTCCCGACGGCGCGATCGAGACCTTCGGTCAAATGGACCCCGACACGAAACATGCCATCTCTCACCGCGCTAAAGCCTTCGAGCAATTTGTCGCCGCCTGCCTCGAAAAATAGCGAAACCGGCCCCGGCTTCGCAGTCTATGTGCACTGGCCTTTCTGCCAGTCGAAATGCCCCTATTGCGATTTCAACAGCCATGTCCGCAAACAGGGCATCGACGAGGAGCGGTTTCTCAAGGCCTATCTGACCGAGCTCGATCATATGGCCGGGCTTACCGGTCCACGTGACGTGCGCAGCGTTTTCCTTGGCGGCGGCACGCCATCGTTGATGCAGCCCGCAACCGTCGCCGCTATCCTCAATCGGATTGCCCTCAACTGGCGCCTTGGCGATGACGCGGAGATTACACTCGAAGCCAATCCGACCAGCGTCGAGGCGGATCGGTTCGCCGGGTTCCGCGCCGCCGGCGTCAACCGCGCCTCGCTCGGTATCCAGTCGCTCGACGACGCGGAACTGAAGGCGCTCGGGCGGCTTCACACCGGCCAAGAAGCACTCGCCGCGCTCGGCATTGCGCGAAAGACCTTCGACCGGGTGTCCTTCGATCTGATCTATGCCCGGCCCGGCCAGACGGTCTCCGCCTGGCAGAAGGAACTGCGCGCGGCTCTGGCCCGCGAGACCGGCCACCTGTCGCTTTATCAACTGACAATCGAACCGGACACGATGTTCGCGGCGCTTTCCATGGCCGGCAAGCTGCAAACGCCGGGCGAAGAACAAGCGTGCGCGCTCTACAGCGCTACCCAGGAGGAGTGCGAGGCGGCGGGTCTCCCGGCCTATGAGGTCTCCAACCATGCGCGCGCCGGCGAGGAATGCCGCCACAATCTGGTCTATTGGCGTATGGGCGACTATGCGGGCGTGGGACCGGGCGCACACGGACGGCTCGCCGTCGATGGCCGACGTCATGCGCTTGCAACGGTCCGCTCGCCCGAAAGCTGGCGCGAACAGGTCGAAGAGCAGGGCCATGGACTTGCCGAAAGCAGTCCGCTCGATGCCACCGATACGGCGCGCGAAATGCTGCTGATGGGCCTGCGGCTCAACGAAGGCATCGAAACGGCCCGCTATGAACAGGCCGGCGGGACATTGCCGGAAGAAAAGCTCGGCTGGCTCGCCGAAGACGGATTGATCGAGCGGCGGGAGGGGCGGTTGCGCGCGACACCGGCGGGGCGGCTGTTGCTGAATACCCTGATCGCGGAGCTTGTGGCCTGAAAATGCTCGCGATCACGCCGCAAATCCATATTCGCGAAGACGAGCTGGAGGAGAAGTTCGTCCGCGCGTCAGGCCCCGGCGGACAAAATGTCAACAAGGTCGCGACTGCGGTCGAGTTGCGCTTCGATGTCCGCCATTCGCCGAGCCTGGCGGTGGCGGTGCGAGCCAGGGCGGAACGCCTCGCCGGCGCCCGCCTGACGAATGACGGAGTAATCGTGATCCGCGCCCAGCGCTTCCGCACTCAGGAGCGCAACCGCGCCGACGCCCGCGACCGTCTGGTGCGGCTCATCCGCCGCGCCGCCGTGCCGCCAAAACCGCGGATCAGGACCAGGCCGACCAAAGCGTCGATCGAGCGCCGCATCAAGGCCAAGACGCACCGGGGGCGGGTGAAAAGTCTGCGGCGGAATACCCCTTCGGAGTGAAGCTTCGCGCGGCCCGGCTAGAATTGCGCCGTTCCGAAAACGCTTGGCGCGGGATCGACGGTGCGGCTGTCGAATTTCTGAACTTCAAGGACCGCCAGTCCGCGCTGAGACGTGCCGTCGCTCAGCAGGCGGAACAGGCCGTCGACACCGGCGAAGCCGCTGGCGCGGGTAATCTGCCGCGCCGTATAACGCTGGCCCTTCGGGTTGGTTGAGAGCGATACCGCGAGGCTGACCGCGTCATAGGCGAGGCTGGCGAGCCGGGGCGGCGTTTTCTCATAGGTCTTTACATAACGCTGGGTGAATGCGCGCCAGCCTTTCGGGTCGGGTGCGGGATACCAGCCGCCGACCAGCGGTTTCTCCTTGCCGATATTGGGATAGTCCCACAGGCCGGTACCGAGAAGCTGCACCTGCTCGGTGTTGATCTCGTAATAAGGAATGAGCGCGGAGATGGTCGGCAATGAATCGGGTCCCGCCGGGATAAAGATCGCATCGACCTGAGCCGGAAACTGCGGATCTTCCGACTTGGCCAGCGCTGCAATGCGCTTGGTCGGCTCGAGCATGCCGTTAGCGTCGAGCGGGATACGCTCAAGGGCGACCAGCTGTGCGCCGCCCCGGCTGATCGCGCTGCGAAAATTCTGCGCGACAATGTCGCCATAGGCCCCTTTGGGGATCAGTCCGGCGAAGCGACTTTTGCCCCGCGACATGGCATAGGAGATTATTCGCGGCACGTCGCGCCCGGCCAGGAAGCTCAGCAGATAGACACCGTTGCCGGCGACCTTGCGGTCGGACGAGAAGGCGATCATCGGAATGTTGGCCTGGCGCGCAATCGGCGCGGCGGCGGCCACCGATTCGGCAAATAGCGGCCCGATGATCAACTCCGCTCCCGAAGAAACGGCAGCGAGCGCCGCGGTCTTGGCGCCGTCCGCGGTGCCCCTGGTGTCCTTGGCCATCAGCGTGACGTTCGGATTGTCGAAGTCGAACAGGGCAAGCTCGCCGGCCTGCTTGAGCGCCCGCGCGATGCCCGCGGTATTGCCCGGTGCGCCAAGCGGCAGCAGCAGCGCGACCTTGACGGCGGGCCTCGCCGGCGCTTGCGAACCAGGCAGCGGCCGGCCGTCGGGTCCATAACCCTGTCCCGGCTGCGCCATCTCGCGCCGTCCGCCATTGCTCGCGCAAGCGGCGACGAGCCCCAGCAACAGCATCAAGGCTACAAGATTCGCTATCGCGTGATTCAGCGAACTGACGGCGGTTCGAACCCGCATGAGACCCTTTCGTGCAACGTCGCCGCCAAAATGGCCTGGCGCTCGTCACTATTCCTGAATTCCTACCCTAGGCAGCAGTGGTTAAAAGCCTGTCAACCATAGCGTCAGTTTAGGCCATGCGCGCAAAAATGGCATCCATTCAGTCGCCACCGGAGGCCCATGGCAAAATCCGGCGGCCGCGGAAGGGACATCATTTGTGATCGCATAACCTCGGTGCAGCACGCCCTGGCATCGCTGCCTCAAATTGTTACTAACAGTTACGCGCCCCTATACCCTAGGTTTGCTGACGCGGCGAACGCGGAGGGCGAGCGCCATAGAAACCGGTGGTTGATGACGATATTGAGGCGCAGATGAGCAGGCCTGACAAGCCGCCGTCGCAAACTGGCGGCGGCGAGACTGCCGCCGGGCCGGGAAACCGGCTCATCTCACGGGTCTCGGCTGCGCTTGAACAGGTGCTGAGCAGCCCTCTGGAGCCTGGTCTCTACCTCGTATCGACGCCGATCGGAAATCTCGCCGATATCAGCTTGAGGGCGCTGAGCGTGCTTGAACGCGCCGAGCTGGTGTTTGCCGAGGATACCCGCCATACCCGTAAGCTTACCTCGCATTTCGGGCTTTCCTGCGCGCTTCAGCCCTATCATGAGCATAACGCGGCGAAGGAGCGGCCACGGATTCTCGCCCGTATCCGCGCCGGTCAGGCGGTTGCCCTCGTGTCGGACGCCGGGACGCCGCTGGTCTCCGATCCCGGTTACAAGCTGGCGCGCGCGGCGCTCGACGCGGAAGAAAAGGTGATCAGCATTCCCGGCGCCTGCGCGCTGATTGCCGCTCTCACCAGCACCGGGCTTCCCTCTAACCATTTTTTCTTTGAAGGCTTCCTGCCGCCGAAAAGTGCGGGGCGCTGCAAACGGCTCGACCAACTCGCCTCGCTTCCCGGAACGCTGATTTTCTATGAATCTCCCTCCCGGCTCGCCGCCATGCTCGCCGACGTCTGCGCCATATTCGGAACCCGCGACGCGGCGGTCGCCAAGGAGTTGACCAAATTGCACGAGACGGTGTTGCGCGGCACCCTTGAACAAGTTGTGGAAAAAGCAAGCGGCCCCTTCGCCGAAAAAGGCGAATTCGTAGTCCTTGTCGGGCCGCCGACGCCGGCTGAGATGACGGATGGGGAAATCGAGACGCATCTTCGCCGCGTCATGGATGACCGTTCCCTGCGCGACGCGGCGCGCGAGGTCGCCGACCTCCTGGGCGTCAACCGCAACCGCGTCTACAAGCTCGCGCTGGCGCTCAAGGACGCCGGCGCGCCGTGAAGCGGGCCCGCAAGGACGCCGAACGCAGGGGTCAAAACGCAGAGCTGGCCGCGGCGGCGCTGCTTGCGTTAAAGGGATACCGGCTTCTGGAGAGGCGCTGCAAAACGCCGGTCGGCGAGATCGATCTGATTGCCGTGCGCCGCCGGCGGCTCGCCTTCGTCGAAGTCAAGCTGCGCGCCAGCACCGGCGACGCCGCCTGGTCTTTAAGCCCCCGCCAGCAAGGCCGTATCGCGCGTGCGGCCGAATATTGGCTGGCGCGCAAGCCGCCTTTTCAGGGCCATGACATCGCTTTCGACGTCGTGCTGATGGCGCCCTGGCGCTGGCCCGTGCATCTGCGCGATGCATTTCGGGTTTGACGCGCGCGGCGCCAAGCGATAGCCAAATCGAGGGAACAAGAGGGCGTGCAAATGGCGTTGAACGTAGCCTTTCAAATGGATCCGATCGACCGGATCGACATTCACGGCGATTCCACCTTCGCATTGCTGCTGGAAGCGCAGTCGCGCGGGCACGATATTTTCTACTACACACCGCCAAATCTGACGCTGCGCGCCGGCGAGTTGATCGCCCATGGCCACACGCTGAACGTGGTCGACAAGCCGGACGATCACTACAGCCTGACCAAGGCGCGCACCGTCGATCTCGGCGACCTCGACGTGGTCCATCTGCGCCAGGACCCGCCTTTCGACATGAGCTACATCACCACCACCCATTTGCTGGAGCGCATTCACCCCGAGACGCTGGTGGTGAACGATCCCGGCCATGTCCGCAATGCGCCGGAAAAGGTGTTCGTGCTCGATTTTCTCGATTTGATGCCGCCGACCACCGTCACCCGGTCCCTCGACGAGGTGAAGGCGTTCCGCGCGCAATACAAGGACATCATCATCAAGCCGCTCTACGGCAATGGCGGGGAGTCGGTGTTTCTCATCAAACATGACGACACCAATCTGGCATCGCTGGTCGAGCTGTTCCAGCTGATGCTGCGCGAGCCATTCATGGTGCAGCAATACCGGCCCGAGGTGCGCGGCGGCGACAAGCGGATCATCCTCGTCGACGGGGAGCTGGCCGGCGCCATAAACCGCGTACCGGCCAAGGACGAGACCCGCTCCAACATGCATATCGGCGGCACGCCGACGCCGGTGGAACTCACCGACCGCGATCATGAAATCTGCGAGCGGCTGGGCCCGGAACTCAAACAGCGGGGGCTGATTTTCGTCGGTATCGACGTGATCGGCGACTATCTCACCGAGATAAACGTGACGTCGCCCACCGGCATCCGCGAAGTGAAGCGATTCGGCGGCAACGATATCGCCGCGATGATCTGGGACGCGATCGAGGCGCGGGCGGGGTAGCTGTGGCGCCGCCCGGCTAGGTCACCTTTTCGGGCGCCGGCTTGCCCCGTGCCGCGGGCTTGCGCCGCGTGGCGGGCTTTTTGGCCGGCGATTTTGCCGGTGACTTCGCTGACGATTTTTCCCGTGCCTTGGAAGCGGCATTCGCGGAAGGCTTCTTTTTGGCCGCCGTCTTTGCGGTTCTCGT
>JAJFHO010000181.1 GCA_021775575.1 Hyphomicrobiales bacterium
CTGATGGCCGCGACAACGCCTTTGGTCATTTCGTCATGGGAATGAGCGACCGGGTGCCAGCTTCCAAGTTTGCTGGATATATAGAACCAAAGCCGGAGATGCAGGTTGAAGATACGAGGAACCGCTTCTCCGAGATAAGTATTCTTCGATGCCCGGCCAAGGGCTTCGTGAAAGCGCCAGTCGAGGGCGACGAAGCTGTCGATATCGGTGTCTTCTGTCGCTTGATTCAACTGCTCGTCCAGCGTTTCCAATTCGCGAATGTCGTCTTCCGTGGCGCGGGTGGCCGCCAGGCGCGCGGCGGCCCCTTCGACAAGGCTGCGAAATTCGTAAATGCTCTGCACGTCGGCGGCGCTGAGGTCACTGACCAGCATACCCCGGTTGGGCAGATGCTGGACCAGGCCTTCGGCCGCTATGCGTTGCAGGGCCTCGCGGATCGGCGTTCGCCCGATCCCCAGTTCAGCCATCAGGTTCTTCTCCACCAGCACCGCGCCAGGGGCGAGTTCCAGGCGCGTGATCTTGCGCACCAGTAGCTGATAGGCTTTCTCCGCGAAGGAGACCGGAGCCTCGTTGTCGGCTGCTGCAAGGATGTTGAGGGTCATGGGTTTGTCCTTAACAGTCCACCTTGCCGGCGCTGGCGAAGTCGAATTTTTCCTGCAAGGCCTGACGGTCCAAACCCTTGCCGATAAATACCATGCGGCTGTCATGGGGACCATCGGCGGGATGAATATCAAGCTGCCCGGTTGCGAATTGCACCAGCCGGGGCCGGCCATCGATGATCATGAACCCCTTGGCGCGGAACACCTGCGGATCGAGGCCTTCGAAGAATTTCACCACTCTTTCCCGGTCAACATCGGCGCCGCAACCCAGAACTAGCGAGTCGAACTGAGCATGGCCGTGATCATGCTCGTGGCTTTTGTCATGGTCATGGTGGCTTGGCCCCACGGCGGCCTGGCCACTTTTTCCGTCGAGCACAATATCCAGATCGGTGCTGCACTGCTCGGTGAAGATCAGGCTCGCGCCGGGGCTGAGCGCGGAAATATCATCATAGACAGTGTAAAGGTCATCAACGTCAGCATTATCGATCTTGTTCAGAAGAACAACGTCCGCATGGGCTACTTGCTCGGTATAGAAATCGCCCAGCATTTCGCGGATCTTCGGGAATTTGGGCGTATCCACGACGACGACAATCGGGCCCAGATCGAGGTCAATTTTGGAACCGTACCGGGGATCCCGCAAACTCTCCAACAAATCGCCGGGCTCGGCAACGCCGCTGGCTTCGACGACCGTGCGTTCGATATCGGCGCGCTCCTGCAATTCCTCGATGGCGCTGATCAGCGATCCTTTCAAAGTACAGCACAGGCAGCCGGAAGTGAGCTGCACCATGTCGACATTGTGGCCCTGGAGGATGTCACCATCGATGCCGACATCGCCGAATTCGTTGACGATAACCGCCGTCGGCTGGTCGCCCGCGCGCTCGGACAGGATGCGCCGAACCAGCGTTGTCTTTCCCGAACCGAGGAATCCGAAAATCAGGTTCAACCGCACATCAAGCCTCCGCTTCGGCAAAGTGAGCATCCACCTTTTTCTCGGGGAAGCACATGGCCTCGATAAAAATGTCCTGGAATTCCGGATGCGCGGCAAGGGAGACGTGCTCGATCTCCTTCGCCAGGACGTCGGCCCGCT
The DNA here is from genome assembly GCA_021775575.1 of Hyphomicrobiales bacterium. Lineage (GTDB taxonomy): Bacteria > Pseudomonadota > Alphaproteobacteria > Rhizobiales > Methyloligellaceae > JAJFHO01. The sequence continues at coordinate 1,684 of JAJFHO010000181.1, forward strand.
TGCGCTCGGTCTCCGAAATCAGGGCTATCTCCGCACCCATCAGGGCCGCGTTGCCGACATAGGTGATCTTTTCAAGCGGTATCGAGGGCAGCAGGTGTATCGCGACGGCGCTTTCGGTGTTGATGTAGTTGCCGAAACCACCGGCCAGCTGCAGCTCGGCAATTTCATCGATCGGGACTTTCATGATCCGCTGCAACATCAAAACGCCCGAATAAATCGCCCCCTTTGCCAACTGCAGCTGGCGGATGTCCTCCTGGGTCAGGGTGATATCGGTGTCATTGCCGGACTCTTGCGCCAGGACGAGGGCGAACTCGCTTTTGCCGCCGGAACCGAGCAACCGGGCAGCCAGAGCCGCCGGCAAGCTCTTGTCGTCCCGGGTCCGGAAACGGCCGCTGGTTAGAAGAACGCCGGCTTTTAGCAGGCTGGCGGCAGCATCGATCAGGCCGGACCCGCAAATGCCGGTGGCCGGTGCGCCGCCGATGGTTTCACAGGTGACTGCCTCGCCGATATGGACCTTTTCGATGGCGCCGATCGCACCGCGCATGCCGTGCTTGATCTGCGCCCCTTCAAGGGCCGGCCCGGCCGGCGCGGAGCAGGCCATAAGCTTGCCCTTGCGGCCCATGATAACCTCGCCGTTGGTGCCGATATCGACCAGCACACGGAAGTCCTCGCTTTCGAAGATACGCGTGGCGAGGACAGCGCCCATGGCGTCGGCGCCGACAAAGCCCGCGACGATGGGCAGCATGCATATCTTGGCGTTGGGGATGGTCTTGAGCAGCAGGTCCCGGGCCGGCATTTCGATAGCGCCCCGGATGGAGGGTGCATAGGGCGCCAGCCCCACATAGGTGGGGTCGATGCCAAGAAAAATGTGATGCATGGCCGTGTTGCCGACGATAACGACCTTGTAGATATGCTCGGGCGCGACCGCGGCCTTTTCGCAGGCCTCTTTTATATGGTCGTTGACGGCCTGGACGGCGCGGGCGCGCAGCTTGCGCAACGCTGGCAGATCGAACTGGGCAAAGGCCAGCCGGGACATCAGGTCGCCGCCATAGACGGCCTGCGGGTTAACGTCGCCGACGGACGCCAATTGCTCACCGCTGTCGAGATCGATCAACGCGCCGACAATGCTCGTCGTGCCGATGTCGAAGGCCATACCGTATTTATGTTCCGTGGTGTCGCCCGGCTCGATGTCCAGAATGTCGCCGTTGAAGGTCGTGACGGTGACGGCGCCCCTTTTTTCGCGCAGCACGCCAGGCAGCTTTCTGAGCAGGTCCGGGGCCAATGTTCCTGATTTGCTGGCGCCGGTCGCCGTCAGGATTTCCTCGATATCGGAGGACTGTTCATGTTCGTCCACGGGGATGGCGGCGGTGACGAATTTCTTCATCACGCCGGAGTCCATATCAATGCCGGCTTGCTGGCCGCGGTCCTTGCCGGACCCCAGGATCTTGTGGCCGCCTTCCGCATGAGGCGGAGCAAGCATGATTTCGGTATCGGCGATGACGCGGGTCTGGCACGCCAGGCGGAAGCCTTCATGCACTTCGTCCGGGCCAAGCTGCACCTCATCCATGATCGTTGGCGGCGGCACGGCGCCCTTGAGTATCTTGACCCGGCAGCCCCGGCACTTGCCGCGCGCGCCGCAGGTGGCGGTAACGTCGATATCGGCGGCGCGGGCCACGTCCAGGAACGAGGTTCCCGGCTCCGTTTCGACGGAGGTCCGGCCACCTTTGGCGGTTACGAAATCTATCGTGAGTGCCGTGCTCATCTGCTAGGCCCAGGCTTCCCGCTTTTCCTGGATCAGGGCCTGTGCCAGCTTGACGGCGGCAATGGCGTCCTTGCCCCAGCCGTCCGCGCCGATTTCGTCGGCCCACTCCTGGGTCGTCGGCGCGCCGCCGATGAGTATCTTCATCTTGTCGCGGACGCCGGCTTTGGTAATCTCCTCGATGGTGACCTTCTGATAGTAGACGGTCGTCGACAGCAGCGCCGAAAAACCGATCAGGTCGGCCTTTTCCTCCCTCGCGGCCTCGATGAACTTGTCCGGGTGGACGTCGGTGCCCAGATTGGTGATCTTGAAGCCGGCATTTTCCAGCATAATGGTGACGATGGACTGGCCGATGTCATGCATGTCGCCCAGCACCGTGCCGATGACGAAATTGCCCAGCGGCTTTTCCGCCTTGGCCGCCAGCAGCGGCCGGATCAGCGCCAGCCCCGCCTTCATGGCGCGCGCCGTGATCAGCATTTCGGGGATGAAGATGAGCTGTTCGGAAAAGCGGTCCCCTTGCAGGTTAAATCCAGGGAACAGGCCGTCGTCGAGGATCGTCCTGGGGTCAATATCCTTGTCGATGGAATTCTGCACGAATTCAGACGTGAAATCGTGGTGACCTTTTTCAACGGCTTCCCACAAGGGCTGCCAGTCCCAGCCGCCGGGCGCGCGGCCCTCCCACCCGTCCGGTATTTTCAGTTCAGGAATCGCCATTGAACGCTCTCCTTCTTCTTATGCTCAGTCAAGCGGGTACTTGCCGTAAACGCCGTAGTCGTTGACGGCTTCATACATCGCCCAGACGTTCTGAATGGCAACGTCGGCGAGGATGTAATGGGCCGGCGAGAATACATAGCCCCCGCCCGTGCCCAGGTTCTTCATGACGTTGAGCACGCCCGCACGGACCTCCTCGACCGATCCGCGCGGCAGCAGGTTCTGCACGTCGAGCCCGCCGATGAAGGCAATGTCTTCGCCATATTTCTTCTTGATACCCTTCTGGTCCTTGTTGCCGCCGGTCGGCTGCATAAGGCCCGACAGGTCGGCTCCCAGTTCGATGATGTCGGGGATGATCGGTGAATAATCGCCGCAGGAATGAAACTTGATGAACAGGTCGGCGTTTTTCTTCTTGTACTCCTGGAACATGTATTCAAAGCGGGGCTTGGCGAGCTCACGCCACATCTCCGGCGACAGCATCATCGATTGCTGCGCACCGACATCGTCGCCGACGCGGATCATATCGACGCCAAGATCGACCACATTCTTGCCCAGCTCGGTGTAATATTCCATCAGCCCGTCAAGCACGCCATTGATCAGTTCGGGCTGGTCGAACGTGAACAGGAAGAATTTCTGGGTTCCGACGATGTGGGCGTAGGCGGCTTCGATCAGCGTCGAGGACAGATCGACCATGATGAAGTAATCGTCCTGATATTCCTCGCACAGGCTTTTGATCGGGTCGAGCAGCCGGGGGTCGGCCGGATCGGGCCAGGTATAATTTTTCAAATCCTCCATCGAGGAGATCGGGTGGGCGCTGGGAAAGTTTTCCGGAACGACCTTGGCGGGACCCCAATATTCCTGGGTCTTCATGAATTGCTTATGCTCTTCCTCGCTACGCCCTTCCAGCCCGCTTTTGCCATAGCTGACATCGAAAGGGCTCACCCACGTCTCGCCGATTTCGATCGGATGATGCGAAAATTCGGAGTTGATGCCGATCTGGTAAATGATGGCGTCATTGCCCATGCGCAGCTCGAGCTGCGGCTGGTGCCCGAGACCGGTCTCTGATTCGGTAATTCCGAAAATGCGAGCGATCTTTTCCTTGGCTTCGCGCTTCATGCGGAACAGCCGGGGCACGCGGTCGACCTTTTCATGGCGAAGGGCGCGGATGAAGCGATCCCGGGGCTTCAATTCCTTCATAGCGGTGTCCTTTGTTCAAAAGGGTCGATGTTAACGGCAGATAATATATTTTCGATATATTATCCTAAGAATTCTTCGAACGCCAGTATTGAATGTACTTCATGGAGAAGTCGTCCTTGGCGGTAAGCACGTCGGTGGCGAGTTTGAATTCGATGAATCCCTGTGTCGGATTCATCACCGGGTCGATCATCAGGGCGTCACAGCCGGCAAGGATGGACAGCGAGATGAAAGCGTTGTTCAGCACTTTGCGTCCCGGAAGGCCGAACGAGGCGTTAGAGTGGCCGCCAAAGATATGGACCTCGGGGTATTTTTCCCGGAGGGCGCTGACGGAATCGAGATAGTGATTGCCAAACTCCGGGTTGGCGCCAATGGGAAAGACCAACGGATCTAGGTAGCGGTCGTCCATGGGAATATCGACTTTGTCGACCATATCCATGAGCTTGACCATATTCTCCGTGCGCTCCTTGTCGTCGGCAGGCATGCCCGACGCACCTCCGGCATTGATGAATAGATAGGTGTCCATGTCCTTGGCCATCTGTATCAATGGCAGGCGCGGTTCTTCCAGGTTGAGTGAATTGATGGCCGGGCGACTCTTGTCCTGGTCGTAAACCTCCAACCCCGCCTGAATGGTATCTGAATCGGAAGAATCGAGCGCCAGCGGTTTGTCGGTGAATGACTGCAGCGTCTTCACCGCCTTCCGCATCCAATCCATCCGTTCTTCGGGATAGTGGGTGATCTCATCAACACATAAATCGATAAAATGAGCGCCGGAATTTGCCTGCGTAGTCACGAGCCAGCGCATGTAGTCCAGGTCGTTGTTCTTTAGGGCATGGGTGATGTGGGGGATCGGGAACTTCTTTTGTTCTTCCTCGTCCTCAGGGAACCCTTCGGTGATGTCGAGCGATCCAACGCTGCCGTTCGGGTTCTTATAGGTGAGAGCGTGTTTGCCCCCCTCGCTCACGCGCCTAGGCGTAGATCCCCTGATCTTGCGGCTGGTATTGAAATTCTCTCCGATGATGATCAGGCCGTCATGTTCTATGGTCATTATTGGCTCCTGTCGCGTCTTGGCCGCGCGGGTTTAATTCGGTTTTGAACCGGACCGTACTGTGGAAAGCGGCCGCAACCCGTAAAGGCCCGAACGCGATTTTTTGGGAAACATGGCGCAGCTTTCCAAAAGCCGCACCGGTATTTCCGTATCGGAAAAAAGCTCGAACAGGGGCCTCTGCTCCAGCAGGTCCCATTCCTTGTATCCGGGCCCGAGTCTGCGGGTCAGGCACAGTCCGTCTTTCTTGATCTGTCCCTGAAGATGAATGGCCAGTTCCCGGGACGCCTGTTCGATGGCCAGCCAGCCCGCCGTCTCCATGAACAGGGCCTCGACAATGTCGCCTTTCTCCAGCATCCGCCCGACTTCATCGTCGAGCGCCTCGCCCAAGGTCAGAATAAAGGCCAAAACCTGGTCGCAATGGCCAAGAATTTGCCCGAAGATTTCGGCATTAAAAGACGTTCCCGTGCTCAGCCGGAGCGACGCCCCTTCGCAGCTGTCAACGGGCACCTTGCGGTAGGTCGCCGACGGCGCCACCAACTTCTCCGCCTTGGCCGTCATGGCGATAGCGATGGCCCGGACGTCTTCACGCACCGCCGAGAGGTCGCGGTATCCCTGAATGCGAAGAGCGTGCTTGACGGAGATCTCCGACCTTGGCGGGTGGTATGTTTCGCAGTCGCCCGGGATGATCGAGGAACTTGGTTCGCCAGCCATAACCGTTCCATTGCTCTCCGGCTCATCGAAAGCGGATAAAGCCATATATTTAGAATATATTATTTATTAGACCTTTCCACCCTCCCCTGTCAATCGTTGTGGCTATTGGAAAAAAGTTCTGGTCAACCGACTGGAAACACTCAAACGGCTGCATTCGGTCGGCGGGCAACCCGGCAACAATCGGCTTAAAGAGAGAAAGCTTCAACTGGCGTCGGTGACCGCATTCTTGAAATCGCCATATTGGGTTTCCAGCTCCTCGGCAACGGCCTTGGCGACGTCCTCGGCACTGCCGTCACGCTCCTTGGCGTCGCCCCGGTTCCATTCCTCCAGATAGCCGTCCGTCCCGGCCAGCCCGCGTTTCATGGCGGCGTGGTCGATCAGCTCCTGGAATTGCTGGCTGAGCTGAATCTTGTGGGCGCCGCCGTCGTCGCTGGCTTCGACCATGGACGGAATTTCCTGCCAGTAAAGAACCGCGTATTTGGCCATTTTGACCCTCTCCTTTTCCCAGTTCACCGGATCGGCGCTTTCATGTGCAAGCCGCCCGCCGCGTGCCAACCCAACCCGTCAGTCGTCTGTCGTGCGTGCGTAAAGCGCCGCGAGGGCCCGGAAAAAACCACCGCCGATCAACGCCCCCACGACCGGGCCCGCGATATAGACGATGAACCAGCCGCCGCGCGGTCCGGGAATGGCGATGTCTCCCCACCCCAGGAAGAACGACACCAGCCTGGGCCCGAAGTCGCGGGCCGGATTGAGCGCCGCCTGTGTCAACGGCGCAACAACGGAGATGATGGCGGCGACACCAAGCCCGATGACCACCGCCGCCGCGGCCGGCGGCGGTTTGGCCGGATTGCGGTCGCTGGTGACGATGCCGACAAGGAACGCCAGCAAGGCCGTGCCCACCATTTCGGCGATGAAGGCGGACTTCAGGCTGACCACCCGCCAGGCCTCCTCCGCGGTGCCATACATGGCCGGATTGGGGAAATATTCACCGAACACCATGGCGCTCAACTCGCTGCCCGGTCCGCCGCGCA
>JAJFHO010000182.1 GCA_021775575.1 Hyphomicrobiales bacterium
CTCGAACGCGCGGACCGGGAGGCGACGCTTCCTTCCGAGCGCGAGCATGTAGTGCCATGGATGTGGGCGCAATCACCGCTCGAGGGCGGAACGCTTCTGACGGCTGCCAACGTTCCTTGTCCAGAGGATTTATCGGCCGAACGCTGGACTGTCGATACGGCCGGTGACTATCTCATGATGCGTGCCCTTGCCGACGAACTCGGTCCAGACGGAATGGTCGATGCCGGCTGGCGTGACATAGTCCGGACGCTTGAGGCACGGCCGGATATCTCGTCTCTGAACGGCAATGAAACAAGGGATGAGGGACTGTTGAAGAGCCGGATAAAAGACGCTGTCCGATAACAGTACATTAGAGCATCGCATGGTTGACAAGACAAACCGGCTGGAGGCGCGCTACGCACGATCGCTGGAACTGCTGGCGCGGGCCGAAAAGGCTATACCGCTGCAGGCGCAGACATTCTCCAAGTCGTGGACGCAGTATCCGCGCGGTGCCGCGCCGGTCTTTGCGGCACGTGCGGACGGCGGCTATGTTTGGGACGCCGACGGCACGCAATATATTGACTGGCCGATGGGCCTGGGGCCGTTGCTGCTCGGCCACAACCACCCGTCCGTCAATGCGGCAATTGCCGAGCAACTGAAGAGTGGCATCGCCTTCTCACTTCCGACGGAAGCGGAACTTGCCTTATCAGAACGGCTTGTTGATTGGTTTCCCTATGCGGAGCGTATTCGCTTCGGCAAGAACGGCTCCGACGCGACAGCGGCTGCCGTGCGAGCGGCGAGGGCGGTCACCGGCCGTGACATGATTTTGTGCTGTGGCTATCACGGGTGGCAGGACTGGTTTATCGGCACGACGACGCGGGATGCCGGTGTTCCTGAGGAGGTAAAGCGCCTGACGGAGGCGTTCCCCTATAATGACGCGGAACGCCTTGGCGCGCTTCTCGACAAACATGCAGGAGCCGTAGCGGCGATCATCATGGAGCCGATGGGTGTCATCGAGCCCGCACCAGGTTATCTCGAGGAGGTTCGGCGCTTGGCCGACAGGCATGGCGCCGTGCTGGTTTTCGACGAATGCTGGACCGGATTCCGGATTCATCCGCAAGGAGCATATGGCCGTTTCGGCGTCGCGCCTGATCTGGCCTGTTTCGGCAAGGCGTTAGGGAATGGAGTCCCGATTTCCGTACTCCTTGGCAAGGCCAGTGTGATGGACGCTCTAAGCGAGGTTTTCTTTTCATTCACCTTCGGCGGCGACCTGCTGGGCATTGCAGCGGCAATGGCCGTTCTGGACGTGCTGGAGAGCGAGCCGGTTCTGGATCATGTTGCTGGAATCGGGGGGGAGCTCATGACGGGTTTTCGTGATCTGGTCTCCGCGCACGGCCTGTCGGACCATATCGGCCTGGACGGATATCCTGCTCGTCACGTTATGTCGTTCAAGGGCGACGGACATGACGGGCTGCTCCTGAAGAGCATATTCCAACAGGAAGGCCTGGCGCGCGGAATACTCTCCGCCGGCTGGCACGCGCCGTCCTACGCTCATAACAGTGACGATGTATCGCGGACCCTGGAGGCCTATGACAATGCGCTTGATGTTCTTGCGCAGGGCCTGGCGTCAAACGACCTCGCGGATCGATTGCTGGGAGAAATGGTCCAGCCGGTGTTCCGGCGCCCATAGACGTTCCAGATGTCAACTTACACCAAACGCGATCTGATCGAACACCTCGCGGCCCTGGGTCTCGGCGAGGGCGCCAATGTCGCTGTTCACAGCAGGCTGTTGAGCTTTGGCCGCATTGAAGACGGACCAACCGGAGTCTATGAAGCCCTGAGGTCAGTGGTTGGCGCGACGGGGACCGTGGCGGTTCCCGCATATACGCTGACCCTGTCGCCGGAGGCCATATTCGACCCCATGGCAACGCCATCGTTGAATGTTGGAGCATTCTCCGAGTTCGTCCGCCGGTTGCCGGAGTCACTTCGGTCCGGTTGTCCGCTTCATTCCCACGCTGCCGCTGGGCCACGGGCCGGCATATTGCGCGATAGCAACCCCGCGGTTTCGATGGGACCGGGGTCCGATTTTGATGTGCTTCAGAAAAACGGCTTCAAGCTGCTGCTGCTCGGGTGCTCATTTCACGAAGGCGCCACCTTCATTCATAACGTGGAGGCGATGGCCGGCGTACCCTACCGGTCATGGCTCGAACTGAAACGCCAAGTCGCCGCCGCGGATGGCTCTTCCGCGTCGATATCAGTACGCTATTACGGCAGGGATGGCGGCGACCTTCGTTCCAACCATCTCCATCGGGTGGAAGCCGCGATGCGCAACCGTGGTCTGGCGCGTTGCGTGGCTGTGAAACCGGGTGGGCGGGATAGCTACCTGATGAGCCTGACCGATCTCGACCGCTGCGTTCGCGATATGCTTGGCGTCGACCCCCTGGCGCTTTTGGACGGGCATCAAGACCATGTTGCCTGATCCTCTGGACATGTTCCTCGACGCCGTGGATGCCTACGCGGAACGGCCGGCGGTGATTCAGGACGAAAGAACAACGACCTACTCAGAAATCGGCGAGCGGGCCGCCCGGATTGCCGGAGCGATCGCGCAGGCCGGGCATGATCATCCGCGCGTCCTGATTCATCTTCCTCAATCTATGGATGCCTATGCTGCGATGTATGCAACGCTGATGGCCGGTGGATTCTACTGCCCGCTCAATCTGGAGCACCCCTTGGCGAGACGGCAATCGGTGGTGTCGCTATTTGATCCTGACATTGTAATCACTGGCGCCGCGAGCAGTATGGACGGCCTGTCTTTCCCGGAGCAGACCCGTGTCGTCGCGTGCCATCAACTATCATCGCAGGAGCCGCTGTCCTGCCCGCGGCCTGCGCATCATCTCGCCTATGTGATCTTTACTTCCGGATCAACCGGTGAACCCAAAGGCGTCATGATCGGGCGCGAGGGCCTTGGCCACTACACCGCTTGGGCGCACGAGGCGATGCAGGTAACACCGGAAGACCGGTGGTCGCAGCATCCGAATATCGCCTTTGACCTCTCGGTACTGGATATCTATGGCTCTCTGTGCGCCGGCGCGGCGCTGGTTCCGATCACGGGCCGCAAAGCCCGCCTTTTGCCTGCCATGACTGTCCGCGATCAGCGGCTGACAATCTGGAACAGCGTACCGAGTGTGATCGACCAGATGAGACAGGGGAAGCAGCTCAAGGCGGACAATCTATCAAACCTTAAGCTGATGACATTTTGCGGTGAGCCACTGCTTCGCGATCATCTGGAGGCAATTTTCGAGGTGCTTCCCGACATCACGGTGCACAACACTTATGGCCCTACGGAAGCTACCGTTTCGTGTACGCTCGTCCGGATCGACCGTGACAATTACCGTGATTATAGCCGGCACAACGTGGCCTTGGGCGCGGCAATCGACGGCATGCAGATCGATCTCGTCGGCGGCAGTGGCAACAATGAAGGCGAAATCGTTATTTCCGGGCCACAGGTGAGTTATGGTTATTGGCGGCAACCCGAACAGACACGGGCCGTTTTCAGCGCGTCGGATGGCGACCCCCCGAGCCGCAGGTCGTACAGGACCGGCGACTGGGCCGAGATGGAGGACGGGGAGCTTTATTTTGTCGCGCGGGTCGACCGGCAGGCAAAGCGGGCGGGCTACCGGATCGAGTTGGGCGACATTGATGCGGCGGTCCGGTCGGCCTGCAATAGCGGGGCTGCTACGGTTCTGGTCGAAGGCCATCTTTGTGTTTTCGTCGAGCAGACTGGTGACAAGACGGACCTGATGGATCGACTGCACAAAATCCTGCCGCCCTATTCTCTTCCCGACGAAATCCGGTATATCGACTGTCTGCCGAGGAATGCGAACGATAAGATCGATTTCGGCGCGCTCGAGACGATGATCCGCTCTGGAAACTAAACCAGCTTTTGCGACGATAGGTTATCAATATGGAAAACAGATTGCAGGAACTGGTCCGGCAGTGGCTGTTAGAGAAGAAGACACAGCACGCTGATATACCTCTTGATCAGGATCTGTTCGAGGGCGGCATAATCGATTCCATGGACTATCTGGATCTCATCACATACCTGGAAACGTCCATTGGACGTGAAGTCGATGTATCGATTTTCGATGATAGCGATCTAGGCTCGATTTCCGGAATCGCGAAACAAGTCAATCAGCAGCTCAATGCAGGCTGAGCGTGTAACAGGCGATAGCCGCCGCAGCCAACTTTCGTGCTGCGGACGGCGGTTCGAGCTGTTGCATGCCGATAGCCTTACGCCGTTATTGCGCCAAGGCGCTGCGGATTTGATCTATGCGGCGCTACCTGCCTATTACGATATTTTCGCGCGGGCGAGCGTGCCGGTGCGTGACGTTATCGGTGCGAGCCTTGGAGTTTCAGGAACGACGCTTGCGAGCGTCCGGATCGCCGCGGATGTGGAAACCGGGAGCGCGGTCGGTGCGGTCGCGGGATTGCCGGAGGATGAATTGGCGCGCGCTCAGATTGCTGATCTGCAACGGTTGATCAAGGGTGCCGAGCGCACAGCTGCCACAAAGGCTCAGGAGAAACTGCGAGCTTATTCCGGGACGGTCCCGGCCGTTAGCGGCGATGGTTATTATCTGGCACGCATAGCGGTTGTGCGGGATTGGCGGGGGACCGGGCTCGGCGATCGTTTGCTGGAAGAGTTCCAGCGTCAGGGCGGCGGCCATACAGCTTTAAGCCTGCACGTTCACCAAAACAACAATCGTGCAATCTCTTTTTACCGTCGCCACGGTTATGAAGTGACGTCTTCCGGGCGAGCCGAATTTCTGTATATGCGTCGGCCGCTGCTGGCGGCGAGTGATGGATGATCGAAGGTTTGCTATGGGCAAAGTAACTGAAGCTGGCGATAGCCGTGATTATTTGCGAAGGGCGACCATGCTTGGAGAGAAAGTTTTTCTCCGCCCCTTCGAGCGAACGGACATTACCGATGACTATCTGGACTGGGTAAACGACCCGGAATTGAACGCCTATATCCTGGCGACGGGTTTTCCGGTGAATTATGATCGCGCTGTAGCCTATTACGAAAACTCCCAGGCGCCGTCCGCCGTCTATTTTGCTGTCTGCGACATTGAAACCGGAACTCACATTGGCAACGCCCGTCTGAGCCTGATCGACTGGATCAACCGGGTGGCAACCTACGGACGGATCGTCGGCCATCAGGATTACAAGCGGAAGGGATACGGCACAGACGCTCTGATACAGCTGCTGCGATTCGGGTTCCATCAACTTGGCATAAACCGCATTTGGTCGTCGGCCGTCGAAGAGAATTTCCGTTCGCTCGGTAGCAATGACAAGGTTGGAATGGTTCGGGAGGGGCAGCTGCGTGAATATGTATACGCAAACGGCAAATTCCACGACACAATCGTGCTGGCCATGCTGCGGAAGGATTTTGACCGAATTCATGGCGGACCCGACGAATGGGCAGCGCGCGATGCAGAGGCCCGAAAGAAATTCCGCAATAAATTGGCGGCGAAGAAATGACAGTGATTTCGCACGCAGGAGACGCGGGCGGGCAAATGTCGACAAGGCCTGATCTCGGTGCGGGCCGGCGTATGCATGACATGCTGACGCGTTTGTGGCCCATGCACCGCACCATCAATTGCGACGATCTCGACAAGGCAATTGCAATGTGCGGTGACTATATTGGTGTGCCGGGTTTCAAGTTCCATGCATTTGACACCGGGTCGGAAGTGATGACCTGGATTGTCCCGGAGCGCTATCACGTCGAGGAGGCATGGCTGGAGGTCGGTGGACGGCGTATAGCCGACTTCGCAGAAAACCCGCTCCATCTACTCTCATATTCGCTGCCGAAAGAGATCAGTGGCACCCTCGGTGAGTTCCGCGAACATATTTGGTCGCGCGCCGACCTCCCGGACGCTATTCCTTGGGAATTCAAATATTATGAGCGGTCCTGGGGCTTTTGCGTCCGGCACAACGATATCGACGGGCTTGCGGATGACACGCCTGTGCGCGGCCGCATTGATGTGCGCTTCGGCCACGAGCCGATGGGCGCTGGGGAATTTTACCTGCCCGGGGAGAGCGGTGAGGATATATTGTTCCTCACCAACATCTGCCATCCCGGGCAAGTGAATGACAGCATCGCCGGCCTCGTTGTGGGGCTGGAAATGGCACGCATGGTTGCTGCGGAGGAGACGCGCAAATACGGCTTTCGTCTTCTGATAGTACCCGAGACTATCGGCACGATCGCGTGGGCCCACCACAATGAAAGTGCGTTGGCGCGGACGAAGCATGCCTGGTTTTGCGAAATGGTCGGACATGACAACAGCTTTATCCTGCAGCTGTCGCGGCAGGAGGACACTCTGATCGACCGTGCGTTCTTGTCTGTGCTGCGTCAGCATCGGCGCCATGGCCAAGAACGCACCGGTCCGTTCCGTCAGGTCGTGGCAAGCGATGAGATGATCACCAACGGTCCTGGTTACGATATTCCAACACCATCGCTGACCCGGTGGCCCTATGGTGAATATCACACAAGTGACGACAATCCCGGGATCATCAAGCCGGGGAATCTCGAGGAAGCCCTGGATGTATGCATGGACGTTTGGCAGGCGCTTGAGACAGACTATTATCCGCGCCGCAGGTTCAAAGGACCCGTGATGTTGTCACGTTATGGTCTTTGGGTCGATTGGCGCGAAGACCGCGAGCTCAACCTGAAGACTGAAGCCATCATGCTGAATCTGGAAGGTGACAAGTCGGTGATTGATATCGCGTATGAGCTCGATCTTCCGCTCGCGGCGGTGCGGAACTATCTGGACCGCTTTCTGCAGGCTGAATTAATCGAACGGCTAGACGCTCCAGCGGCCTAAACCGATCATTTCTGTGAAAGCAAACTCACGCAGGCCATTTGCGGCTTGCCCGCGCCTTTCATCTGAAGCGTAGCTGATATGTGTGGAATTCTTGGTGCCGTTTCGCTTCGATGCGCCCGTCCGGTCGAGCCATCGAGTATGGCCCGGTTGCTTCCGTTGCTGCGCCACAGGGGGCCGGACGGTTCAGGTGCCGAGCAGGCTGGACCGGCTTGTTTCGGGCACACGCGCCTCGCTATCATTGGGCTGGACTCTCCCCATGCCGCTCAGCCGGTGAACAAAGGCGGGCGCCTTCTGTCTTTCAATGGCGAAATCTACAATTTCTCGACTCTGAAGGAAGAACTGATCCGCGAAGGAGTCGCGACCTCTGGCGAAAGCGATACAGAAGTTCTGTTCGCGTGTCTCGAACACTGGGGTATGGAAGGCACGCTAAAGCGGATCGATGGTATGTTCGCCTTTGCCTACTGGGACGGCAACGGCAATTTTTACCTGGCTCGAGACAGGCTTGGCGAAAAACCGTGTTTTTGGGCGCTTGCCAATGATCGCTTCTGGTTTGCGTCCGAAATGAAAGTTCTTTTGGCGGTTGGCGGCGTTGCCAACGCCCCCAACCTGTCTCGTATTGACGATTATTTCTATACTGGAATGGTAAATGGCAGCGACACGATCTACCGCGATATCAAGGAAGTCGACCCGGGTCATTTCATCCATGTAACGCTACATGATGGCCAAATCCGCCCGGTCGTCTATTGGGACCTTGTGAGCGAGGCCACACAGTATGAAGCCACGCAGGCGCCTTCTTTGGATGTTGGCGCCTTCCAGGCGCAGCTAGATCTTGCCATTGCAAGCCGGAATTTGAGCGACGCTAAACTTGGCGTGCTTTTGTCGGGAGGCATCGATTCCAACACGGTGGCGGAATCAATCGTATCCCAGGGATTGCGGCGCGAGATCCCTTTCTACTTTTCCGACAATGACCAGCCTGAACTCAGCGAAAGGCGATATGTCGATATACTTATGGAGTTCCTGTCGGAGCGCTATCCGATGGCAGACTTGAAGCTGAATGTGCAGTCGATCGGCTTTGAAACATTCCTCGCCAACCTGGAAAAACTGATCTGGCATTTCGATGAGCCGGTGGTTTTTCAGAATTCTCCTTTTCTTGCCGGCTTGTGTTCAATGGCGCGTGCG
>JAJFHO010000183.1 GCA_021775575.1 Hyphomicrobiales bacterium
CCGATTTGCCTGGCGGCTCTTGTGCGTAGGCAGAACGATATAGCGCGTTGCCTCGTAAATGTCGGGCGCACGCGGCGGTTCCCCATTCTCAATCAGATGCGGAAAATAGTCCGCGGTCAGAGAAGCGCGCTCGGTCGGCGTAATCCTGACCGTGCCCTCGATCCTGCCGTCATCATTGATATCGAGAAAATAAATAGCCTCGTCGATGTCATACTGGTCAATTTCACGGCCCTTGAGAGAGGGCAGGGACCAGCCGCGATTATCAATGAAGATTTGGTGCCGGAGCTTGAATAGTTGATCGAAAAATCCTGGATAGGTAGCTCTTTCTCTACCCCGCAATACGATAACCATCACACACCTCCGCTATTTGTTATTGGGAGGAGAGTTTTCGGCATTCTCCGGGATACGAAAATCCCAAGTTCTTAGGAGAGGGCTATATGGCGGTACGTGTTATAAAGAGATTTCGCCAAATCGAATTGCCTGAACAATCGCATATGTGCGTTTGAAAGCATCCAGTTTCATTTTGGCATTTTCGACATGCGACGTGACCGTGCATGTCGCGATTGAGAGAATGTCGGCAATTTCGTCATCGCTTTTTCCGGCGGCTACCCATTGCAGGACTTCTCTTTCACGCACCGTGAGCGGTGTATGGACGATATCGGTCCTTTTCCTTTGAATCAGCGAGCGTTTCAGCGCCTGAAGGCTGTAAATGCCAATAATCTCCATGGCGGAACGGGCCCGTTGAGAAAGATCTGGCTCTCGGCCGCAGGGGCTGAAAATAGACATCGATCGGGACAATGTGACAATCGGAATTATCAGGCCCTCCCGGGCATCGAATTCGCTCCCCTCATCGATGATGCGGGAGTCCTCCTTGCTCAGATCGCGCCTCTCGCGAACATCGCTCCAAGAATAGGGGTACACCGTGTGCCGCAGTTCGGTAACAACCGGGTCACGAACGACATAATTTTTTTCAATATAGTGATCAGTATATTCACGCGGCCGCGTATTCAGGAGCATGCCGTCGGCAAACTCCTCGCCCGGACCAGGAAGCGTCATCGTCGTCACACTTGTGAAGCCAAATGCTTCCAGTTCCTCGACTATTTCACGGCAGATTTCATCATAATCCGTGAGCGAACCAATGCGCTCGACGAAATCCAGCGTTCTCTTTGCGTAATGATCCATCTTGGATTGCATGAACACGCCTCGATATTACTATGCCGCCAACAATATAATTATGCTAACGAAAAATGGAGGCTACTTTCACGTGATTTTTGTTGATCCATCATGTCTTGTAAAGCTGCACCACCAGTTCTTTGAAAAGAGCAAAGATTTCCGCGTGGCAATTTGCGAAAAAAATGGCACTTGAATATCTCCAAATATTGCCGGCATGAGTGCAGCGTCACAATTCTCTGAAGGCAAATAGAGAAACCGTTTCGCGGCGAAATGAACAAAATGGCTTCAAGGAGCTGCGAAGCGCGTTGCGCGCGGGCGGCAACCATGCGTACCGGAAACGGGCAAGCCTCTTTGTTCGCGACCGGGCCGCGTGGCCCAACAACCTTGATTTTGACCCGGACTGCGACCATTCTCGCACCAGCATTCTTGTCGGGACGAGGCCCATGACCAGTTCGAAAAGCGCAACACTTGCAGGATCGCCCGGCAGGCTGCTCGCCGGCAGCCGCCGCAAGCGCAAACAGGCCAAGGCAGTCAGGGGCGGCGGCGCGGCGGCGCAGCGCCCGAAGCTGGTGCTGGGCTCCAGCTCTCCGCGGCGTTTGGCCTTGTTGCAGCAGGCCGGGGTCGAGCCGGATGCTCTGCGGCCGGTAACGATCGACGAAACGCCGAAGAAAGGCGAAGTCCCGCGCGCGCTGGTACGACGGCTGGCCCGCGAGAAGGCATTGGCGACCCATCATCTGATCGAGCGTGAAGAGGAGTTTGCCGGTGCCGTCGTGCTCGCCGCCGACACAGTCGTTGCGGTGGGCCGCCGCATTATATCGAAGACGGAGCTGCTCGATGAGGCCGCCACTGCGCTGCAACTGCTGTCCGGGCGCTCGCATCGTGTTTATACCGCTGTTTGCCTGGTACGGCCCGACGGCCAGATACGCGGCGGCGTGGTCGAAACCCGGATCCGGTTCAAACGGCTCAGCCACGAGGAGATCGAGAGTTATCTTGCGTCGGGTGAATGGCGCGGCAAGGCGGGCGGTTATGCGATACAGGGCATTGCCGCGGCCTTTGTGCGCAAGCTCGTCGGCTCCTATACCAATGTGGTCGGCCTGCCGTTGACCGAGGTCGTTCAGCTGCTGCAGGGTGAAGGCTATCCGGTATTGTTCGGCTGGCTGAACAAGGCCGAGGTTGAGGTTGCATGAAACCGGTCGACAAGGCCCCGGGCGGTGGCCCCGGGCAGGGACCCGGCCGCCTATGCCCGCTGTGCGGCAAAACGGAGGCGCATGATTTCAGGCCGTTCTGTTCGCGGCGCTGCGCAGACATCGACCTCGGCCGTTGGCTCCGCGGCGCCTATGTGGTGCCGGACCAATCCGACACAAGCGAAGAAGGCGAGGGCGGAGCCGGGTTCAGCGGTGAGTGAGCCGGTATTCATCGTTACGCCTGGCGGCCATGACGCCGACTCGACAGCGCAATTCGGATTGCCTATAAGCCAATGCCGCCTTTTTCGGATTGGAAACGGTTCGACAACAAGGTCGCTCTTGCCGGTCCGTCATGCGCCGGAGCCCAGGTAGCTCAGTTGGTAGAGCAGCGGACTGAAAATCCGCGTGTCGGTGGTTCGATTCCGCCCCTGGGCACCATTTTTTTCAATAAGTTAGGTGATTTATCGAATCGGAAGTTTGTCAGATTTGGCAATTCCCGTGCAATCGTTCCGACAAAACACATTAGGGCAGTAGGGGAGGTATAATGCATGCCCTACGCGAAGCGCATCACGCTGGTGATTGGCAGTTCGGCATGGAAGTTTGCTTGGGCTTTCCAGCAAACATTAAACTCCTGCGTTGTGAAGGTCAGCTTCGACCCGGATCGCTGTCGTCGCCTTCGCCACCGCCTCACTAGCCTGAAGCCGATGCGCAGGACGAACTGACCACTGCCGCGCAGGTCCTTCGCGAAATCCGCATACCAGCCGATATTCCCCAGGAGATTCCTTATTCGTTCGCGGCGATAGTTGAACACGCCGGACTGGCGGATGATGCACTTGCTTTTGTACCATATGGCTGCGGTTTGAGCAGCCTGAACGAGGATAATGCGCTCTATGAGGCCAGACGGGGCCTGTCCTGCGGTCATTGTTTTGAATGCGACGATTGCTATGGAATCTGGCCGGACAATGCAGTGATAAGGCTTGGACCGGGAAAAGGTTTTCGGTTCAACTCCGACTAATGCGCGGGTTGCGGCATGCGCGCGGCAGGATGCCACCGAGGCGCGATCAAGATGACGCCGGAGGAAGTTTGACG
>JAJFHO010000184.1 GCA_021775575.1 Hyphomicrobiales bacterium
GTCAATGCCGGGCAGCTGGCGATTTATGAGGATATCGAGCCGGAATTGCGCGAACTCGTCGAGGATGTGGTTCTCAACCGCCGCGACGACGCAACGGACCGGCTTCTGGAGGCGGCACAGCGCTACAGGGGCGCGGGTGGAAAGAAGCGGGAAGAGGATCTTTCCTGGCGCGAGGCGCCGGTAAACGAGCGGTTGACCCATGCGCTGGTCAAGGGCATCGCCACTTATATCGTGGAAGATACCGAGGAAGCCCGCCTGCAGGCAGAGCGCCCTCTGCATGTGATCGAAGGGCCGCTGATGGACGGCATGAATGTGGTCGGTGACCTGTTCGGTTCGGGCAAGATGTTCCTGCCGCAGGTGGTGAAGTCCGCACGCGTCATGAAACAGGCCGTGGCTCACCTGATGCCCTATATGGAACAGGAGAAGAAGGAGCTGGGCCTCGACCAGCAGGGTTCCAACGGCAAGATCCTGATGGCCACCGTGAAGGGCGATGTGCACGACATCGGCAAGAACATCGTCGGCGTTGTTCTCCAATGCAACAATTACGAGGTCATCGACCTTGGCGTGATGGTGCCGAGCCAGACCATCCTGGAAACGGCGCGCAAGGAGAAGGTCGATATCATTGGCCTGTCGGGCCTGATCACGCCGAGCCTCGACGAGATGTGCCATGTCGCCGCCGAGCTTGAGCGCGAAGGCTTCGACCTGCCGCTGCTGATCGGCGGCGCGACGACGAGCCAGGTCCATACCGCCGTCAAGATCGACCCCAATTATAATAAAGGCCAGGCTTTCTATGTCACCGACGCCAGCCGGGCGGTCGGCGTTATGTCCAATTTGTTGTCGGAGGATGCGCGCGAAGGCCTTATCGCCCGAACCCGACAGGACTATGCGCGAGTGGCTGAAGGCTATGCGCGCGGACGGCGCGCGCGCGCGCGGCATGCGATCGCCGATGCCCGCGCCAACAAGGTGAAGATCGAATGGCAGGGCTATGAGCCGCCCAAGCCGAGCTTCACGGGCACGCGGGTGTTCGCTGAATTCGATCTTGGCCAGATACGCGAATTGATCGACTGGACGCCTTTCTTCTCCACCTGGGAGATGAAGGGGCAATATCCGCGCATTCTTCAAGACGACAAGATGGGCGAAGCCGCCCGCAGCCTGTTCGACGACGCGCAAGCGATGCTCGACCGGATCGTGAGCGAAAAATGGCTGACGGCGAATGGCGTGGTCGGCTTCTGGCCGGCCAATTCGGCGGGCGAGGATGATATCGAGCTTTTCACCGACGAGACACGCGGCACGCGTCTGGCCATGCTGCACACGCTGCGCCAGCAGATCGCCCGCGACAATGACCGGGCGAATGCGGCGCTCGCCGATTTCGTCGCGCCGAAGGAGACCGGGCTCGCCGATTATGTCGGTGGGTTTGCCGTCACCACGGGTATCGGGGAAGACGAGCATATTGCGCGCTTTGAAGCCGCCCATGACGATTACTCAAAGATCATGTTCAAGGCGCTGGCCGACCGGCTGGCGGAAGCCTTCGCGGAAGCAATGCACCGGAAGGTGCGCACCGAATTGTGGGGCTATGCGCCCGACGAAGCGCTTACCTCGGAGGAACTGATCGCGGAAAAATATCGCGGCATTCGGCCCGCGCCGGGATATCCCGCGCAGCCCGATCACACGGAAAAGGGCACGCTGTTTGATCTTCTGGATGCGGAAAAGGCGACCGGAATGAAACTGACCGAGAGCTACGCCATGTGGCCCGGAGCGGCTGTGTCCGGGCTCTACTTCTCGCATCCGCAAAGCCATTATTTCGGCGTCGGCAAGATCGAACGCGACCAGGTCGAGGACTATGCCGCCCGCAAGGGCTGGAGTATCGAGAAGGCGGAGAAGTGGCTGGCACCGATCCTCAATTACGATCCAAGGGCGGCGAAGACGAAAGCGGCGTGATGTTTCCGCGCTCGCCGCGCCGAAATTTTCTCACATAATTCTGCCGTCCAGGCGCAATGCCTGGTCGGATGCTCCTTCGCGCCGCGACTCAAAAAAAAAGACCGCGCCAGCGAGGCACGGTCAGGAAATACGCAGATGGGAAGAGCTTTTAGTGTCGGAAGATTGGCGCGCAACGGCCTAGATCATGCCAAGAATAATTGCGGCAAGGAATCCAAATACGATCACCGTTGCTACGGCAGTCAGTCTGGATACTAATTCCATCGGAAGCCTCCTTCTCCGGTGGACGCTCTAGTGCGCCTAATACGAAAGTTTAGTGAAGGAAAAGGAGACTCGCCATTAAATTCGTTGCTGCGCCGCACCAAATTGACGCACTGCAACAGATGTGGATAAATAGGTTCCGAGGGCCCTGGAGCGGGGCCGCGTCGCGCGGATTTTTTGCCCCGCATCGAGGGGAAAGACCGGGCAGTTGTTTTGGGAATTGCGCGCGCAGCGCGCGGCAATAAGGAATGATGGGGACATTTTATGGCGGATTTCAAGGCTTTGCTGGCAACCAAGGGCGAGGGCGGACAAGAGGTTGAATGGACGCAAATGTCCGAGGACGAGCTGATGGAAGGCGACGTCACCATCCGCGTCACCCATTCCACGCTCAACTATAAGGACGGGCTGGCCGTGACCGGCAAGGCCCCGATCATTCGCCAATATCCGATGATTCCGGGTATCGATCTTGCCGGCGTCGTTACCAAATCGGCCAGCGCCGACTATCAGGAAGGCGACGAGGTTCTGGTCAATGGCTGGGGTCTGGGCGAGCTCCATTTCGGCGGTTATGCCGAGCGCGCGCGCGTTCCGGCGAGCTTTCTGGTGCCTGTCCCCAAACCGCTCACCTGCGCCGACACGATGGCCATCGGCACCGCCGGCTATACCGCGATGCTGTGTGTTCTGGCGCTCGAGGAGCATAACGTCACGCCGGACAAGGGACCGGTCGTCGTGACCGGTGCGTCGGGCGGAGTTGGGTCCGTCGCCGTTGCGGTGCTGGCTAAACTGGGGTTTGAGGTCGCTGCCTCGACGGGGCGGACAGCCGAGGCCGAATATCTGAGGGCGCTCGGCGCGTCGCAAATCATCGACCGTGAGGAATTTAACGGTGCGGTCAAACCGCTCGGGCGCGAGAAATGGGCCGGTGCCGTCGATGCCATTGGCAGTACGACATTGGCCAACGTTATTTCGCAAATGAAATATTATGGCTGCGTCGCCGCCTGCGGACTGGCACAGGGCTTCGATCTTCCCTCCTACGTCATGCCTTTCATTCTGCGCGGGGTCACGCTTCAGGGGTGTGAGTCCGTGATGGCGCCGAAGGAGAAGCGCATGGAGGCCTGGAGCCGGCTGGCGTCCGATCTGGAAATGGACAAGCTCAAATCCATCACCAGCACGCATCCGCTGGAGGATGTCGTCGATCTGGCGCCGAAGATCCTCAAGGGCGAAGTGCGCGGCCGGGTCGTGTTTGAAGTCGGATAAGGCGAGGGCGGCGCGCGCTACACAAGCGCGCGCTCTTTCGCCAAAAGCGCTCTAAATCTCGATGCAGACCTTGCCGAAATGCTTGCCGGAATTGAGGTGGGCCACGGCGGCAGCCGTATCCGCCATCGCGTAAACGCTGTCGACGACCGGCTTGAGCCCGTGTGTAGCCATGGCCCGGCACATGGCCTCGAGGCCATGACGGCTGCCGACCGTGACGCCCTGGAGGCGAACTTGTCGGCTGACCACAAAGGGGAGAAGGATATCGCCGAAGGTCGCGCCCGACAGCACCCCGATCATGCTCACGATACCGCCCGGGCGAACGGCCATCAGGCTTTGTTTCAGGGTCTGCGTGCCGCCCAGTTCAACCACATGATCGACGCCGCCTCCGCCGGAAATTTCCAGGGCCGTGCGGCCCCAGTCGGGATTGGTGGCGTAATTGATGAGGTGATCGGCGCCCAATTCCCTGGTGCGGGCAAGTTTTTCATCGCTGGACGAAGTAATGATCACCTCAGCGCCGGCCATTTTGGCAAACTGCAACGCAAACAGTGACACCCCGCCGGTCCCTTGCGTCAACAGCAGATCACCGGGTTTGATCCGGCCCAGCGTAATCAGCGCGCTCCATGCCGTCAGTCCGGCGCAGGGGAGGGACGCTGCCTCTATATCCGTCAGGTGATCGGGCGTGCGCACCAGTGAATGCGGGCGGAAGGCTTTGAGTTCACAGAGCATGCCGTCTTCGCTTTTGCCGGGAGCGCTTTCGACGGCTTTTTTGTCCGGCTCGCCGCCGATCCAGTTAGGACAGAAACTGGCGGTGACGCGGTCACCCGGCTTCCAGCCGTCGACATCGCTGCCAACCTCGACGACTTCTCCCGCCCCGTCGGTGAGCGGGATCAGATTTTCCGACTTCTGCTGTTTGCGGTAGCCGCCTTTGAGGATGAGGCTGTCGCGCCAATTGAGCGAAGAGGCGCGCATGCGCACGAGAACATCGCCGGGCCCCGTTTTCGGGTCCGGCATTTCCGTCAACTCCAGAGCCTCGGCCCCCGTTGCCGTCCGCAAAAGCATGGCTTTCATTGTGAGCAATCCCCCGTGAGTCCTGTTTTTGGGACAATAGGGAGGATGGCCGTGCTGTAAAGGGCTCTAAGCCTTCAACCGCTTGCGCAGCAATATTTCGGTAAAGCCTTGGGCCGCAACATCCGGCAACGGCGCCACCGGTTCGAAGCCGAAGCGCTCATAGAAGGCGAGGGCGAGTTCGTTAAAGTCCGATGCAAGCACCCACAGATTCCTGTCGCTCGCGGCAACTTCATTTTCCATCCAGGCGAGGACCGCACGTCCGAGGCCGTTGCCCTGATGCTCGGGAAGGACGGCCAGGAATTCGAGATAGGGGCCCTTGAGCCAGGGGTAGCGCAGAACCACCGCGCCGGCCAGGGCGCCGTCCCGGGTAAGGGCGAAGCGATGGCTCGCCGGGTCGCTTGTTTGGAAATACCGCTCCAGAACGTCAACCGCATAGTCCATCCGCTTCCACGGATCGATGGCGGCACAGGCGGCGGCGAGGCTGTGTGCGTCCGCATCTTCCAGCGGCGCAAGAACGCCTTTGCCGAGATCAATCGGGATAGTGGAGAAGGGCGCGCTGGTCACTGTCGGCGGAGCTCTCGGGTTTTTGCTTTGCGAGGGTTGCTGAATGCAGGTTCCGGTTGTCGCCGGGGTGCAACTGGTAACAACTTTTGGCAACAACCGGCTTGCCGGCGGCCAGCAATTCACCGACCGTTACGAACTCATAACCCTGCGCTTTCAATTTTGGAAGAATCAGCGGCAGCGCCGCGGCGGTGTTCCATCCGCGCCCGTTGGCGTGGGCAATGACAATCGAGCCCGGCTTGACCCGCGACAGCACGGTGGCCGCGATCGCGCGCGCGGAGCGACCGCGCTCGGGGTCGCCCGTGACCACGTCCCATTGGATCGCCAGCAGTCCCTGATCCGCGACCGCCTTGAGCGCCGCCGCGTCGCAGGTTCCGTAGGGGAAGCGGAACAGGGTCATGGCGCGGGGAACGGCGGGGGTCTTCGTCCCCGGCGGGGAGACGAGGCAGGCGTGCGCCATCAGCTGCTCCCGGCCGCGCTCATAGGCGGCCTGCGCCAGGGCAATTTCCTCGGTCAGCCCGGCGCCTCGAACTCTCCGGAAATCGCGATGCTCCAAGCCGTGATTGCCAACCTCGAAGTTCGGGTCCGCGATCAGTTGCTGCGCCCGTTCGCCATGGGTCTCGAGCCATTTCCCGCTGGCGAAAAAAGTCGCGCGGACTTCATGTTCGCGCAGAAAGTCGACAATGCCGCCATCATAGCCGGCGATCGAGTAGGGCGTCTCGCAGAGGTCGAAGGTGAGCGCGACGAGCTTCTTGCCCGCGGGCAGCTCGACGCGCCGGATCGACCCTCGCAAGCCTTCGGGAACAGCGCGCGCGGGGCTCGGTGTTCGCGCTCGAAGCGCGCCCTTGTCGACTTGCACGCGCCGGCGAAGCGTCATGTGCTCTGTCTTGCCGGGCGCGCGTTGGTCCGGCGTCCAGCAGCGCTCGACAATGCTGGCCGGTCGATCCGCGGCGTTGACGCGCTGATAACCGGCCACGAGCATTAACCCCGCGGTAACGCTAACGATAAGTATACGGACCATGCGCCGGAGATTAATCCTGGTTACAAGGTTTCATGATTGAGTGGGTTTATGGGGCCGGCGTCAATTCTTTTTCGCTCGGCCGCTGATTGGTGCAATCGTCGTGGTCGGGCATCTTGGTTGGTTCGACAATCGGGTTTTTTCGAGGGTTGCGCCATCAATCGGAACTATTAAGATAGAACTCTGAGGTAAGGCATTCCAATCATTGTATTAAGATGCGTTATCTTGGTTTGTTTTGGACACCCTGTTGGTATGGAGTTGGTGTCACTATGGTCAAAAAAGTAACGAAATATGGCCTTGCCGCCGCCGTGACGGTCATGGTTCCCGCATTTCTCTTTTCCGATCCTGCCCTGGCGATCAGCTGGGGCAAGAGGCAGCCCGACGGCATGGTCTGCCGTGAGCTGCTCGGCAAGCCTCATGATCATGACGGTCACGGGCACGGCAAGACGCAGAGCGAGGCCTTGGCGTCAGCGATCAGGCGCTGGCACTGGTTCACGTCGTTTGAGTATGGCAAGCGTTGGAGCGACTGGGGCATCGCGCGCCGCAAGACTGCCAAATGCTCGATTGGACGCCGCGGCTGGAAATGTGAAGTCGAGGGTCAACCCTGCCGGCACTAGGCAGGGCTTGACGCTGCAGCGCCTATCTCGGCCGGCCGGCTAGCCGGGAAGAGAGGGCCGCGCGCGTTCGGGCGGGCTTATCAGCGTCTGTGCAAGGTCGCCTTCCTTCAAATTGCCGCCCTTGAGCACGCGGCATGTCACGCCGCCACGCCAATCGGACGAGAGCGCCTTTAAAAGCCCGGGGCGTTGTTCCTCCATGCGGGAGCAGGGGCGGGTTTCGCCGGTCACTTCAAGTAACACGTCACCGACCCTGATGACGCCGCCGGGCGCGCGGGGCAGGGGAACGCCTTGCGTCAACAGATTGGCGCGCCGGATCGTCCAGTCCGTATCGCCGGGCAATCCGAGGTCGGTCATGGCCGCGGCCCATCCTTCCTTTGCCAGAACGGTAACGGCGCGGTCGCGAAACCGTCCGCGGCTGTCGCCGGCGAGACCGCCCTCCACCGCCACCTCGGCAGTTTTCAATTTTTCCACCGGCGCGCGTCTCTCGGCCTTGCGCGCGATAGCCTCAAGCGAACCCTGCCGCGACGCCGGCCAGCCGTCGCCGCTGTCCTCATCTCCAACAAATGCAGAATAGCCGAGACCGCTGTCGAAGGGGACCAGAACCGAGCGGAAGGGTCCGGCCGGATCGCTGACCTTGGCCATATAGGGCGCCAGCTCTTGCGGAAAGGTGGCGATATTGTCGGCGAGGATCAGCGCGCCCGGCCGCAATACTGGCTGCAGCATGTCCAGGACAGGCACATAGAGATCCTTCCAGCCGTCGAGGAACAGCAGGTCGACGGGGCCTTTCAGGCTCTTCAATGTCTGCAAGGCGTCGCCGACGCGAACTTCAGCGAATTTAGCCAGGCCGGCTTGTTCCAGATTGGCCCGTGCGCGCTCCGCCTTTTCAGGCGTCAACTCGCTTCCGGTAACAACGCCGCCATTCTCGCGGGCGGCGGCTGCCAGATAGATCGTCGAAATGCCGAAGGAGGTGCCGAATTCGACAATTTGTTTCGCGCCAATCGACGTTGCCGCCAGGTAAAGGAAGCGGCCCATCGCCGGTTCGATCGAGAGATAGACATCCCTGGGGTAGAGGTCATAGCTGAATGTGCCATCGGCTTTCGCGGCGTCGATTTTTGCGCGCAGCGGCGCCAGGCGCGCTTCATCGCCTTTAGAGCGAGCATGCTCGCGCGCCAGCACGGGCGCTATTGGATCACTGTCGAAAATGTCGGCGGGCGAGGGCATCTCAGCTTCCCCGCGCCGCCTTGAAATAGTCGGATGCAGCCGCTCCGAGCAACCGCGGCACGTGGGTGTAGATGTAGCGCACGCCCTTGCCGACGGTCTCTGCCACGGCGCCCGCCGCCGCCGGCATCCCGGGCGCCTTTCCCGCAGCGGCGATTTTGGCGAGGGTGTCATTGACCGCGCTTGCGACCGGAGGCGCTTTCGGGTTTCCCGGATAACCCATCGTGGCGGAGAGATCGGAGGGTCCGATGAAAAACACATCAATGCCGTCGACGCCGAGGATTTCATCCGCATTGTCTATGGCGATCTTGTCCTCAAGCTGTACGCAGACGAGGATTTCCCGGTTGGCGTCGTCATAATAGGTCTTGGCGCGTTCGGGCAGGTCATAGTTTTGCGGCCGGGTGGCGCCGGCGAGGCTGCGGGTTCCCAACGGTGAAAAGCGGCAGGCCTGTACGGCCGCGCGCGCTTGCGCGGCGGTGTTGACATGGGGAATCTGCACGCCCATCGCACCCCGGTCGAGCATCTGGAGGATTTCAAGCGCATCTTGCGAGCGGGGCCGGGCGATCGGCGTTATCCCGGCCGCATCGGCCGCCATGCACATGACTTCGACGCTCTCCAGCGAGATGGCGCCATGCTCGCAGTCGATCAGCACCCAGTCGAACCCGCACCCGGCGGCCATTTCGACCATCTGCGGCGACGCGAACATGATCGACAGCCCGAAGGCCGGTTCACCGCTCAGAATTTTCTGTTTCATCTTGTTGGTGCGCATGACCTTTGGTCCTTATGGCCGGTTCGGCTCCGCTCTTGATTCTAGGCGCGCCGCATGATCGCGGGAGCCGCGCCGGTCAGGGAATGCGCCAATATCGCCTGACGCCGCATCAGGTTGATCTTTGCGGCGATTCCAAGAGGCGCGGTCTTGCCAGTGAATTCCCGGTAAAGCAGATGCACATTCGTCATCATCCGTTCCGGCGAGTCCCAGTTGGCGAAAGACTCGGCGCGGAAGGCTCCGCTGTCAACGATTGCCGCGGCCGCCCGCGCGGCCGGCAGGCCTTCATCGAAACATCTGCGCGCGGCGCTGAACGTAAACTCCCAATAGGCCCTGACTTGGGCAACGCCGTCCTTGTCCGTCACGGGCCCATGACCCGGCACGATTGTTTCGACATCCATGCCGAGGATCAAATCCAGCGCCTTCAGCCAGTTTGCCACCGGTCCCGCCCACATCACCGGGGTCGAGCCGATAAACAGAATATCGGCAGCGAACAGCGTTCCGGCGTCGGGCACATGAACCAGCAGATCGCCTTGCGTGTGCGCAGGCCCCACCTCGATCAGCCGGACCTGCCGTCCGCCGATATCGAGATCGAGAGTGCCGGTGAAGTCGCGTTTCGCGGGCGTGTGGGTGACGGTTGCAAAGTCATAAGGCGCACACATGGCCTGGAAATAATGCCCGGCGGCGCGCGGGCTTTTGCCGGGCAGCATCGACAGGGCGCGGCCCAGCTTTTCAAACGCCAGCATTGAGGCGGGCTTGTGATGCTCCATTTCCTTGCGCGCCCGCGCCGAGGTCAGGCTGTCCATGCCGGGCAGCAGTTGATTGCCCCAGAAATGATCGCCATCGGCGTGGGTGTTAACGAGCGCCGTCACTGGCGAGCGTTCCAGCTGCGGTGCCATCGCATCGAGCATCGTTTGCGTTTTTGGCACATCCCACAGCGTGTCGATCAGCAGCGAGGCGCCGTCGCCGGTGACCAGGCCGGCATTGGATTCGCCCCACGAACCGTTCGGGACCATCCAGGCGAATATGGCGTTGCCGAGATCATGGAGGCCTTCCGCAAAGGCCGGCGGTTCCCCGTAACGGGTGGCGTTCGCACCGGTCGGGGCGATGCAGCCGCCTTTCATCGCCGCTTGACCGCTTGCGATTTGTGCGACCGGGCGGAGACGATATGGTTGCGCAGCACGCCGATATGCGTCGCTTCCAGTTCCACGGTGTCTTCCGCTTCCAGATAGCGCCCCAGTTCCAGCCCGCAGCCGCGCCCCAAGCGGCCGGAACATGTTCCCGACCCGATAAACTCGCCCGGATAAAGCGTTTCCGATTGCGAAATATGGGAGATAATCTGCTCAAAGGTCCAATGCATGTCGCGCGTGTTGCAGCGTGACCATTCCTCGCCATTGACCTTCGCCGTCATCGTCAACGCATAAGGGTCGGCAATTTCATCCGGTGTTACCAGCCAGGGTCCTATGGCGTTTCCGGTATCGAAATCCTTCCCCTTGGCCGGGCCGAGCCGCGCGCCCATCTCGCTGAGCTGGGCGTCGCGCGCGGAGAAGTCGTTGAAAAGGGTATATCCGGCGATATGCTCACGCGCCTTGCCCTCCGGTATGTCGCGACCGGCGGTGCCAATCACCACGCCCCATTCGAGTTCATAGTCGAATTTCTTCGTATAGGCCGGTATGCGCACCTCGGCACTGTGGCCGACAACTGAAAACCGGTTTGACTTATAGTAGACGGGCTGGCGATACCAGGCCCGGTTGAGCAACCGGGCAAGGGTGTATTTGCGGCCGAAGCGCTGATCGATCAACGCGTCGATCGAACCCAGCGGTCCGAGGCCGGCAACGCGGGTCGCGTTGATGATATGGTCCTCGAACGCCATCGCGTCGCGGATCGATTCCGGGACCGGCAGGGGAGCGAGCAGCGTTGCTTTTCCGGTGGCAATGACGGTGCCCGCGGGTTTCTTGCTGGCAATGAAATCCCGCACCCGCATCGCTTTATATTGTGCCTCCGCGCCGCCGCGCAGCCAGGCCAGCATGGAAGCGAAATGCGGACTTGGCGCATTGTCGAGCGCGGTCGCTCCTTCCTGGAGCAATCCGATATTCTTGTCCTTGTCGATAAGCACGCCGATCTGCGGCAGGCCGTCAGGACCGATAATAGTCGCCAGTTTCACACCCGTTTCCCTTCTTGCGGGGCGTTTGCCTTTTTGCTGGGCGCTTCCCCCTTGCCGCAAACTGCGTTTCCCCGTGACGCCGGTCAATAGCCCGCTGATGTGCGCTGTGCCTATGCGGCCTGCCGCCGTCATGCGAGACTGCGGCACGATGGGACCCTTTCGCACCCTATTGTGCACCATTGCGGCGTTGATTTGTCTGGTCTTTGTTGCCGAGCGCGCGCATGGCGGCGGCGTCCAGGTCGATCTGGAGCTGGTTCTCGCTGTCGATACGTCTTTTTCGATGGACTATGACGAACAGCGGCTGCAGCTTGACGGCTATGTGCAGGCCTTCCGGCACCCCGAAATAATTGCCGCGATCCATTCGGGCCTGAACCGCAGGATTGCGGTGATCTTTGTGGAGTGGGGCGGCACGTCATTTCAGCGTATCAAGGTTCCCTGGACGTTGATCGACAGCGAAGACAGCGCCAATGCCTTCGCGGATATTCTCGCGCGCGATGAACTGGTTTCCCTGCCGCGCACATCCCTTTCGGGCGCCATCACCTTTGCTGGCGGACTATTCGACGGCAACGGTTTTGAGGGATTGCGCCGCGTCATCGATGTTTCCGGCGACGGGCCCAACAATCAGGGCAGGGCGGTGACTAAAGCCCGCGATGCGGTGGTGGCCGATGGCGTCACCATCAACGGCCTGCCGGTCTTGCTGAAACCCGGAGAACCGGCGGGCTTCTTCGATCTGGAAAAGCTCGATGTTTATTATGAGGATTGCGTGATCGGCGGAGTGGGCTCTTTCATCGTTCCGGTGCGCAACCGGGCCAATTTCGCCGAGGCCATCCGGAGGAAACTGATCCTCGAAATGGCCGGCCTTCAACCTCGGCTCCTAGCGGCGAAATTCGCTCCGCGCCGGCCGCGTATCGACTGCCTGATCGGCGAAAAGCTCTGGGATCAATGGCTCGGCAGCCAGGAATAGCCGCGCCGAGCCAAATGCGCGCGGGCTGGCGGCGCTTCGCCGTTTGAAGTAAGAAGGCTTAACATGACCGGCCCGACTCGCAATCAGTGGCGCCGCAGGCGCGGCTACCATCATGGCAACCTGAGGGAGGTGCTGATCGAAGCCGCGCGTCAGCTCATCGAGCAGCGTGGTCCTGAAGGCTTCTCCCTGACCGAGGCGGCTCGGCTCGCCGGTGTGAGCCCGGCAGCGCCCTATCGCCATTTCCGGGACCGGGAGGCGTTGCTGTCGGAAGTCGCGCGCTCGGGCTTTGAACGCTTCGCGGGCAAGCTCGATGCCGCCTGGGATGAGGGCAGGCCGACGCCGATCAAGGCGTTTGAGAATATCGGACGCGCCTATCTGGCTTTCGCGCGCGAAGAACCGGCAAGCTATGCGGCAATGTTCGAGGCGGGCCTGCGCGTGGATGATGTGCCGGAGTTGAAGACAGCCGCGAATGCGGCATTCGGCGTTCTGCGCCAGGCAACGAACCGTCTCGCCGAAGCGGTGCCGCCCCATGCCCGCCCGCCCGGGGACCTGATGGGGCTGCATGTCTGGGCCCTGTCCCACGGCGTCGCCACGCTGCTGTCGGAAAGCAAGCCCGCGCGCGGCAAGGTGCCGATGAGTCCGGAGGACGTGCTGGATTCCGGCATGCTGATCTATCTCAGGGGTCTCGGCATTCTGCCCGGCGACGGCTAGGGAATATGCCTTTAACGAGCCTCGGGCGCAGAGATGCCAGAAATGCCTGTCTCGTTTTTACCAATCGAAAAACGATGATCAGGGGACCAGGTAAAAATCGCGCTTCAGGCGATCGGTAATCCCAGCCCCCGTGAACGCAGCACATCAATGTCAACGCCCCGGCCCGAACAGCAGTCCGCCAATTCACCGTCGATGGCAACGGCGGGTACGGACCGGACGCCAAGTTGCTGTGCTCGCCGATAGACTTTGCCGGCGTTCATATCCAGAACCTGGATTTCGCATGATGGGCACGCGGCATCCCTGATCTGGTCAATAACGCGTTCACAGGCCGGGCAGCCCGCACTGAAGATCTCGATTTTGCGCCGTCGTTTTGGCATTTTGTCCTCCTTATACTCTCAGTCCGGCTCGTCTCGACCGGCCTGGGCTGGATCTATTCCGCCGCGTCGTTATTACAGCAATCCGTCCCTTGCTGGAGCGGCGGACAGGGCACGGTGCCGTATGAGCAGTAAACGCAGCAATCGCCTTTTTTCGGACTCAGCACTGCCCTGCATCCCTTGCAGTCGTAAAACCACTGACACGCATCCGTGGGCATGGTCTCGGCTTCAATATGCCCGCAATGCGGACAGGTGATTGTTGACTTCAGCTCAATCGATTTTTTTGACGTTTCCATAGTGCGTAGCCTGTTATTGTCAGGAAAATGAGAAGCGCGGGGAGCAGGACATAGTCCAAAGCGCCAATGTAGGCGGAGAGCCCAACCGCGCCGAACAGCAGGACGAGAACGGGCGTGAAGCAGCACAGCGCCGCCACAACCGTTCCTGTCACCCCCGTCGCCAATAGCCGGTTATTTGTCACTGTCATTGCCTCGAAGAGATCAGGCGGCTTGCGTGATTTCGTTCATGCGGCCATTCTAATACCTGTAGCGACCACAGGTTCAAGGCAATATGAGGGGTGATTGGTTCACATGAGCTTGAGCATTGGCCAACTGTCCGCAGAGACGGGATGCAACATCGAAACCATCCGCTACTACGAGCGGATACGGCTTATGAACCAAGCCCGGCGAAGCAGCGGAAATCATCGCATATACGGCGAGCCCGACAGGCGCCGGCTTGTGTTCATCCGCCGCTGCCGGGAGCTTGGTTTCCCGGTCGATGATATTCGCGACCTTCTTCGCTTGGTTGACGGTGGGGCGCCGACATGCGCCGAGGTTAAGTCGGTCACCGAGAACCATCTTGCGGGAGTGCGGCGGCGTATTACCGATTTGAGAAAAATGGAGACGGTGCTCAAAGGTCTGGTGCGCGAATGCAGCGGCGAGACCATTCCAGACTGCCCAATCATTGACACGCTTTTCAAGCAATCAAGTATCCGGTAGGGCGACACGGTCATGTCAGCTCAAGGCCGCGAAAGCGGATAGGGCGTGGTCTCGCGGAGAATGTCCGCTTGCCGTCCGCTACAAGCGCCAAAAGGCCGCATTCTGAATTTTTTTTCAGCTCCCATATTGACAGTGGGCGTCGGATGCCCATTTATGTAAATGTTAATCACATTCACACATGGGGTCACCAATGGAGCTTGTTCAAACCCTGGACGATTACGGGAAGCCGGCCTGGATCACTTTGATGGTGGTCAGCTTCATCATTTTCTGGCCGATCGGTCTGGCCGTCTTGTTTTATCTGATATGGAGTGGACGCATGGGTTGTAGATCGCGCAGCTGGAAAGGAACGGCGGAGAAACGCTGGCACCGGGCGAAGGCCACCTTCGCATCGACCGGAAACCGCGCTTTTGATGAATATCGTGAGGAGACGCTGAAGCGTCTCGAAGAAGAGGCCGACGAATTCCAGTCGTTCCTGGAACGTCTGCGCGAGGCGCGCGACAGGGCCGAATTCGATCAGTTCATGACCGACCGCAAGGACAAGCCCAAGGGCGGCGACAATGCCGAGACCGGCGACAGCGTGGTCCCTCAGACGTCCTGACCGATTATTGTAATCTCTCCTTCTCAGGATCGGGCGCGGGCAGCCATTCCCGCGCCCTTTCTTTTAAAGGATTGATACAAAACAAATTTCGCCCTTTTCCTCAATCTCGCCAGGATATACCGGAGATGAACGGCGGGCTCAGACCGCGTTCAGCAGGCTCACGGTATCTTTTCAGTATCGACAGCCAGGCAACGAGATTCTTGGGAACGGGACATGATGGGCATACAGGAAGACGGTCGGGACTATATCCTGCAGGCGATGGTTTCGATGGCCGCCGCGGACGGCGATGTTCATGAAAGCGAAGTGGCGGCGATCCGCAGCATTTATGCGCATACGACCGGCCGCGAGATCAGCGATATCGATCTGGGCCGTGCGCCCGTTGCCCGTCGCGGACTGACCGGCGATCTGGCGCGTGACCGCAAGACACTGGCGCGGAATGTCCGTGAGGACATCTTGCGCGCCGCCTACAGAATTCTCCTCGCCGACGGGCAAATCGCGGCTGGCGAGCGCAAGATACTCGAGGATATTGCCGAGGCGCTTGAGATCCCCGAGATCCACAAAAATGTCATTCTCGAGGAAATCGAGGAAGGTTCTAATCCAGCCCGCAAAATTCACCGCCGGTCGGCGTGACGTTGGTGATTGCCTTGGCCGGTTCCGGCATCGGCAAGCCGCAGCCTTTCAAGGATTTGATTGCACTGTGATTGCGCGGCCATGAATGCAGGCATAGCCTGACGGTCAGGAAATTCGCCGCCCGGACCGCCTGACCATGACCCGAATTCCATTTCTCGCAATTCTGCTGACGGCATTAGCGTTGCTGCTGCCGCTGCCGCCGGCCCATGCTCAACAGCCAGGCACGGACAGCCCGCCCGCTACGCAGCCTCCGCAAATCGTCTGGCACGCCTGGAGCGATGAACTTTTCGCTGAAGCCAAGCGGCGCAAGCGGCATATCCTGCTCGATCTCAATGCCCGCTGGTGCCACTGGTGCCATTTCATGGAACAGCGCACTTATATGGCCGCCGATGTGCGCAAGCTTGTGGCCGAGGGCTATCTCGCGGTCAGGGTCGATCAGGACGCCAACCCCGATCTTGCGTCACGCTATGGGGATTGGGGCTGGCCGGCGACGATTATCTTCGATCCCGAGGGACAAGAGGTCGCCAAGCTGCAGGGATTTCAGCGGCCAAGTCTGATGGCGACGATCCTGTATACCGTCCGTCACCATCCAGACCGGGTTCCCAAGCTCAAGGCGGAGCGCGGCGTCGCCCGCTCGCCAACGGCGTTTCTTACCGATATCAAGACCAAGCGCATTCTCGATCTTCTGGCGCAGACCTACGACGCAGAACATGGCGGCTGGGGGAGGCGGCTCAAATTTCTGCAGCCCGATATAGTCGAGTATGCGCTGAAGCAGGCGCACCTTGGAAATGCCACGATGCGGCAGCGGGTTCGCGCCTCCCTCGATGCGGCGATGGTGCTTGTCGACAAGGAATGGGGCGGTATCTATCAATATTCGCACAAGCGTGACTGGTCGGCGCCGCATTACGAAAAAATCATGTGGTTCCAGGCACAGAATATGCGCATGTACGCATGGGCCTATAAGCAGTTTGGCGACCCCCGCTATCTGGAGGTGGCACAAGGCCTCTACCGCTATCTGACGACCTATCTTCTCTCTCCGGAGGGGGCGTTTTACACAAGCCAGGACGCGGACGTGGATGCGGAGACGCTTGGGGAGGATTTTTACAAGCTTCCGGCGCAGGAGCGTGAAGCCCTGCCGAAAG
Source organism: Hyphomicrobiales bacterium (assembly GCA_021775575.1). GTDB lineage: Bacteria > Pseudomonadota > Alphaproteobacteria > Rhizobiales > Methyloligellaceae > JAJFHO01. The sequence goes on from JAJFHO010000184.1 coordinate 16,274, forward strand.
CACCGCCCATCGATACCAATCGCTATACGCGCGAAAATGGCTGGGCGATAAGCGGCATTCTCGCGCTTTATGATGTCACTGGCGACGAAGCGATGCTTGGCCATGCCGTGCGCGCGGCGCGTTGGATTTTGGCGAAGCGCCGGTTGCCGGATGGCGGATTCGCTCATGGCGAGGACGACGCCCGCGGTCCTTTCCTGCCGGACAATGTTGCCATTGCCCAGGCCATGCTGGACCTTTACACGGCTACCGGGGATGCGCGCTGGCTGCAACGCGCTGAACGCACCGCCGACTTCATCGCCGCCAGCTTCCAGCACCCGACAGCCGGGTTCGCCACAACCCTTACGGCAACGGCGAGGGCGGCCGCCTTCGCCAAGCCTTATCTGAATATCGAGGAGAATATTCACGCCGCGAGATTTGCCAACGCGATGCACCGGACGCTTGGGTCAAAGCGCTTTCGGGATATGGCGGTGCACGCCATGCGCTATCTCGCAACCGATAATGTGACGAAGGAACGCCGCTTCCTTGTCGGAATCGTGCTGGCCGACGAAGAGTTGGCGGTGGAGCCGGCGCATATCGCCATTGTCGGCGCAAAGGACGCGCCCCTCGCCAAATCGCTCCACCGCGAAGCACGCAAGCTGCCCTTCACCTACAGGCGCATCGACTGGTGGGACCCGGCCAAGGGGCCGCCGCCAAATCCGGACGTTACCTATCCGCAACTGGACAAACCGGCCGCTTTTGCCTGCGCCAACCAGATTTGCTCACTTCCCGTGTTCGAACCCGCGGCGCTGGCCGGCGTCGTCGACCGGATGCTGAAACAGCGTATTGTCAAGCGCGCCGGGCAATGACGTTCCGGGCTTGCTGAAAAGGATGACCCTTGGCGGTGTGTTTCAGGGGGGGCCTTCCGCTCATTCCGCCTTCCCGACGCCCCCGCCGGTCGGCGTGACGATGGTGATCGCCTCGCCCGCCTCCAGCACCGTGTAATCGCAGCCCTTGAGCGGCTCGATGGCGCCGTCCTTGCGGCGCACCTCGTTCGATCCGCATTGGCCCGGGCTCCCTCCGTCAAGTCCGAAGGGCGGCACGTCGCGGAATCCGGACAGGATCGCGCAGTCCATGCGTTCGAGAAAACGGATCGTCCGCGAGATGCCGTCGCCGGCGCGCCATTTGCCCTTGCCGCCTGAATTTCTACGGATGTGGAAATCCTCCAGCAGCACCGGATAGCGCAGCTCCAGCACTTCAGGGTCGGTCAGCCGCGTGTTGGTCATATGGGTGTGCACCGCGTCGGCGCCGTCGAACCCCGGACCCGCGGGCGCGCCGGAACAGATGGTTTCGTAATATTGATAGCGGTCGTTGCCAAAGGTGAGATTGTTCATCGTCCCCTGCGCTGAGCCGAGTGCGCCGAGCGCCGCGAACAGGCAATTGGTCACCACCTGGCTGGTCTCGACATTGCCCGCGACAACGGCCGCGGGATAGCGGGGCGAGAGCATCGAGTTTTCCGGCAGAATTATTTCGATCGGCTTCAGGCAGCCGGCGTTCATGGGAATATTATCGTCGACCATGACGCGGAACACATAGAGCACGGCGGCGCGCGTGACCGGCTCGGGCGCGTTGAAATTATTGTCCTGCGCCGGGCTGGTGCCGGTGAAATCGACGGTCGCCGTGCGCGCCTTCCTGTCGACGCTGATCGAAACGCAGACCTTCGTGCCTTGGTCCATCGGGGCCTCGAAGGAGCAATCCTTCAGCACGTCGATGACCCGGCGGACGCTTTCCTCCGCATTGTCCTGAACGTGGCCCATATAAGCCCGGACGGTATCGAGACCGAAATGGGCGACCATCTTGCGCAATTCAGCCACGCCTTTTTCGTTGGCCGCGACCTGAGCCTTGAGGTCGGCGATATTGTCCTGCGGCGAGCGCGCCGGATAGCGCGCGCCCGTCAGCAACTCATAAGTCTCCTTCTCCCGGAAGCGGTTGCCCTCGACGAGCTTGAAATTGTCGATATAGACGCCTTCTTCCTCGATGGTCGTGGCGTTGGGGCTCATCGACCCCGGCGTGATGCCGCCGATATCGGCGTGATGGCCGCGGCTCGCGACATAGAAGAGGATCTCATTCGCGCTCACCGTAGCTTCGCTTTCGCGAAGCGCCTCCGCAGGGGCGGCCTGACCGGCCGGCGCGCGGTCGCGCTTGCCTCGCTGCGCTCGGGATTCATCCTGCTTAAAGACAGGCGTTATCACCGTGATATCAGGCAGATGCGTGCCGCCATTATAGGGCGCGTTGAGCATGAACACGTCGCCGGGGCGCATATTCCCTTCATTCTCGCGGATGATGGTTTCCACGCTCCGGTCCATGGAGCCCAGATGCACCGGCATGTGCGGCGCGTTGGCGATGAGCTGTCCCTCGCCGTCGAACAGGGCGCAGGAGAAGTCGAGCCGCTCCTTGATATTGACCGAATGGGCGGTGTTCTGGAGCGCGAATCCCATCTGTTCGGCGATCGACATGAAGAGGTTGTTGAACACTTCGAGCATCACTGGGTCGGCATGGGTTCCGACCGCCTCGCGCCGTGGGCGCGGCTCGATCCGGTTCAGAAGAAGGTGGTTCTTGCTGGTAACCCGCGCGCCCCATCCGGGCTCGACCACGACCGTCTGGTTCGGCTCGATAACGAGGGCCGGCCCGCTAATTGTGTGACCGGGTGCCAGCTGCGCGCGCAGCCACACATCGGCATCATGCCAGGCGCCGCTGGAGAAAAAGCGCGTCCTGTCATGGGGAGTGCCCGGCGCCCCGGTGCAGAGTTGGAGGTCGGGCTCGACCGCCTGCATACCGCCGCCCGAAGTTTCGACTTCCAGCGCCTCGACGACGATATTCCGCTTGGTGTCGATGAAACCGAAGCGCTGTTTGTGAGCCGCCTCGAAGCGCCCGCGCAGCTCGTGCAGCGAAGCATCTGAAACCGGAAGCGCCGTATCGGTCCCCTGGTAGCGCAGATGAAGCCAAATCTCGGTGCGGGTTGCCTCGCGCGCTATGCCCTGGGCGGCAAGCTCTTCCCGGTTCTGCGAGGCGAGTTCGTTCACAAGCCTGCCCGTCACATCCAGCGTGTCCAAATCAAGTGGCTTCTCGACCGATTGCTGGCGCGCGGCGCGGATATCGGCGAGCCCCATTCCGTAAGCCGAGAGGACGCCCGAGAGGGGATGGATGTGGATGGTCCCCATGCCCAGCACATCGGCGATCATGCAGGCATGCTGGCCGCCCGCGCCGCCGAAACAGGCAAGCGCATATTCGGTCACGTCATGGCCGCGCTGTACGGAAATTTTCTTGATGGCGCCGGCCATATTCTCGACGGCCACGCGCAAGAAGCCGTCCGCCGTCTGCTCCGCGCTCCTGCCGTCGCCGATTTCGCCGGCAAGCGCGCCGAAGCCTCGCTGCACGGCCCGCGCGTCCAGCGGCTGATCGCCAGCAGGGCCGAGAATGGCCGGGAAATGATCGGGCGGGAGTTTTCCGGTCATCACATTGGCGTCGGTGACGGTGAGGGGGCCGCCGCGCCGGTAAGACGAGGGGCCCGGATCGGCACCCGCACTGTCCGGGCCGACGCGAAAGCGCGCGCCGTCATAATGCAGCACCGAGCCGCCGCCGGCGGCAACGGTGTGGATGCGCATCATCGGCGCGCGCATGCGTATGCCCGCGACCTCGGTTTCAAAGGCGCGCTCATACGTTCCGTCGAAATGCGAAACGTCGGTTGAGGTGCCGCCCATGTCGAAGCCGATAATTTTTTTCAGGCCGGCGATCTTCGCGGTCTCCGCCGCGCCGACAACACCGCCCGCCGGTCCGGAAAGGATCGCATCCTTGCCCTGGAACAGCGCCGCGCTCGTCAACCCGCCCGAGCTTGCCATGAACAGCAGTCTCGGTCCCGTGTCCGACGCTTTCAACTCGCCCGCGACCTTGTTCACATAGCGCCGCAGGATTGGCGACAGATAGGCATCCACGACGCCCGTGTCGCCGCGCCCGACGAGCTTGATGAGGGGGCTTGCCTCATGGCTCGGCGAGATTTGGGTAAAACCGGTCTCGCGTGCAATCTCGGCCACACGCCGCTCGTGCGCGGGATAGGCGTAGGCGTGCATGAAGGCGATGGCCACGGCGCGGATGCCGTCGTCATAGGCTTCATGCAGGGCATCGCGCGCCGCCTTTTCATCGAGCGGTGTCTCAAGGGCGCCATCGGCGCGCAGCCGTTCGGGGACTTCCGCGACCCGGTCGTAAAGCATTTCGGGCTTCACGATATGGCGGGCGAAGATGTCGGGCCGGGCCTGGTAACCGATTTTCAGGGCGTCGCGGAACCCTCTTGTGACGAGCAGCAGAACGCGCTCGCCCCGGCGCTCCAACAGCGCATTTGTCGCGACCGTCGTGCCCATTTTGACCGCGCCGATTTTCACTGCCGGGATGGGGTCGCGCGGCCCAAGACCGAGGAAGTCGCGGATCCCCTGCAGCGCGGCGTCGTCATATTTTTCAGGATTTTCCGAAAGCAGCTTGCGGGTGCCGATTTCGCCGGCCGGCGTGCGCGCAACCACGTCGGTGAAGGTGCCGCCCCGGTCAACCCAGAAATGCCATTTGCCGTTTGCCGTCATAGGGTCAAGCAATAGGCGGACGCCGCGCGTTCTGCAATCGGCTTGGGCGTCACGTGCCAATCGCCGCAATTCCGGCGGATCCTAATGCGCGATACGGCGGGAGTCTTTTCGCGTCGCGTCAAGCGAGAAGCATTCGGGGCAAAGCTGCAATTCCGTCAATCTCGCGCCGACTTCGAGTTGCTGTCCGGCAATGGCGACACCGAGTGGCATCTCCCCGTCGAGCTTGGCGCTGACCCGTGGTTGCAGCCGGCATCGACTCCAGCGAATGAGTCTGTCTATGCCCCCGGACCGGCCTGCATCGTGAAGATCAGCCACAAGCCGCCGGCAATGATTGCCGTGGCGATAATCCAGAAAAATACCTTGTTCATCACGGACTCCTGACTTTGGGTCCCAGGGCTAAATGAATTCTCTGCCCTGGCCTTCCAACTGCTGCCTCGCCCACGAATGATGCCCTGCGTCAAACATGCTGATCGATCAGAATTGGATTGCCGTCGGGATCGATGACCATGCAACTCGCTGGGCCGGATGTCGTTTCGTCAGCCTCGCTGGCAAACGTGACGCCGTCCGCTTTGAGCATCTTCTGAATTTCCCTGATATCGGTGAACGTGTCGAGCGTTTGTCCTGCGGCGCCCCAGCCGGGATTGAAGGTTAAAGTGTTCTTTTCGAACATGCCCTGAAACAAACCGATCACGCAGTTTGGACATTTCATGATGAGCCAGCCCTGGCTTGCATCGCCGCCGAAAATCTCAAATCCGAGCTTTTCGTAAAACGCCCGCGAAACCGAAATATCCGCGACCGCGAGGCTTACCGAAAAATTCCCAAGATCCATTTTCTATCTCCTCTTTGTCCCGCGAATCATGAGTTGCGACAATGAGCCAACATGCCCTAGTTTCGCTCGACTCTCACACTATCGATAGAGTGGCCAGATAGAGGATAAAGGCGCGTCATGAGGCTATGCAAAGGGCTTTCCGGAATGGCTTTCACCGCCATTGCCGCCACCGCGATTCTGGCGGCGGCCTGTCTAATCGCGGGAGACGCGCGGCCGGTTCGCGCGGAACCGGCCTTGCTGCACAAGACGGCCGGGGTCGGCCCGCGCTGCCGTCTTGCCAAAATCGATTCAGTCACCTTCAAGGATGGCGGAAGACGCGGCTGGTATCTCTATGTCGGCGGCATGCGCCGCTTCGCCAATATGGAGGTTGGCCTCGATCACCAATCGCAGAGGGGCGGGACGCTCACGCTGGTAGTCGTCGGCTGCACGCCGAACTTCATCGCCTTGCCGTTGCCGACGCCCTATTGGGTGGAACTGCCCCTGCGCGACATACCCACTGCGCGCCGGGTCAAGATCGTCGGCGCAAACGGTTACGTCATGCGCCGACTGCCGGGACGCTGACGCGTTGCCGCAGCTTCCCTATTGCGGAAGACCTATACAGGTAATTCGGGCGGCATGGTCTCGAATGAGGGAAGTTCGGCGTCCATCTTGTCCCAGCTCGGCGCCGCGCACGTATAGACGACAATGTCCGCTTTGAAAATTTCAGGGTCGTCGAGACTGGAGGCGCGCAGGAAAACCATTCCGGGCATTGCCGAATTCGTGGAGTAGACGGCGCAACCGCACGTGCCGCAGAAATAGCGGCTGACGATGTTGCCGCTGTC
>JAJFHO010000185.1 GCA_021775575.1 Hyphomicrobiales bacterium
AAGGTCCCTTACTCTCCTAATAAACGTCGCGTTCACATATGCTATTTTCATTTTCGCTACCGGTAATTTTGTTCCTTTGGGTGGAATAGAAAGCGTTTGGCTAATTTGTGCGCTTTCATTTTGGTTCTTATCGCTTCTATCGGCTCCTTGGTTTGTACCTCCGCGAGACGCTATCGTGAGTGCCGTCGGTTCCTTACTAATATTGTTCACGCTGGATCTTTCTAAACTTGAATTATTTCGGGCTGAGCTAGAGATAATACGTTGGGTTTCCATAATTTTTTCGTTCTTCATTCTAATTCTAGCGTTGGTAGCATTATTTCTGCACGACAAGAATCGACGTTCACCAGGTGGCGCGTTTGCCTATCGGCTCACAGACATTTTTGGACGCGGGGAAACATTGTTCACACCCCCGGCACTAATAAGTGTGATCGGAGCATTTCAACCAAACTTTAGCGTCATAGCATGGCTGCTGATGTTCTGGTTGCTCTTGGTTATCGGACGACCGGTTGAGCGAATCGGTGCGGCTTGGCGTCAATGGGGAATCGAGGAAAAAGCTCTAAAAGACACTCCTTCGATTGGAAACATCGAACGCATAGATCATCCAAATATTGTTCGTGTGAAATTGAGCAGTGGAGGCAGCTGGACGCCAAACAGGTTGCATACGGCGAGTATGCCAGATGGCACACAGCAATATCTCATTTCACTTTTTTCCCAAGTCCAAGGCTCCGAAGTAGTCGGAACGGGCCTATGTGTCTCCACGGCAGCTGATCCTACTGATCTGCCGACAGGTCACGTTTGCGCGACGCATGATGATGCGAAGACAGCCGATTTCATAGAAAATTTGAGCGGTGTGAAAGATGCGGAGCTTATTGGCTTTGCCGTTGAGAATTCGACGATTGGCATACTATGTTTTGAAGTTTCAATTACGTCCGGTCTTGCCGAAGGAGATGTCGTTTTTGCGCGACTTGGAGGAATTGAGGTCTTCTATCAGATCATTGATGCAGAAACGACAGAAGAGAGTTTCGATCAGAATCCTCGTGGGACACATATAGTTCGCGCAACGCAATTGGGCAGTTACAGCCCCGAAATCGGGTTTTCGAGATACTCTTGGCTTCCTTCGATGAATACACCACTATTTGCGGCTCGCAGCCGAGAATTCCTGTCTACGCATAGAACGGATAGGGAATTCGAAGTGGGAACGGTTCCGACAACAAACGTAGGCGTTGTTGCAAATATAGATGATTTGGTCGAATTCCATTCAGCAGTCCTCGGAGTGACAGGAACAGGCAAAACTGAACTAGCATTAGACATTGTGCGGGAGGCAGTGGAACGAGAGGTAAAGGTTTTTTGTGTCGATTTCACTGGCGAGTATAGACACCGGCTTACCGATCTCACTCCGACATTTCCAGCACCTTCAAATAAGCAGGCAACGGAACTTGAGTCGCAATTGTTTGCCGTAGACACCGGAGAATATGGAGCTAAGAAAGAGAAAAAAGTTCTCAAGGAAGGTATCGACGCGTTGCGAAAGTCAACAGCCAAGGAAATAGAGGCTTTTCTGAGAAATGATGATGATCACCTCGCCGTCCTTGAACTTTCTGAAATCACCAACACAAAAGCAACATTGAGGCTCACAGAGCTTTACCTATCGACCATAATGGCGTGGGCTCAGGAACATCGTCGCGCACGGCAAATCATGATTGTGCTGGAGGAAGCACATACAATCGTCCCCGAGGTGTTTGGTTCCGGCTTCGATGCAGACACCCAATTTGTTGTCAGCCGGATTGGTCAGATAGCCCTTCAAGGCAGGAAATACGGCGTCGGATTAATGGTAATATCACAGCGGACTGCGCTAGTTAGCAAAACCATTCTTTCTCAATGCAACACGTTTTTTACGCATACCTTGATTGATCAGACTAGCTTGAAGTTTCTGGAGAGCGTTTACAGCTCGCAACACACTCGACTGATTCCGAATCTCGGAAAGTTTGAGTTTCTCGCTTACGGTAAGGCATTAAAAGCGGAACGCCCGATAATGCTACGTCGAGAATTTGAACAAGCAAAAAAAGACGCAAGTGACGCGTTGCGTCAGCCGTTGCCACAAAACAATGAGATGGAGCTAGAGGGATCAGAAGAGGAGCATATTGAGGTGGAACAACAGGGGCCAAAAATAACGCAGTTATGACCGCCTAGCACCCGCGTCCCCTCACTCCGCGCTCCGCCCCCGCCACACCCCCAGCAAATAAACCCGGATTGCGCTCGAAAGCCCCGCGCCGCCGCGCCCTCGGTCAATCTCCTGAACAAGCTCCGCCACACTGCAGCCCTTGGCGCGGGCGCGCTCCTTCAGCGCCTCCCAGAAGGCGTCTTCGAGCGAAATGGAGGTGCGGTGCCCGGCGATGGTGAGCGAGTGTTTCCGGGTGCGGGCGGACATTATGAAACCACCTTACCGTATCCCGCTATCCCGAGGCGCAGCCGAGGCAAGCGCGACCGCGCGCCGGCCGTCAGGCCGCCCTCGCGGAGGCCCCGCCGCAGGCGGGAATAGCCGCGAGCGAAAAACAGAGGCGCAGCCGAGGCAAGCGCGACCGCGCGCCGCGCCATATGGCGCGCCCTCGCGGAGGCCCCGCCGCAGGCGGGAATAGCCGTGAGCGGTATCCAAAAGCGAGGCGCCGGCATGAGCCCGGCATCCCTATTTGCCCGGGCCGATCATGTCCTGCGGGCGGACGATGCGATCGAAGTCGGCGGCCGTGACATAGCCGAGCCGCACCGCTTCCTCGCGCAGCGTCGTGCCGTTCTTGTGGGCGGTCTTGGCGATTTCGGTGGCCTTGTCATAGCCGACGGTGGGCGCCAGCGCCGTCACCAGCATCAGCGAGCGTGCCATCAGTTCGGAGATGCGCGCCCGGTTCGGCTTGATGCCGGCGATGCAATTGTCGGTCAGGCTGACGCAGGCGTCGGCGATGAGTTTGATCGACTGCAGCACGTTGTAGGCCATCACCGGCTTGAACACGTTGAGCTCGAAATGGCCCTGGCTGCCGGCAACCGTGACGGCGGTGTGGTTGCCCATCACCTGGCAGCAGACCATGGTCATCGCCTCGCACTGGGTCGGGTTGACCTTGCCGGGCATGATCGAGGAGCCCGGTTCGTTTTCGGGTAGCGCGATCTCGCCGAGCCCGCCGCGCGGGCCTGAACCGAGCAAACGGATGTCGTTGGCGATCTTGAACAGGCTTACGGCCAGCACATTCAGCACGCCGGAGATTTCCACCATCGCGTCATGCGCCGCCAGCGCCTCGAATTTGTTCGGCGCGGTGATGAAGGGGAGTTTGGTGATCTTTTTGACGTGGGCGGCGAATTTCCTGTCGAAGCCCTTTTTGGAGTTGACGCCCGTCCCCACGGCGGTGCCACCCTGCGCCAGCGGATAAAGCCGGGGGAGGGTGTCCTTCACCCGCGCGATGCCGAGCCGGATTTGCGCCGCATAGCCGGAAAATTCCTGGCCCAGCGTCAGCGGCGTCGCGTCCTGCAGGTGGGTGCGGCCATTCTTGATGATCTTGTCCCAGCCGCGCGCCTTTTTCTCCAGCGCCCTGGCGATGCGTTCAAGCGCGGGCAGAAGCTCGTGGCGGACCTGTTCGACGGCGGAGATATGCATGGCGGTCGGAAAGGTGTCGTTGGAGGATTGCGAGCGGTTCACATGGTCGTTGGGGTGTACGGGGTCCTTCGACCCTATTTTGCCGCCGAGCATGTCAATCGCCCGGTTGGCGATCACTTCATTGGCGTTCATGTTCGACTGGGTGCCGGAGCCGGTTTGCCAGACCACCAGAGGGAAATGGCCGTTCAGTTTTCCGTCGATCACTTCCTGCGCCGCCCTGGCGATGGCTTGCCCGCGCCTCTTGTCGATCAGGCCCTGCTCCATATTGGTCAGCGCCGCGGCCTTCTTGATGATGCCGAGCGCCCGCACCAGCGGCGGGGGCATGGTCTCGCCGCCAATCTTGAAGTTGCCGAGCGAGCGCTGGGTCTGCGCTCCCCAATATCTGTCGGAAGGAACCTCGAGAGGTCCGAATGAGTCTGTTTCAGTGCGGGTTTTGGACATGCTTGCGCTCCTCGTGACGGGCCAGGCGCGAGGCGGCCTGCCAGTCATGTAGCGCAGAGCGCGAGTGTTTGAAACAACCGCTTTCGGCGAATGCTTTGAAGCGTCAGGAAAGCGGCCGGGCGCGGGCTATTTTTTTTTCCGGAAGGCGTCGAGTTCGACGATATCCGCCTCGATCACGGCCGCTCCGCCCGAACCGGTTTCCGGCAGGCCGGTATCGTCGCTGGTCGGCTCGCTGCGTACGGGCAGCCCGCTACCGGACTTGTCTTCGTTGACGATCGCGGGAAGTTCAACCTCGTCATTCTCGGCGTCGTTGGCGGCTCCGGGCGCGCCGAACTGCAGGCCGAATTGCACCGACGGGTCATAGAATGCCTTTACAGCCTTGAAGGGGACCACAAGCCGTTCGGGAATATTGTTGAAGGCCAGCTTCACTTCGAAACCGTCGTCGGTGACCTCGAGATCCCAGAACTGGTATTGCAGGACGACCGTCATCTCGTCGGGATATTGCTCTTGCAGCCGCTCGGAAATGGAAACGCCGTCCGCCTGCGTATCGAATGCCACAAACAGATGATGCTCGCCGGGAAGACCCGTTTCCGCAATTTTGTGCAAGACCGTACGCACGACGCCCCGCAAGGCCTCCTGCGCCAGTGTGTCGTATCGTATCAGATCCTCAGCCATTTTTTTGATAACGCTTTACTCTGTTGTACTGGCTTCAGACAGGAAGGTGCCCCGTCAAGTAAGTGGAGGGCTTCTGTTGCCCGGTGCCCTCCGAAACCGCGCCCGGCCTTGCGAAAGGTCGGGACTTAACCTTGAGACTGTCGAACTGCGTTACGCAGCGAGACGAGCCTCCGCATAGTTGTCGTTTGCAACTATATGTTTGGCCCGATAACGGCGGAACCATGCCGAGCGAAAGCACTATCCTTTACACCCTCGTCGATCCTATTTCGCCCCCATCAGATGCCGCCGGGGCCGTATCGGCGTGCAGCGGCATATGGTGGAGGCGCCGGGTACCGCCCCCGGGTCCGAATGGTTTATTACGACGGCCATTTATCGCCATAGTCAGCCGAGGCTGACAGGAGATATATATATGACCTCAAGACGGCAAAAAAAAGGTTGAGATTGGCTCGGGCGTCATACTTTGAGAAAAATTCACGCCGTGGCGGGGTGAATTTGGGGGCCGGCTCGCTATTTCCTGCGTTTTTTCTCTTTTCCGGTCGCAAAGCGGATCAGTTCGGGCGACGTGCGGAGCAGCGCGGCGAATCGCGCGCGCGCCGCCGCCGGGACTTTGGGGCGCTTCATCATCCGGATCAGCGTTGCCAGAATCAGAATGCCGTGGACGATGCTGGTGTAGGTGAAGAAGGCCGGCGCGCCGTAACGATCGATCACAATCGAGGCGACGAACGGCCCGACGCTCGCGCCAATGGCAAAGAAGAAGATCAGACCCGCGGCGACGAGAAGATATTGGTCCGGTTTCGCGTGATCGTTGGCATGAGCCACCGAGAGCGAATAGAGCGGCAGCGCAAAGGCGCCGAACAGGAAGGACCCTGCATAGATCACATTCGCCGACGAGCCATCCGCATGGGTCAGCCACAGTCCGGCGAGAGTGGCGCCCGCGGTTGCCAGGATAACCAGCCAGCGGCGGTCGAAACGGTCCGACAGGTAGCCGAAGGGAAACTGCAATGCGGCGCCGCCGACAATGCCCGCGCTCATAAACAGGGCAACGCCGGATACATCGAGACCCATTCTTTCAGCATAGAGGGGGCCGATCAGCCGGAAGGCGCTGTTGGTCAGACCAATGCCGAGGCAGCCTGTGCACGCCAGTGGTGAAATTGCCCAGACGGCGCGCAGATCAAATGTAAAGGCTTCAGGAGGTTTGGGACTCGACCGGTCGGCGAGCGAGACCGGGATCAGCGAGCCTGCAAAGAAGATGGCAATCACGGCGAACAATTCGAATCCGCCGGCGCCGAAAACCGGCAGCAGAAATTGGGCGCCTGTCACACAGCCAAGATCGACGAGCCGGTAGATGCTCAGGACGCGGCCGCGGTCGGCGTTGCGCGAACTCGCCGCAAGCCAGCTCTCCATGACCGTGAACAGGCCGGAGAAGCAAAAGCCCGTGGCGAAGCGGATTACGAGCCAGGCATAGGGGTCGATCACCAGAACCAGCACGAGTGTCGCGACCGCGGCGAGGGCGGCGAGGGCTGAAAAGACACGAATATGCCCCACGTTGCGGATCATATGCGGCGTCACCAGGCATGACAGGGCGAAGCCGGCGAAATAGGACGTGCCGAGCAAACCGATCAGGGCCGGCTGAAAGCCTTCCAGATCGGCGCGCAGTGCAATGACCGTTCCCTGAATGCCGTTGCCCGCGAGCAGAATGCCTGCCGCGGTGAAGAGCGGAACGAGATGAGCCAGAGCCGGCATGGGAAATACTCACGGGAATTGGTTCGACATGCGCACATAAGTAGGTTTCCCCGCTCTGTCACCTCATGCTCTATGCAGGTCTGCGATGCGTTTACCGCATGGATCAAATTCAGGAATGGCTTTCAGCCATATCGGGGGTCAATTCCGCCTGGGCTCTGGCGCGGCGGGGCGGCCTATTTATCCCCTCCCGGTTCCAATGCGTACTCCAGCCGACGGGCGCTCGAGCAATACTTCGCGGCGGAAGCGGAAGAGTTGGGCGGGGCGTCCGCCCGTTGCCGTGCTCACGCCGCCGGTCGGTTCGACAAGACCGGCATTTTCGACAAGGCGGCGGAAATTCTGCTTGTGCAGATGGGCGCCGAATATGGCCTCCACCATTTTCTGCAGCTCGAAAAGGGTGAAGGCTTCGGGCAGCAGCTCGAAAATGACAGGCCGGTATTTAAGCTTGGCCCGAAGCCGCCCAATGGCAGTTGCAAGTATGCGCCGGTGATCGTGCTGCATCGCCCGGCCCAGCGGTGCGTGGTCACTCCATTCCTTTGCGGCCGGGCGCCCATCACGCGCCGCTTCGGCCACCAGACCGGCTTCATAAAGCAGCTCATAGCGCTCCAGGACTTTTTCCTCGTCCCAGCCGCCGTCGACTCCGAAACAGACACGTAGCCGCTCCGCGCGCGTGAGTGCCCGCTCCGGTTCATCGGTGGCCCGTGTCCGTTTTGCCCAGTCCCGCAGATGCGGTTCAATCGCTGCTTCCAGAATGTCAGGCTTGCCCGATCGCCAGTCCTCCCACGGCATATAAACATACCAGGGCGACCAGCGCGCGCCGGATGGCGGCGTTTCGATTCCGTAGGGCGCTAGAGCGAGATATCCAACGGACACCATATGGAGCTCGCGGCTGCGCTGGCGCGCATGGCGCCCCCGGTCACCGAATGTATAGAGCTGTTCCACATAGCCCAGTTCGAGTTCCGTCTGCGTCCGCACCCAGCGGCGCAGACCAATCTCGAGCGTCCTGTGGTCATGCGGCGAGAACGGCCCAAAGGGCAAGGCATCCCATTTCTTGCGCGCGGGTTCGCCTCCCGATGCAATGAGGATCTGCGGTTGACTGTTATGCACGGTGACAATCGCGGCGCTCAGACCGATTTCGATCACGGCGTCGCTGCGAATCGGCATGGCTCAGATATCGATTCGAGCCGGCAGGGAGAACAGATTTCCCTCCATTGTCATCTCGCCCCTTCCGATGGCGTCGACAGCGCCGGTCATGCGGCCATCGCGCGCCAATACATTATCGGCAAAGGTAACCAGGCGGCGGTTTGGCGTCGCGGTCGGCGACGCGGCGCGAATTGTCCGTGCGATATGATGCTCGTCGATCGCCGGGTTGAGCGCGCAAAGCGAAATGAAGGCGGCCGCCGTCGACCGGCTGACCCCCGCCCAGCAATGAATTAGCATTGGTGCTTTCCGGTCCCACTCCAGCGCAAAGTCAATCAACTCGCTCACATGGTCTTCACTTGGCGGAACGAGACCCGGCTGCGGCTCGGCGATATCGTTCATCGCAAGCCGCAGATGGTTGTCGGGCATGATTGTCGGCGGTGTGTCGATCATTGCCTGATCGTTAATCAGCGTCATCAGGTGGCTGATGCCGGACTCGCGAACGGCAGTTTCGACGGCGCTCAGTGGCCCAACATAAATAATCTCGCGACTCATCACGAATGCAGGATAACCCAGTCTTGTGGCAGATCCATGGAACTTGTTTTCAACTCTCCGGAAAGTACGGTCTTATATCGTAAGGCGCCGAGCCTCTTCCAGATAGTGGAGTTGCGCCTCGCCAACGGACATGGGCTCGATATGCACCAGGCTCTGTCTGGTCTTTTCGTCGAGCCCGCTGGGGTTGCCGAAAAAGCGCCGCGCTTCCGATTCCTCAAAGCCGGCAAGGTGAGTGGCCTCGAAGAAGGCGGCCATCCTGTCAGCCCGTTTGATGAGTTGCATTACCGATTTCGGAAGCTCTCCGGGCAGGCCGAAATGGACATGGATTGCTTGCAGAAGCCGGTCTTCAAATGCCTTGTAGTCCAGCCCGATCGCTGCCTTGAACGGACTTATGAGATCGCCGATCACATATTCAGGGGCGTCGTGGAGCAGCGCCGCGAGCCGCCATCTGTCTGGCAGGTCCTTGCGCAGGCCACACACGATTTTCGCCACCAGCAATGAGTGCTGGGCGACGGAAAAAGCATGGTCGCCTTCCGTCTGCCCATTCCAGCGCGCGACACGCGCGAGACCGTGGGCGATATCTTCCAGTTCAATATCGATCGGCGAAGGATCGAGCAGGTCGACCCGGCGCCCTGACAACATGCGTTGCCAGGCGCGGGGCGGTGTCTTGGCGCGGGGAGGCATGAGCAATTCTATCGCCGCGGCACGTTGAAGGCTTGGCCCGACGCTGCGCATGCGCCATGCCGGGGACAGGAGACCAGGTGGTCGTTCACGAAACCCATCGATTGCATGAAGGCATAAACGGTGGTTGGCCCGCAAAAGCGAAAACCGTTCGATTTCAACTCTTTGGCAATTGCAGCGCTAACCGTAGTCTGAGCCGGAATCTCATCCATATTGCGGTAGCTGTTCTGGACCGGGGCACCGTCCACGAAATCCCACAGGAAAGCGGCGAGGGAGGTTCGCTCGCGCAAGTCGAGGAGTGCGCGGGCATTGGAAATGGCCGCTTCGATCTTGCCGCGATGGCGGATTATGCCGGCGTCGCTCAAGAGTGTGTCGATTTTTTTGTCATCATAGAGCGCCATTTTCTCGGCATCGAAATTGTCGAAGACCTCGCGGAAGCGTTCGCGTTTCTTGAGCACCGTGATCCAGGAAAGCCCGGCCTGAAAACCCTCCAGCAGAAGCTTCTCGAACAAGGCCCTGTCGTCGCCGTTGGGAACGCCCCATTCCGCGTCGTGATAGGCGACGTAGATGGCCTCGGGACCGGCCCAGGGACAGCGTTCCGGCGCGCTCATGGCGTGTTGCCCTCGGCACCGGGCACGGTGAATTCCGCCCAGTCGGGCTGAAGCAGGCGGATGGCCGCGCCGCCTGCTTCCATTGCCTTGCCGCCGGCCAGCGCCTTTTCCGCGCGGTCGAGGCGAATCATGGCAAGCCCCCTGGCGCCGGCGACCGAGCCGACTGTTCCGATGGCGGAGTCTTCTGCAGTGATTTCCGCGCCGCTCGCCAGGTCGCTGCCGCTCTCAACCGGGACGATCCGTTTGCGCGCTGTGCCCCTGTGCTGCATGCGCGAGACCACCTCCTGGCCGACAAAGCAGCCCTTGGAGAAATCGACGCCGTGGAGCTGGTCAAAGTCGGCCTCATGGGGAAAAGTCTCGCCGAAGGCGAAATCGAGGCCGCCTTCGGGCACGCCGAGCGCGATGCGATGGGCGTGATAGGCGGTTTCGGGAACTTCGTCGCACCAGGCGGCGAGTGCGTCTTTTGCCGAAAGGGCGATCAGCCGGCGGCCGAGGTCGGTGAGCCGCGGATCGGCGAAATAAACGCCTCCCTCCAGTGAATCGGGCGCGCCACCCCAGATGGCATAGACATCCATATCGCCGCTCCGGTCCGTAATAACGACCTTGGCCCGCAACCGATAGAAAGTGAGGCGCTTTATGAGATCGGCGGCACTGTCGGCCGCACAGTCGAACAGGAAGCCCGCACCGGAGCGAATGATAAAAAAATCGAACAGGATCTTGCCCTGAGGCGTTAGCAGCGCGGCATGAATAGCGCAGGTATCGCCCGCCCGCGCGATATCATTGGTGATTAGCCCCTGAAGGAAATTTTCCGCGTCCTCGCCGTCAATCCCGATAGCGGCGCGGCTGGCTAGCTTTGCGATCTTGCAGTCGGTCATGAGGCCGGTTACTCCTTGGGCAATGGCTCCAAGGTTTAGTGAACCGGGGAGCAGCCTGCAAGCATATCAAGGATAAGGGGCACAGCTTGTCCAAAACATTCGATTCTGTCTTCAAGGGCGGCACCGTCGTCAATCAGGATGGCGTGGGGCGCGGCGATATCGGTGTTCGCGATGGGCGCATCGTGGCGCTTGGCGATCTGGCGACGGCCGACGCCGGGGAAGTTATCGACGCGACCGGACTGCATATTCTTCCCGGCGTCATCGATAGCCAAGTTCATTTCCGCGAGCCGGGCGGCGAGCATAAGGAAGATTTGGAGTCCGGCAGCCGCTCAGCGATCATGGGCGGCGTCACGGCGGTGTTCGAGATGCCGAATACCAACCCGTTGACCACAAGCGCCGACGCTCTGGCCGACAAGGTGAAACGCGCCACCAACCGCATGTATTGCGATTTCGCCTTCTATGTCGGCGGCACGCGGGAGAATATCGCCGATCTGCCTGAGCTGGAGCGGCTTCCCGGAGCGGCGGGCATCAAGGTTTTCATCGGTTCCTCCACCGGCAACCTGCTGGTCGACGATGAAGCAAGCCTGTCGCGTATTTTGTCCGTAATCCGCCGCCGCGCCGCCTTTCACTCCGAAGATGAGGCGCGGCTCAATGCGCGTGAAAGTGCGCGCCGGGAAGGGGACCCGTCGAGCCACAGCGAATGGCGCGACGGCAAAGCGGCGATGATTTCCACCGAGAGGCTTGTCCGCCTGGCGCATGAGCATGGCGCGCGGGTGCATGTGCTGCATATCTCTACGGCCGAAGAAATGGCCTTTCTGGCCCACCACAAGGATGTGGCCAGCGTCGAGGTGACGCCGCAGCATCTGACGCTCACGACACCTGAAATTTACGAGCGGCTCGGCACTTATGCGCAGATGAACCCGCCCCTGCGTGACGCCGCCCATCAGGCGGGGCTATGGGAGGGCTTGCGCCTCGGCACCATCGATGTGCTGGGCTCCGATCACGCGCCGCATACGCGGGAGGAGAAAGACCAAACCTATCCCGCGTCCCCCTCCGGTATGCCGGGCGTGCAGACGCTTGTCCCCGTTATGCTCGATCATGTGAATGCAGGGAGGCTCAGCCTTGAGCGTTTCGTCGATCTGACGAGCCACGGGCCGAACCGGCTGTTTTCTATTGCCGGAAAGGGGCGTATCGCCGCCGGCTACGACGCCGACCTCACCATCGTCGATATGGCCGCGAAGAAAAAAATCGACGAAAGCTGGATCGCCAGCAAATGCGGCTGGACGCCGTTCGAGGGCCGGGCAGTCACCGGCTGGCCGGTCGGCACGGTCATCCGCGGTAAGCGCGCGATGTGGGACGGAGAGATAGTGGGCGCGGCGACGGGGCAGCCGGTGCGGTTTGGGGAGGCTTTGGCGCGCGGTTGAGCGGCATGCGGGATTCAATCCCCAGCCACAAAGAAATGCCAGGTGCCGTCCGGGCCGATGCCGAGCCGGTACCAGATATAGCCGCCGAATTCGCGCATCGCCTTGGCTTCCACCGGCTTCACCAGCCGGTAGAGGTCGACTTCCTGTTCGGGCGTGAGCTTTGCAAGATCGGCCTGGGACAGATAGGGCCAGACATATATTTCATTGTCCGTGCCCTTGGCTGTGTGCACATAGGGCATCGACAGGACGTTGACGAGCACGGCGAGGATTTCGCGGCCCGCCTTGTCGCCGGATGTCTCTTTCCAATAGGCAATGGGGTCATCGGCCCCGCCGAAGGAGACCTGCGGCATCAATTCATTGGCTTCCAGGACGGAGCGCATCTCCTCCATGTCGCCCGAGCGCGCCGCCTCCAATATGGAGGTGTACATCGCCCGGACGCGTTCAGGGAGTTTGGCGATGTCGGTTTCGATCGTTACCGCTGTGCTCCCGGCGGAGACGGGTCCGCTCGCAAGGCCCGCCGTCAGCAGGGCGGCCATCGCCAGTCCCATGAGCGTTTTGGCAGTTCGGGGCATGTGTAATTCTCCGCGCGCCTTCTCTCCGATGATGTAGTCCTTCAAGCCGGCGGAGGGAAGGGCGGCACACGGAAAGCCTAAAGCAGCGGGATCGTTACTGGGTGGTGCGGTAAAGCGTGAATTCGCCATACTGGACGCGCAGTGCGAGCCCTTCCGTCATTTTGGAGACCGCATCCTCGCCATAGGTGTTTACGAGATCGCTGAGCGCGGCGAAGAGCGAGGCGTTGGCGATCGACTCCGGCGGAAGCCCGTCATGGAGCGCCTCATCCCACGCATCGAGGATATAACGCAGCGCCGTATGCCGGTCCGTCAGCTCTGGTAGTTCCGGTTTGTGCATCCGGTATTCTCGCTGTTTTCGCGCCTGTCCGGAGCGTGCCCATTTGCGTGGCCGAGGCGTTCCCTGTGACCAACAAACCTATTAGCACAGGAGATTTGGAAAGAGCGTGCGGCGCCTGAATTAACGGTAAACGGTCGAGTAGTTAACCTGTCGCTGAAAGCGATCAGTTCTGCTTGACCAAAACCGAGGTCAGATCGGCGCTTTCCTCCATGAAATGGTCGATTGCGGTTTTGGCCGACTCGTTGCAGGCGCGGTAGGTGCGGCGGTAACCGCGATAGCCCTTGTTGAAGCTCTGGACGAGTTTCGCGCGGCGAATGGCGGTGCTGCCTTCGCTGCGCAGGATTTCCTTCATCTGCTCGCGCCAGAGCTGGCCTTCCTCCGCGCCGCATAATTCACGCAGATAATGAATCGCGCCGAGGATTTCCGAAAGACGCAGGAGCTGCGCATCGTAGGGGCGGTTATCCAGGCTCGCTTGCGTATAGGCCGGCGATGAGGTTGACACAGCAAGCAGCAATGTCAGTGCCGTCAGGAGAGCCGCACCTCTTTTTGCGTATTTGACGAAACCGGTCATGGCCATCTGGTAGCGCAGAACTGCGCCAATCGCCAGACCGCTTCGCGCTCACTCCTGAGATGCGGTTTGCGCGTCAGCTCTTGCGGATCGGCCGGTCGGGAAAAAAGGCGTGGAAGACGAAGGCGAATGTCACGTCATAGGTCACATCTTCCGGGCCGCCCTGCGCTGTTCGCTGGGCAACGACATTGCCGACATCGCGGCCCCGGTTGATGCGTTCATTCTCGAGCGCCGAATTCTGTCCAGTCTCCCACGTCAACGTAACGCCGCCGACGGTAACCGATCCCTTTTCGCGCAGCAGTTTCAGCGAGACGGCGGTCAGTTTCCCCTTATCTTCGAACACAACAACGCGCGCCATCGGATTGATGTCTTTCGGCATTTCCCCATTGTAGAGAAATGGCCTGCTGGCGAGGTCGTAATTAACGTAAGGGTTGCGTCCATAGGCACGCATGGATGGATCGTTGGGAATGAGAACCTCTCCTTTCGGGTGGCGCTTCTTGAAGCGTTCGAAAGATTCAAGCCGCGCCGGAAATGTCTTCAATT
Organism: Hyphomicrobiales bacterium; assembly: GCA_021775575.1. GTDB lineage: Bacteria > Pseudomonadota > Alphaproteobacteria > Rhizobiales > Methyloligellaceae > JAJFHO01. Next base: position 13,797 of record JAJFHO010000185.1, read on the forward strand.
CCTTGCCCATATATTGGCCGACGATGCCTTCGCCGGTGAATTGCTGCCACCATGTCTCGGTCTGGCGGTCATACATGACCATGTCGGAATTTCGGAGCTTACCGGTGGTGCCGAAATCCAGGATTTTTCCGTCGAAACGCCGGTCGAATACGATTGCCGAGTTGCATAAGGGGCAATAGGTCACCGAAACCGGCACGCCACCGACCTCGTCATTGACGATTTCATGCCACATCAGAATCCGTAAGGGGTAGGCGCGCGCCTTGCCATTCATAGCGAATCCGATGACTGGCTCCTTGGCGCCGATATCGTTTACCTGGCCGGCGGCGACAAATTCGGGATTGTCGATCGACGGGATGCCATCCTTCGGCGGACCGCCGGACATGATCTCGGCGAGATCGATAGCGGTTTTGGAGAAGTCCGTCTTGTTCCAGCCTTCCGCGCGCCAGCGCTCGGGCGTTGCATTCGCCTGGCGGATACCGATCACGCCGGCAACAATCGCGGCGAGCGACATCAGCCAGAAAGCAGATTGTGCGAAATTTCTCATAGCATCGATATTTTTCCCGTTTTTGGCCGTACCGCCAATCAAGGGGATTGAAAACTTCGTGAACATTTTATCCCTGCAGAAGCCGGAAGGCCTTGGCGATGACTGCCGGGGTGCCCTCGGTCATTCTCAATCCGTCAAGCGCCAGCGGGTCCGCCCACCGGACGCCCTGGCAGTCGCTCCCGGGAATGGCCTCGCCGCTCAGCCAGATTCCATAGAAAACACTCAGCACATAATGCGCTCGCAGGCTGCCGTCGCCATTTCGCAAGATCACGTCGGCGACACCGGCGACATCCTTGAGTTCGGCGCGGACGCCGGTTTCTTCCAGCAATTCGCGGTGCGCGGCTCCAAGCGCTGTTTCGCCCGGCTCAATATGGCCGCCGGGCAGGCTCCAAAGGCCTTGAAGCGGCGGCTTGGCGCGCTGGCCGAGCAGCACTTCGCCATCCCGGAACACAGCAGCGCTGACGCCGGGACGCGGGTAGGGATTCGAGTGCGGGGACTTCTGGGCGGACATGCCGAAAGCTTAGCCGAATAACCGGCTGGATGCAGCGGTGCGGCGGAGGCGCCAAAAATAGGTGTCAGTCGTCGAACAATTCGTCAATCGCCGCCTGATGTGCGCCGGCGTCGGTCGGTGCATTGCCGCTGTCGCCAGCGGGTCCGACCTCGCCATTGATAATGGCGCTGGCCATCTCCAACTTGGACTGGAGCTCGGGGACGGCATCCATGCAGAGCAAGCTAACCGCCTCGATGTCGTTGGCTTCTACCTTGGTCTGAACCTCTTTCAAAAGCCTGCCCAGCTGGCCCGAAAGATCGTCCGCGACGGCATCGAAGGCAGTGCGAATGTCGGGCGGGCAGTGCTTGTAGCCGGCGATGGCAAGGGCCTTGTCGCGAAACCCGGACTCGTGAAAATGCTCTTCGTAGGACTCGTAGCGCCAACCCGCGAGGTCGGCGGCCAGTTCAGCCGGTGCGGTGGGAAGCATCTCGAGAAGCATGATCGCTTCATTGAAATGATTGAGATAGTCCGTCGCCAGCAACGTTTTCGAATTCACATTCGTGCCTTCGGTATGGGCGCGAATATGCTCGGCCATCGTTTCGCGGAACTGGCGGGCGACTTCCTGCTGGCGGTGGGCGCCGTCATTGTTGGAAATGAGGTGAAGGTGAGCAGCGGATTCGGACATTGCTTCTTTGCTCGGCTTGGCAGTTTGTCCCAATCTGTTCCGATAAGATTTAGAAAGGCTTACCTTATGATGAGCTTAGCGTAGCCGATTCGCAGCCTCTGTCGTTACTGTCGATGTTCCGAACTTGAGACGATCATACGATGTGCTCCCGCTTCAGCCAGACCATGCCGCCCGACGCAGTGCGTTCCTATTTCGGTTACAAAAACCAGCCCAACTTCCCGGCGCGATACAACATTGCGCCGACGCAACCCATACCCGTTATCCGCCAGACGAAGGAGAGGGGCCGCGAATTTCTTCTGATGCGCTGGGGGTTGATCCCGTCCTGGGTCAAAAATCCGAACGAGTTTTCCACACTTATAAATGCCCGAGGCGAGACGGCGGCCGAAAAACCGTCCTTTCGCGCGGCGATGAAATATCGGCGCTGCCTGATCGCCGCGGACGGCTTTTTCGAATGGACCGGGCCGAAGGGAAAAAAGCGGCCATTCCACATCCGCCGCGCCGACGCAGACGAAGACCCGATCGGTTTGGCCGGACTGTGGGAGCATTGGCAGGGCGCGGACGGGGCCGAGATCGTCTCCGCGACGATCCTGACGACGAGTGCCAACAGGGAGGTTGCGCCGCTGCACGACCGGATGCCGGTTATTCTCGATTCAGAAGATTTCGATGCCTGGCTCGACTGCGACCGGGTGCCGGCGGGTGACGTTCAGGAGCTGTTGTGCCCGGCCCGCGACGGTTTACTGGAGGCGGTCGAGGTGCACCCGAAAGTCAACAATCCGCGTTTTGATGAGCCCGGCCTGTTGGAGCCGCTCGTTTCAGCTTCGTAACCGCAAAAAAAGGCGCCTCCCGGGAGGAGGAGGGAGACGCCAGGCTTTGGTGGAGGAGGGTTGGGGGAAAATGGATCAAGTCAATCAGGCTGGTCAGTGTCCTTTGTGTCCGTCGATGATTGTAAGATAGGGACTGGTTGCTATTGGCGATGTGCATTCCGTCACACTTCGATGATGCGGATTGCGATATTGCCTGTTATTGTCATGAAAAATGAGTGAAATCAGTGACATAGAATTGTTCTCATCGTTGAGCGAAGAGAACCGGCTGCACTTCTCTTCCGCTTTGCAATGGCGGAACTATGCGGGAAATGAACTTGTCATCGATATTGGCGACGGTTCGACCGACGTACTCTTCGTCCAATCGGGCGCGGTGCGTGTGATTCACCGGGCCGAAACGGGTAAGGATGTGATCCTCGGCGAGCTGGGGCCAGGGAGTTTTTTCGGCGAGATGGCGGCAATCGACGGCATGGCGCGCTCGGCCAGCGTGACCGCACTTGCGACTTCGCGCATTGCCACTATGCGCGCCTCCTCCTTCATGGATGTTTTGACGCGCGAGCCGGAGGTTTGCCGCGCCGTGCTCACGAGCCTTGTGAGCCGGATACGAATGCTCAACCGGAAACTTTCCGAACATGCCTATCTGACGGCGAAGCAACGACTTTACGCGGAATTGCTGCGCCTGTCGCGCCCGCGCAAGGGCCATGACGGCCAGCGCAGCGTATCGCCGCCGCCGACGCAGCAGGAACTGGCCGAGCGCATCGGTTCACGCCGCGAGGTCGTCTCGCGCGAAATCAATGTGCTTGAAAGAGAGTGCCTGCTGGAGAAAACGCGCGGCGCGCTTGTGCTCACCGACCCGGGAGCCCTCAACGGGCGGATCGGCGAGGGCGGGCTGAGCGTGGAGCTGGACTAGGCCGTGTATTCGTGAACGAGCAGCTGCGGTTTGCGGAGAATGATCCACTCCTCTCGACCAAGCAGATCCTCTGCAAGCGACGCCATGAACTTCTGCACGCCAATGGCAGGTATCCTGCAAACCGACCTGCGGCTCAGGATAACGCAGTTTTTTCGCCTTGGACATTTCCCGTCCGATAGGCCCCGGCCCAAGATACGAGAGTGTCAATCGGCATGGGCTTGGCGATCCAAAATCCTTGGATTATGTCCACGCCAAGGCCTGTCAAATAATTCCAGTCTTCGCCTGTTTCGGCGCCTTCCGCGACGATGCGCATGTCCAACTGCCTGCCAAGCGACACGCATGATTCGACCGTTGCTTTCGATCGCGCATCCGTAGCCGCTGACTGAACGAAACCACGGTCGATTTTCAACTCCTTGAACGGGAATTTCGTGAGTTGTTCGATATTTGAGAATTGGGTGCCAAAATCGTCAAGCGACAGCTCGAACCCCGCAAGGTCCAGACGGGCAAGGACTTCCAGAGAATCCGTTGAATCTTGCACCAGCTTGCTCTCGGTCAATTCAAGAATGAACCGGGATCTGTCCTGGCCACACCCATCAACTATCGAGGCCACAGTGTCCGGAAAAACCGTATCATTCAAAACCGTAGCGCCGATATTGATCGACACGGTCATATCCCGGCTAACATCGTTCAGAGTCCCGATTTCCCCTATTACGGTTTTGATCATCTGATCGGTGAGGAGCCGCATCAACGCGTTGTCTTCCGCCAATGGAATAAACAGCCCGGGCGGGATCAAGCCTCTTTCTGGATGCATCCAGCGCGCAAGTGCCTCAACGCCCGATAGAGCGCCTGTCGCGACGTCGATTTGTGGCTGGTAGTGAGCGATGATCTGTTGCTGTCCCAGAGCGAATTCAAGCTCACGCGCGGTTAAGGTGGCCCACTGGCTATTGCAAACGGTGTTCTGAGACATTTTCGGTTCGGAAATCAATTCTTCGAGTCTCGTTGCGTCGAGAGGTTTTGAGAGAGACCCCACGACGTTCAGGCCGTGTTTCTCCGCGAGCTGCATAGCCAGGGACAATATTGCCGCGCCTTCGCCGCTGACGATGCCTATTGCACCTTGATGTTCGCGCTCGTGCATGTGGCGCAGGAACTGGATACCGTCCATCACCGGCATTTTCAGATCGAGCAGGATCAAATCGATGGGGTCGCTGCGCTGTTCGACGATCTTCAGCGCTTCGCGACCATTGTGCGCAACCGCTACATTCGCCGCGCCGGCCTTCCGAAAATAGGATTCGGCGATCTCGCACAAAAGAGGGTCGTCATCGACAACCAGAACGGATGATAATTGCTGACAAGTCATGCTCGATACTCGCTTTGAGGGAGGGCCCGCATGATCAGAATGCGTATGGCTCCATTACTTTCTCGAGCACGTCTTCAATGGCGAAGGGTTTATGGAAGACGCCGGCCGCGCCGTGACCGACAGCATCTTCCAGCAGATCACGGGCACTATATCCCGTCATCATGTACACCTTTGCATCCGCCTTGATTTTCCTGATTTCAAGGAAACTTTCCACGCCGTTCAGTCCAAGCATCATGACGTCCATGAATGTCACGTCAAAACCGGTATGCCGGAATGCTTCAACGGCGTCTTGGCCGCCATACACGGTGGTGACTTTATGGCCATAATGCTCCAGGGCTTCGGAGAGACCGTCGGCTCCATCTTGGTCGTCATCCACAACCAGAATTTCAAGCTGTTTCATCAGGCCGCCCTTTCTTGCGCACGCTTTTCTGGCAGGCTCATCGTAACCTTCGTGCCGACGCCAACCTCACTCTCGAAGCGAAGGGCGCCACCATGTTTTTCAATGATTTTCCTGGCTGTCGCGAGTCCCAGGCCGCAGCCGTAACTCTTGGTGGAGAATAGTGGCTCGAATACTTTTGCGACCGTGTCGGAATCCAGGCCTGGTCCATTGTCTTCAAAGATAACCGTGTAGCGTTCCGCGTGGATTGCCGTTCGGACTATCAGCACGCGCGTTTTGTCTTCCGGCATATCGGCGAGAGCCTGAACGGCATTCTCGACAATATTGACAACTGCCTGCCGAATGCGTTCCGGAGCGATGACCAGCTGTGCCTTCGGCGCACTGAATCTTTTTACAAATTCAACATTTTCGAGAACTTCCAGCTCACTCAAAGTTGCCTTGAGCCAGTCGTCTCCCCCAATCTGTTCCTCATCGCAAATTGGCTCACTGGCATAACCGAGAAGATCGGTAATGATGCCGTCACAACGGACGACATTGCGCTCCGCGCGCTCCAGCGAACGATCGATTCCCAACTCCAGATCTTTCGTTTTCTGGATGGCCAGATGAAGCGATGAGCGAATGGCCGCCAGCGGATTCC
>JAJFHO010000186.1 GCA_021775575.1 Hyphomicrobiales bacterium
TAAAGGAGCCGTTCGGGCGCCAGCATCGGATCGACCAGTTCCTGATCCTCAAGCGTCTCGGCAAGAATGCGGACGCGGTTCCAGTCTTCCGGATTCCGGTCATCGCCAGGCAGCGCGTCGAGATCGACCCTGACGCCGCTCTGCCCGCCCTCACGCGACAGGTTCTGCATCATCAGCCCGCCGGCACGCCATCGCCAAGCGCCCTCCCCGCCGTTGGCTGACCCAGTGTAATGGCGCGCAACGGCGACACGCAGGAACGTGTCGAGCTGGACCGACTGGCGAAAATAGGTGTCGGCGGCCTGATTCAGGTCTGAATGATCCAGTGGCACAATGCCCTGATAGCGTTCCATATCGGCGCCCTGATCGATGGTCATCGCCATATGGCCCTTACCCAGCAGCATTTCCGGCGTCGCTTCTTCCGCTTCCTGCAGCGCCGCCACGCTGTCCCGGTCGAAGGCGGCATGGCCGCGCAATTTCCCCGGCGAGGTAAAGTCGGCGACCAGCAGATGAACGGGACCGTCGGTCTTGGTCTGGAGAATAAAGGTGCCGTCGAATTTCAGCGCGGCGCCGAGCATCGCGGTCAGCGCCACCGCTTCGCCAAGCAATTTCGACACCGGCTCGGGATAATCGTGATGAGCGAGAATCTCGTCGACCACGCCTCCCAGCCGCACAACCCTGCCGCTTGCGCCGGCATTGTCGGTCTGAAAGGGCAGGATCAGATCGTCCGGCGCCGCGTCGCCCAAGACGGTTTTCTCCGCTTCTTTCATTGTCTCCTTACGCCAAGCCGAAACACCAGGCCAATATCGCCTTTTGCGCGTAAAGGCGGTTTTCAGCCTCGTCAAATACGATCGACTGAGGTCCGTCGATCACCTCCGCGGTCACTTCATCGCCGCGATGGGCCGGCAGGCAATGCATGAAAACGGCGTCGGTCCCGGCCTTGGCCATCAGCGCGGCATTGACCTGATAGGGGGCAAGCAGCGCCTTGCGTTTCTCCGGCTCGTCGTCGCCCATCGATACCCAGACATCGGTGACAACGGCGTGTGCGCCGGACACAGCCGCGCCGGGATCATCCAATACCCTGACCGATCCGCCTTGCTTTTCGGCCCAGCCGAGAATGTCCTCGCCCGGCGCCAATTCCGCCGGACAGGCGATTCTCAACTCGAAACCGAAGCGAACCGCCGCGTGAATCCAGGAATTGGCGACATTGTTGCCATCTCCAACCCAGGCGACCGAACATCCCTCGACCGACCCGCGATGTTCCTCGAAGGTCTGGATATCGGCCATCACCTGGCAGGGATGGGAATTGTCGGTGAGCCCGTTGATCACCGGAATATCCGCATTGGCGGCCAGCTCGGTCAAATTGGAATGGGCGCCTGTCCGCAGCATGATGGCATCGACATAGCGCGAAAGCACCCGGGCTGTGTCGCCGATCGTCTCGCCGCGTCCAAGCTGCATGTCGCCGCTGTTGAGGACGATCGTCTGGCCGCCGAGATGGCGCATGGCGACGTCGAAAGAGACGCGCGTTCGGGTCGAGGGTTTGTCGAACAGCAACGCCAGCACCGTATCGGAAGAAACCCGCCGCTGCCCTTCACCGGCCCGGCCGGCTGCCTTCATATCTCGCGCGCGAGAGAGAATGCCGCGCAGAAACGCGGTGTCGAATTGATCGATATCGAGAAAATGCCTGAGCGCCATAGCCGGTCCATTCCCTGCAAAATCAACGCGCCGCGCGCGCGGCGGGCGCAAGTTCAGCCAGGGCCCGGGAAAGCCGCCCGCAGGCCTCGTCAATTTCCGCGTCGGAGACAATCAGCGGCGGCAGCAGGCGCACGACATTCTCGCCCGCGGGAACCGTGAGCAAGCCTTGCCGCGCGGCCGCGGCAACCACATCGGCATTGGGAACGCGGCATTTGAACCCCAGCAGCAATCCCTCGCCGCGAACATCCTCAACGACATCGAAATTTTCGTCGCAAATGGCCGCCAGTTTCTGCTTGAAGTGCAGACCCGCCGCCTGCACATGATCGAGAAAACCGGGCTCGAGGACAACATCCAATACCGCGTTGGCGGCTGCGGCGGCGAGAAGATTGCCGCCGAAGGTCGAGCCGTGGGTTCCCGCCGTCATGCCCTTTGCGGCCTGTGATGTCGCAACGCACGCGCCAATCGGGAAGCCGCCGCCAAGCCCCTTGGCGAGCGCCATGATATCGGGCGCCATACCGCTCCATTCATAGGCAAAGAGTTTGCCGGTTCGCCCGATGCCGGTCTGCACTTCGTCGAACAGCAGCAGCAGGCCTTTTTCATCGGCGAGCGCGCGCAGCTCGCGCAAAAATCTCCAGGGGACGGTGCGGATACCGCCCTCGCCCTGTATCGGTTCGATCAGAATTCCCGCGGTCTCTTCGCCTATGGCCTTCTTGACCGCATCGATATCGCCGAACGGCACCTGATCGAACCCGTCGACCGGAGGCCCGAAGCCTTCCAGATGCTTCTCGTTGCCGCCGGCGGATATGGTTGCCAGAGTACGGCCGTGGAAGGCGCCCTCGAAGGTGATCAGCCGGTAGCGCTCCGGGGCGCCGCACGCGCTTTGATATTTACGCGCCATCTTGATCGCGCATTCCAGCGCCTCGGCGCCGGAGTTTGCAAAAAAGGCGCAGTCGGCAAAGCTCGCCCCGACGAGCCGCTCGGCAAGCCGCTCCTGACCGGCAATCCGGTACAGGTTGGACGTATGCCACAGGGCATCGGCCTGCTGCTTGAGGGCCTCGACCAGATGCGGGTGGCCATGACCAAGCGCAGTGACGGCGATACCGGCGCCGAAATCGAGAAATTTCTCGCCCGACGCGGTAAACAGCCACGCGCCCTCGCCCCGTTCGAAAACGAGGTCGGTTCTTGCATAAGTCGGCATCACCGCGGACATCGGGGGCATCTTTTTCCGTTCACAAGCCCAAAAAGCTCAAAAAACCAAAAAAGCCGCCGGACCGGCGGCGACATGAACGCGATTGTAGAGTCTCACGGGAGTGTGTCAATCGCGCCTCAGCTTCCAAGCTTTTTACAAAATTCGTCCACTGCCCCTTTCTTTTCTGGGGACAGTCGTGGCAGAATCTCAATTAGCCGTGGAAAACAGGCGGGCATGTAGAACGGGCGCTTGCCGTAGTTTTCCAGGATATTGTAGCGTTCAGGAAGTCGGCCACGACATTTTTGTCAGTGTCTCTCACCGAGTCGGCTGCGGCCTCACGTAAAGCGTTTGCATAATCGCAATTGCCGCTTCGCGGTATGCGGATGGATTCCGAGTCGCTTCAGCCTGGAGGGCCAGCGACACTATGTGGAGGAACTAAATAAGATGGCGTGGACCGACGAACGTGTTGATATATTGAAGAAACTTTGGGCAGAAGGCCTGAGCGCAAGCCAGATTGCAAACCGGCTTGGTGGGGTTACTCGCAACGCGGTTATAGGTAAGGTGCACCGGTTGGGGCTTTCGGGCCGAACAACGACATCGCGTGCGAATTCATCGCGTCCGCGCCGCAGGGCCGCGCCGAAAACAACGAGCAGAGGCGGGAGCGGCGGCCTGAGATCCCATGGCAATCTGGCCCTGAAGGCTTATTATGACGCTGATCCAGACGCCGAGCCGGAGCTTGTATCGGCTCAAATCGAGGAGCTTGTGATTCCGATTAACGAGCGCGCGAGCATCCTGACGCTGAAGGAAAGCATGTGCCGCTGGCCGATAGGCGATCCCGGCGACAGTGATTTTCATTTTTGCGGCAGATCGTCGGATCAGGGCATACCTTATTGCGAATTCCATTCGCGCATAGCCTATCAGCCGCCCCAGTCACGGCGCAGGGACAAAAGGAGCGCGGTGCGTTGAGACACGTATCGTTGCTTTGGCGCGCCAACAGACCCGCTTCATATAGAGGGCACCGGTAAACCCGCACAAAAGGTGCCGGTGCCCCTTGGGTCCGCCTGACGATTTCGTGAAATCTCTTCCATTTCGCGCGTGAAACCGCATATTAGGGTCTGGTAAGTGACGGGAGCGGGGGCGCTCGCACGTTCAGGCGGTAGTGCCACGCGATGCTTGACATTGTCCGTTATTGCGCCCGGCTCATCGAGTTGCTGCTCGCGGCACCGATCCGCGCCCTCCGCCTTTTGTTCTCGGCACTGATATTCAATCCAAGACTCGGCCGGTTCCGCATCCTGACCGGGTTCGCCGCCGGCTACGTCATCTTCGGCCTGGTTCTAGTCTATCCCTTCGCCTTTTTCTGGGGCCTGGTCGGCCAGACCTGGATTGGAAAGGCGCTGACCTACGCCAATGAACGCTCGCTCGGTACGGCGATCTACGACACCCAAGGCCGTTTCGTCGGGATCCTCGATCCGATTCTCGATAGCCAAGAGGATTTCAACTATACGGGTAAGCCGATCGAGCTGCCGGGCTATATTGCCTACCCGGACCACAAGTCGCTGCATGTCAGCGTGATCCCGGAGCATTACTGGAATTGCCTCGCTTTCCACGAGGACCGCCATCTGCGCAGCGTGTCCAACCCGTGGGGCATCGACCTGACGGGTTATCTCAAAATCCCTGTCAGCACCCTGCGTCGCTCCATCGAGGCGCGCAGCCTGAAGCTGGGCGCGGGCGGTTCGACCCTGTCGATGCAACTCGCCCGCATCTTTTTCAAGACGCCGCCTAGCGCAAGCGAAGGCGCGCTTGGCAAAATCGAACGCAAATTCAAGGAATGGTGGCTGGCGCCGGTGATCCACCGCGAATTGACCCGCGGCGGCGACATCACGCCGCTCAAGCGCTGGGCCGCAAACCATTTTCCACTGGCCCAGCGGACCGGCGGCGCGCCGCTCTACGGCGTCGAGCAAACCAGCCTGATCGTGTTCGGCAAACCCTCCGCCGAGCTTGGCGCTGCCGAACAATATGTCCTTGCCGCCGCCGTCAACCAGCCGATCATTCTGCTTGAGGGCGGCGAAAGACTGAACCGTTATCGCCTGGCGAGCTGGAAACGCGTCGCCGGCACCCGTGCGCGCCAATGCGCGGACGCCCTGATCACGGACCTGCCGGAGCGCGAGCGGATAGTCGCTGCGCTTGAGGAGATGGCCGATAGCCAGCCGGACCCCAAAACACCGGTTGAAATAGCGGCTGTACTGGCCGAGCTAGCGCCCGACGCCGCAAGACCCGCGGGCGCCAATCCGGTGCGCCGCGCCAATGCCCTGATCCCGGCCGCGAAATATGGCGTGCGCGGCGAAATAAGGGACCGTTTCGGCTTTGGCTGGCGGTCGCATGTACGCGGCGTGCAACTCTCATTGAACGTCGCGGAAAATCTCGCCTTTCGCGAACGGATTCTCGATCGGCTTAAGACCATTCAAAACAGGTTCCAGGCACGGATAAATCCGCGCTACTCGCTCGATGTCAGGTCAATACGCACCAGCGATAACGCAAGCGATGCGCGCATCCCCGATATCGTCATCGCCGCGGCCGACGGTTCAGGCGCAATCGTGCGTTATTTCGAAAGCAACTACACAGCCGCCTATTTTGGCTCCGCTTTGGGCCGCGATCCCGCTACGGGCAAATATAACCCGGCACGCGAGAGCCGCTTCATCGCCTCGGTCGCCAAAATGGCGGCGGCGGTCGCGATCGCCAATGAGGGGTCCGATGCACCCGACAGCGGCTATCTCGACGTCGCGGCGCCGGCGAGCGGTCTGGAGGCCTGCAAAAAGGGCCGTGAACGACGGCTGCGCCGCGCCGATGTCGCATTCGCCTGTTCTCTCAACGTGCCCATCGAGTGGCGGATGCGGCAAATCACCGGCCGCAAACTGCGCCGCATCGTCAATCAGTTTTCGCTCACCCTTCCCGACAACGGGCCCGCGCTGGCGAAGAGCCTGACGGTCGGCCAAGTGGCTGCCAGCCCGCGCACTGTGCACGCGATGGCCGGAACCGTCCTCGCGGCACTGACCGCCGGCGACAAGAGCCCCGGCGGCGCGCAGCCGCCATCCCTGCTGCATCGTATCGACCATACGAAAAGCGCAAACGCAGCGCGCGCGATTGTCCGGCCGGCACCCGCTCCGCCCCCCAATCCGGTTCATGCCGAGGCCCGCGGACTTTTGGCCACCCTGCTCTCCGCCCCCATCTGCTACCGCTACGGGACCTTGCGCCGGATCTCCGACTGGTGCGCGGCCAAACGCGATGACGTAGCGCTGCACTTCGCCAAGACAGGTACGCGCGGCACGGGCGCACTGTCTCCCGATGCGGACGATACCGTCGATCTGTGGGTTGCGGGCGGCATAAAATTCAAAAGCGGCCCCGCCTACTCCTACGTCATTCTCGTCGGTACGGGAAACCCGAATCTGCCCTGGGGCCGCGATCTTTACGCGGGCTCGTTGACCGAGCCGCTGTTGCGGGCGCTGCTTGAGGACCTTGCTGGACTGGCCGTTGAAAAAGAAAAAAAAGACAAGACTGCCAGTGCCTTAACCCCACAAGCGACGGTTAACGAGGGGTTAAGCCGTTGAATATGAAAAAAGGTCGCCGCACCGTGCTGGGCGGCCATGCCGGGGCAGCAGATATGACGTATGCAGAGCATTGGCCGCGGCGGGAGGGATTTGCGCTTCCCTCCTCGCGCGCCCATATTAATCCTGTTGGGCTCCGGGGGCGCCAACCGGGAAACCGCGAGGTTTCCGCGCGACAGCATAATTTTCTTGGGGCCGGTTGCGAGGGCGCACCAGATCGCCATCCAGCTGCCTCCGATTGCTACAGGAGCCTGCGGAACCGCCCATGACGCTTCCCGGCACACCACCACGCGGGGTCAAATTCGACCGCGCCGTCGACGCTCTGGAAAATGGAACCCAGCGCTGGCAGCGCCTGCGCTCGGCCTTTCCCGGCTTCATCAAGATCTTTCTGATTCTGGGCCTCGCGGCACTTTCCTGGCTTGCAACCTACTCCGGAATGATCGAGCTGATCGCCGCCAACACCGGCCCGATCGATCTGCAATACCAGATCGCCATTGGTTTCGCGGTCGCGATGCTGATGGCGATGATCATCTATATTCTGGACACGCTATTCTCGCCGATCGGCTGGGGCCTGCGCACTCTTTATATATTCGGTTATGTGTTCCTGACGCTTATTTCGGTCGGTTTCGGCTTTGGCTTCTACTGGAAATTCCTGGAATCCCGCGCCGAGGCGACCCGGTCGGCGGAAACCGCAATCGCCCATGTCCAGGGCTCGCTGCAGAAAAGCCAGGTCCAGCTCGATCAGCTCCAGGAAACACTTGTCACGCTTACCGCACTGTCGAAACAGAAGGCGGTGGATGAGCGCGAAAAAGGCAACACCTGCCCCAACTCCAGACCGGGCGACGGTCCCCGCCGCCGCCTGCGCGACGCCGATGCACGGGATTTCGCGTTCATTTCCGAATTCATTGGCGGCCGGTCGAAGACAGTCAAGGCCGACTTCGACGCGCTTGCCGGCGACCTTACCATGATCATTCGCAACGACCCCTCGACCTTCGATCCGGCGACGGGAACGCGTAACAATTTCATGCGTGCGCTGAACCGCAAGCTCGACCTCACAATCACCCGCTTCAATGCACTTCGGGCCGATCCTCAACTAAGTGAACATCGCGACCGGCTTGCCGAACGGTCGCAGAAGACGACGTTCAGCGACGGCGGCACGACCTTCGCCTGCCCCGACCCGCAATTGCAAAGCGCGCTGCGCGGCGTCGTCAAGGCCATCGACCGGCTTCCGGAGATTGAAAAGCCGGATGTCACCGCGGTGGAAGGATCGGAAGCCATCGTCGAGGCGTTCCGCCGCTTGACGGTTACCATGATCGGCGCCGTGCAGTTCAAACTGCCGCCGGGACCGGAAGAATTGAGAGAGCTGCAGAAAAGAGCCGTTCGCTCCGTGCAGCAGCCGCCGCAGGCCAGCAATACCGACGTGCTCAGCCTCAATCCCGGATTGGGGAACCGCGACTATATCCCGCTGTTCATCGCGCTGTTTGTCGACTTCTGCATTCTGCTGGTTTCGATCAACCGGCCGATCAACCGGTTCCAAATGCTCGTTCACCTCGCCAGGGAAGCACGCGAAGGGCCTATCGCGGAGATCCTTGCGCGGTTCCACGACACCCACATGGGTGGTCTGCGGCAGGAATTCCAAGTCTTCCAGCATGTCGTATTCGATTTTCTCGGCGATTATTATGTCGCGGTTCCCTTGAGCGCGAAAAGCATGGACGCGCGTTACCTGGCCAATCTGTTTGTGAGTCTCGAGGGCAAAGGCATCGTCGACCGCGTCCTTCTTCCACCCACCTTCATCGTCCGCCGCAAACTGGCCCGGCAGAGCAGCGATTTCGCCGGCGAGCGGAGCTTCCGCCTGTACAGGTTCCGCGACGGAGCCTGGTCGAAGATGGTGCTGGATGCGATCCTGGGAACTGAATCGAACGAGAGGCCGACGGCCGCGGCCATGGCAAATAGCAGCCGGGCTAATGGCGGCAATGGCAGCGGACCGCACAAGGCCGGCGAGAGCGGCAATGGCAAGACGCAACAGACGCCGGCGGCGCGCGAGCCGATGACCGTCTACAACCTGCCCGGCGAGGACCTGCCAGCCCTGCCCGGTCCCGGGCGACAAGACGGCGAACCGTCCTGAGCCTCCAGGACAACGGCCGCATTTTCAGATTTCAAATTGTTTGTTTCCGCCCGCGGCATTGCCGCTCGCGGCCAGTCCCAACGATTTCCGTTTCGGGACAGCGGTCAAGCTTTCCTTAACTCCCAGCAGTTAGTGTTAGCGCATCAAGACCAGAAACCGCCGCCGCGTGGCGCTCCAAAACACACCACAGGAAATCCAGCTCGATGAATCTGATGTCTCAACTTCGGAACAACAAAAAGACCGTGGAAACCACAGCTTTCGAACGGCATGACGCATTCATCTCGCTTTTTTTGGAATCGCTCGCCGATAAAACAGGCGCCGGTTCGCGGAACCGGACTATTTCGATCATCGCCCGCTCGCCGGAATCGCCGGTCGTCAAGGCGATCATTTCACGCAGCGACGAACTCAAGCAACATCATGCTTCGGTGCAAGCGATCTTCGCCGACATGAGTGCCGAAGGCGCCCTTGCCGAATTCTCCGGCGCGCTCTCCGGACTCAATGCCGGAGCGCACGCATGTGACAATATCAGATGGGCGCGCAATGCCTGTCTCAAGGATGCTCACGAGCAACTTATTCTCGGGACAGAAATGTGCTGGTCGGGCGATTGCATGCGCAGGGAACCCGGCAAATGCAACAGCCTGGATCTGTTCGAGGCGGCCGCTCCCGGCGTCGTCCGCCTCGGGATTCTCGCCTTCGACGCCATCTGGGCGATTTCCGAGCCCGTATCGGCGTCACGCCTGCGCGCCAGCAAGCCGTCGGCCGCGTACGCCGCCGGGCATGAAGCCCGGCTGTCGGCCTTTTCGTTCCTGCGCAAGTCCGACCGTTCCAGCCCGATCGCGCACTGAACGGCGCACGATTTTCAGGAATGGAATATCGACATTTATCTTCCGGCTTAATCGTCCTGCAATATTCTCCATCTACGGTCCGAAGCCATTGATTGTCTTCTTGTGTAGTGGGGGTGATTGACATGGCCATGAGACCGGTATCGGTGCTTATCGCAATCCTTCATATCCTTGTTGCGGCATCGCTGTTCACGCCGGCATCAGCCGCCAGCGGCTCCAAGGATAAAGCCAATTGCAAAAAACCGATCGCGGCCAAGGGTATACCCAATCTCATGGAAAGCGTCGCCGGCCTGAGCGCGCTGCGAATGTGGAGCCAGACCGCTGAAACCAAGCATGGCGCGGGCTATTCCATGTGGCACAATGCCGGCGGACAGGCGGTCAAATGCGAGCGGAAGGGCAACTCGGATTTTCATGTCTGCGTTGCCACCGGCAAGCCGTGCCAGGCGACCACGCCGGACAAAACCGCCAAGCAGGCGCGCTGAGCGCGGTGGCCGTTATTTTCCTGATCCTGGCCCGGAGTCCTCGCCTCTGGCCAGTGTCCGCACCAGAAGCGATTCAAGCGCGGCCAAACCCTCCACGCTCGCCAGATTGAATGCGGGCAGGCCGGTAAGCTTGCCGACCAGATCGGCAGACGCGATATTGTTGGCCGCCTGCCCGGTAACAAAATCGGGCGCACAGTCGCACATATCGCAGAAACCGCGCGCGGCGTAGGCGTCGCTCGCGCACAAGGCCGTCAGTTTTATATGCGGTTTGAGCCGCTCGATCGCGGCGGCTCCGTTATAGGGTTCCAGTGGCGATGCGCCGACTTCGCCGACCGCGACGCCGGCGTCGGTGGCGGCCATCATGGCAAGCAGAGTTTCCAGGCCGGCATCAAAGTCCTCGCGCGCGCACACGGTCGAAACAAGCCCTGCGTCGACATAGTCGAAGATATGATCGGCGCCCGCATCCCTGTATGTCAGCGCATCCTTATACCCGGCCGCGCCGGTCAGTTTCGCCGCGACGACACCGAAACCCTGCTTCTTCAACAGGTGGATGATCGTCCGGCCCGTCATGGTCTTGCCGGCCGACATCGACGTGCCCGCGACCAGCACGACCGGCATCGCGAAACCGCTGTTCTTCACCGGCGTCACAAAGTCGGCGATATTCATTTTTCCCGCGCGCGTCACATGACCGCGATAGACGATCTCCATCGGCTTGCCGACCCAGCTTGAATTGGAGACGACCTTGCCAAAAACGCCCGCGCCGGTCAGCTGATGCAACATGAGATCGTCGCCGGTCTCGCGCCAGTCACCAACGCATTCCAGCGTCGCGGCGCGACGGCCGAGCGCACCCACCAGCCGGTCGCCCGGCAACACCTGCGTACGCCGGCCCGATACCAGTTCGACCCGGTAGAGGGGACCCGGCGTCCCAACCACCTCGCACATCACATAATCGCCTGTCGCCCATGCATCGCGCGGCAACGTCTCGACGTCGAAGGGCCGGCTGGCCAGGTCGGAGACGCGGGTTATCGAGGTTAGGAATTGCTGTGCCATGCCTGTCGTTTCCTGTTCACTGCGCTTCGCCATATCGCATCGTGAGATCGAACGACAGCCTTGATATTCTCTCGAAGCATGAATTCCGGGCTCGGACGGGATTTCGCGAGGGTTGGAACTCCAAGGAGCGCCTCGCCCATTTTCATGCCCGCGGCCGCGTAATCTGTTGCCTGCAGGCCGCAGGTATAGCAAAGAAACATCGGTTCAAACGGCAAGTCCGCGGCATTCGGTGCAATCTTGTTGACAGACATGGACGGCGCAGCTTGAGTCACGTGCCTCTTGCGCTATACGGCATCAAAAACCAGATAAAAAGGGGGGAGGATAACAGCCGATGATCCAGGCGACCGAAATCCTGCAGGATCTCGACCCGGTCCGTTCCGCTGTTGCCGGGGTCGATGCGCTCCTGAAAGAACATGGCCAGCTTTCCGTCACCTCACGGCCCGGCGCCGCTGAACCGCTTCTCGATGCCCTGGGCTGGCTGCCGGAAGATGCGCGGGAGGCCGACTATTCAGTCGTCAATGAGGAATTCAGGGGTGGCGCCATCGAGGAATTGTTGCGCAAGCTCCCGTTTCGCCATGGCCGTGTCCGGCTGATGCGGCTTGCGCCGAAATCCTGCCTTTCAATCCACAAGGATTCGACCCGGCGTTACCATTACGCCGTTAGAACCTCGCCGGATTGCTATCTGGTGGAGATGAATGCGACAAGCGGCATCTTCCATCACATTCCGGCCGACGGGCGGCTTTACGAGATGGACGCGCGGCGCACGCATACGGCAATCAATGCCGGCCGCGAAGGCCGGGTCCATATCGTCATCTGCAACGCGGACGAAACCGACGCGCTGCAAGCGGACGCCGTCGGGCGTGTTCGCGGCCTTGCGCCGGCGGAGGGTTCGGCATGACCGGATGCGGGACGAATGCCCGCTCGCTGCTACGTCGAGGCCCCCGGGTCCGCAACCGCCATGCCGCAGCAGGCCGCCAAGGATGAGCATGGCGGCGGGCAATCTCACCAGGAGACCGTCGCGCAAGCGCGCCCCCCCGGCCGTGCCGAAAGATAACCTTGTTACGGTTCGCAACCTGCGTATCGCTTTTCAGGAGCACGACCAGGATGTCGAGGTCGTCAAAGGCGTCTCCTTCCGCATCGAGGCGGGCTCGACAGTCGCGCTGGTCGGAGAATCCGGCGCCGGAAAGTCGGTAATCGGTCAGTCGATCATGGGCATCCTGCCCAAGATTGCGAGAGTCACGGCCGGTGAAATTCTGTTTGCCGATGCCAAGACGGGCGAGGTGACGGACCTCGCCCAGGTCGATCAGGATTCCAAGCAGTATCAGCAAATCCGCGGCGGGCGGATTTCGGTGATCTTCCAGGAACCTATGACATCGCTCTCGGCCTATCATACGATCGGCGATCAGATATCCGAGGCCCTGTTCCTGCATCGCGACGTAACGCACAGCGAGGGTATGGACCTTGTTGTCGAGATGCTCACGCTGTGCGGTTTCCCCGACCCTTCCAAAGCGGTCAAACGCTATCCCTTCGAGCTGTCGGGCGGTCTCCGGCAACGGGCCATGATCGCCATGGCGCTGGTCTGCCGTCCGGCCCTGCTGATCGCGGATGAACCGACGACCGCGCTCGATGTATCGGTTCAAGCCCAGATTCTAAAGCTCATCAAGGATCTGCAGGCCAAGCTCGGGATGGCCGTCCTGATCATCACCCACGATCTTGGCGTCGTCGCCAATATGGCCGACGAGGTGATCGTTCTGTTCCACGGTAAGATCATGGAAAGCGGAACGATCAACGACATCTACACCAAACCCAAACACGCCTATCTGAAGGGATTGTTCGGCGCTGTGCCGCATTTCGACATGAAGCCGGGCGAGCGGTTGATTTCACCGGCCGATTTGACGCTCGTTTCCCCAATGCCGGAAGACAATGCCGCCAAGGAAAAAGAGGAAGCAAAGAGGCCCGCGCGCGCCCTGCTGGAAGTTCGCAACCTGACCAAGGAGTTTGTCGCGCGCAAAGGCGGGTTTTTCGGAGCGTCAACCGAAAACAAGGTCGTCGCGGTTGACGATGTCAGCTTCGAGATTCGGGAGCATGAATGCCTTGGCCTGGTGGGCGAATCGGGTTGCGGCAAGACCACGCTGTCGAAAATGATCATGCGCGCGCTGGCGCCGACATCGGGAGAAATACTGGTTCACCGCAAAAGCGGCACGGTCGATCTGGCCCGGAACCGGGACCATGGCGGAGAACTCAATCAGGCCATCCAGATGGTTTTTCAAGACCCTTTCGGGTCGCTCAACCCCCGCATGACCGTTTTCGATATCATCCGCGAACCCCTGGTGATCCACCGGATCGGCGACCGCGCCGACCATGCCGTGAAAGTGCAGGAATTGATGCGGCTCGTGCGGCTCGATCCGCGCTTTCTGACCCGTTACCCGCACAGCTTCTCCGGTGGCCAGCGCCAGCGGATCGGTCTGGCGCGTTCGCTCGCCCTCGACCCCGAACTGCTCATTCTCGACGAACCGGTTTCCGCCCTCGACGTGTCGATACAGGCGCAGATCCTCAATCTGCTGAAGGACATGCAATCCGAGCTCGGGCTGACCTATCTTTTCATTTCCCACAATCTTGCGGTGGTCGATTATGTGGCCGACCGCATCATCGTCATGTGCCAGGGACGCATCGTGGAGTCGGCGCCGCGCGAGGTTCTGTTCCGCAATCCCGTCCACCATTACACGCGCGCGCTTATTTCCGCCGTCCCCTATGCCGAACTCGACCGGCCGCTCGATTTGAGCGCGCTGCAGGCCGGCGACGGCACGGCCCCGTCGGCATGGCCCCCTCCATTCACTTTCGCGCCCGGACAGAAGATGGAATTTCTCGATCTGGGCGAGGAACATAAAGTACTTGTCGCGGTCGGAGCGACGAAGAAGGACCTTCCCAAATGAGCCGGTTTCCATGGGTGATTGCGGTCCTTCTGGCTTTCATTTTGCACGCAAGCCCGGCCTGGCCCGCCGAGCTGAAGGAACCGCCCTATCTGCAGAGCTTGATCGCTTCGGGCGCCTTGCCGCCGGTGGCCGAACGCCTTCCCCAAGACGCCATGGTCGTCGACATGACCAGCGAGGGAAAAATGCCGGGCCGCCACGGCGGCGCTTTAAAAATCTTGCTCGGCAAGCAAAAAGATACGCGCATGATCACCGTCTACAGCTATGCGCGTCTGATCGGCTACACGCCCGACTTCGAACTGAAACCGGACATCTTGAAGAAAATCGATGTTGAGGAGGGGCGCATTTTCACCTTCCACCTTCGCCGTGGCCACCGCTGGTCGGACGGGCATCCCTTCACCGCGGAGGACTTCCGCTACTATTGGGAAGACGTCGTGGGAAACAAGCAGCTTCGTCCGGGCGGGCCGCCCAAGCAGATGCGGGTCGGCAAGGAGATCGCGAAATTCGAGGTTATCGACGAAGTCACCGTGCGTTACAGCTGGTCCAAGCCCAATCCGCGCTTCCTGCCCTGGCTTGCCGGTTCCAGCCCACCGGCGATCTACCGGCCCGCGCACTATCTCAAACAGTTCCATGACAAGTATGGCGATGCGGCGGAAATCCGCAAACGCGTCGAGAGCGAGGGCCGGCGCAACTGGGCGGATGTGCATTTCAGCCGCGATCGGCCATACCGCGCCGACAATCCCGACCGGCCAATGCTGGAGCCGTGGGTGAACGTCACCGCGCCGCCGTCGCAGCGCTTCGTGTTCCAGCGCAACCCCTATTACTACCGTATCGATGAAAATGGCCGGCAGTTGCCCTATTTGGACGAAGTCATGGTTACGCTGGGTTCGGTCGCCATGGTGCCGGCCAGAACCGGCTCAGGAGAAACCAATCTGCAGGCCCGCTATCTGCGCTTTGAACATTACACCTTCCTCAAGCAGGCCGAGCAGCGCAACAATATGTCCGTGCGCCTCTGGCAGATTCTGAAGTCGTCGCATAAGGCGATCTACCCCAACATGAACACCGCCGACCCGGTCTGGCGGAAACTCATGCACGACGTCCGGTTCCGCCGCGCCCTGTCGCTTGGCGTCAACCGGCATGAGATCAATCAGGTGATCTATTACGGTCTTGCGAATGAGAGCAACAATACGGTTTTCCCCGCCAGTCCTCTGTACAGGCCCGAATATCAGTATAACTGGGCGAAGTTCGACATTGAGCAGGCCAACGCGCTGCTCGACGAGATCGGTCTCACCAAACGCGACGAAGAAGGAACGCGATTGCTCCCCGACGGACGGCCCGCGCATATGATCATAGATCTGGCCGGCGAGAGCACCGAGGAAAGCGATATTCTCGAACTGGTCCGCGAAAGCTGGGGGCAGATCGGCCTTAAGCTGTTCCCGCGCCCGTCACAGCGCGAAGTGTTCAGGAGCAGGGTTTTCTCCGGCGAAGCGCTGATGTCGATGTGGGCGGGCTTCGGAAATGGCCGCTCCACGGCGCAAATGAGTCCTTACGCCTTCACGCCGACGCAGCAATATCAGTATCAGTGGCCGCAATGGGGCCTTTATGTTTCCACCCGCGGCAAGAAAGGGCAGAAGCCGGAGCTTCGCGAGGTCAACCGTCTGATCGAGCTCAACAAGGAATGGCTCGGCTCTGTCGGCGAAGAAGATCAGACGCGCATCTGGCGGGAAATCCTTCAGATCAACGCCGATCAGGTGTTCACCATCGGTACGGTCAACGCGACGTTGCAGCCAATCGTCGTATCCAACGACATGCAGAATGTACCTGAGAAGGGATTTTACAACTGGGACCCGGGCGCCTATTTCGGCATTTACAAACCTGACACTTTCTGGATCAAGCAGATCGAGAAAAGCGCTGCGGTTGCGGCGGACAAATAAGCTTGAACCGGGGGAGAATCGGGGCAGTGAGCGGCAAGAATCGCAATATCGGTGAAGCCGGAGGCAAGCCATGATCGGTTTTGTCTTGCGCCGCATTCTTTTGATGATTCCAACCCTCTTGGTGATTTCAATGATCGTTTTCACGATCATTGAATTACCGCCCGGCGACTATCTGGAAAGCTATGTTGCGGAGCTGCAGGCGCGGGGCGAAACGGTCAACGAAGACGAGATCAATTTTCTCCGCGAGCAATATGGCTTCGGCCAGCCCGTCGTCCAGCGCTATGTCGACTGGGTCTGGGGGATGCTGCATGGGGATTTCGGATATTCGTTTGAATACCGGTTGCCGGTTTCCGATATCGTTGGCGACCGTATCCTCCTGACCATCGTGGTCTCGCTGGCGACCATTATATTTACCTGGCTCGTGGCGTTTCCAATCGGCATCTACTCGGCCACGCATCACTATAGCTGGGGCGATTACGGTCTGACCTTCCTCGGCCTGCTTGGACTGGCGACGCCCAACTTTCTGCTCGCCCTTGTCCTGCTCTATCTCGCAAATGTCTGGTTCGGAACCTCGATCGGCGGTCTCATGGAACCGAAATATCTCGACCAGGCCTGGTCCTGGGGCAAACTCGTTTCAGTGCTGGAGCATTTGTGGATTCCGGTGGTCGTCGTCGGCACCGCGGGCACCGCGGGTCTTGCCCGCCGGCTGCGCGCCAACCTGCTGGACGAGTTGCAGAAACAATATGTCACAACCGCCAAGGCGAAGGGGTTGTCCCCGGCCAAGGTGCTCATCAAATATCCGCTGCGCGCGGCGATGAACTTCTTTGTTTCGGACATCGGTCATCTGCTGCCGGCGATCATTTCCGGCGCCGAGCTGACCGCGATCGTGCTTTCGCTGCCGACGACGGGACCGGTGCTGATCTCTGCCCTGCAGAGCCAGGACATGTATCTGGCCGGGTCCTTTCTGATGTTCCTGTCAACGCTGACGGTCGTCGGCGTTCTGGTGTCCGACCTGGCGCTCGCGGTCCTGGACCCCCGGATTCGTCTTGAAGGGGGGCAAAGCCGGTGAAACCGCGCCAGATACCCAAACCCGGGCAGAAATTGCCGCATTACACCTCCCGGGAACCATTCGAGCATGCCGCCGCTGCCCGTCTGACGCCCGAACAGGAGCGCTACTATCTCGCCTCGCAATGGCAGTTGATGTGGTGGCGGTTCAAGCGGCACCGGCTCGCCGTGATCTCCGCAGTCTTCCTGCTGCTGGCTTACGGCTCGATTTTTATTACCGAGTTCCTGTCGCCTTACAATCTGCATTCCCGGCATGTCGACCAGATCTACATGCCGCCGCAAAGCGTCCATCTGTTACACGACGGCTCCTTTATCGGCCCGTTCGTTTACGGAACGCATTACGAGCTCGATATGCAGAATTTGCGGCGCGTCTATACCGAGGACAAGTCGAAGATTCACCGTCTCCAATTCTTCTGTTCCGCCGACAGCTACAAATTCTGGGGGCTGATTGAGGCCGACAACCACCTGTTCTGCGTCGAGGATGGCGGTACGATATTTCTGCTCGGCACCGACCGTCTGGGACGCGATATCCTGTCGCGCCTTTTATCCGGCGGCCGGATTTCGCTGACCATCGGTCTCATCGGCATTGTCCTGAGTTTCACCATGGCGATCACGATCGGCGGCCTTGCGGGCTATTACGGCGGGATTGTCGACCTCTTCGTTCAGAGGGTCATCGAAATCCTCCAGAGTTTCCCGCAAATTCCGCTATGGATGGCGCTGGCCGCGATCCTGCCGGTCACCTGGTCGCCGCTGCTGATCTATTTCGGCATAACCGTCATTCTCGCCCTGCTCGACTGGACCGGACTTGCGCGCGCAGTGCGTTCCAAGCTGCTGGCGCTGCGCGAGGAGGATTATTGCATGGCGGCCCGGGTCATGGGCGCCAGTCCCAACCGCGTCATATTCCGCCATCTTATGCCCGGCGTCATGAGCCACCTGATCGCGTCGGCGACATTGTCGATCCCGAATATGATCCTCGGCGAAACCGCGCTGAGCTTCCTGGGGCTCGGCCTCAGGCCGCCAATCACAAGCTGGGGCGTTTTGCTGAACGAGGCACAGAATATCAATGTGGTCGCGTTGTACCCCTGGCTCATTTTTCCAGTGGTTCCGGTGATCCTTGTGATCCTCGCCTTCAATTTCGTCGGCGACGGGATGCGCGACGCCGCCGATCCCTACAAGTAGCGGCGAATATGAGCGACCGGAAGGCCATGTGCTACGTCGACAGGTTCGATAACGCGACGATTGAGCATCACGGGCCGTTCCTGACGCCTCCAGGCGCACCGCGCTCCAACTGGCAGGTCGTGCAGCCCGCCGGCGAAAACCCTTATCTGGAGCTCACCGTCTGGCATGGGCTCAACGCCATGCATCCCGTCAACGGTCTCTCCAACGAGCGCAGCGAATATATAACGCCTTACGATACCACCGCGATTGAGGGCCGGACCTTTCACTATGGCTTCCGGGTCCGCTATCCCGGCTACCGGAAGATCAACTCCCGGCACATGCTGACCCAGTTCAAGGTGAATATGCGCGACGGCGTAAACCCCTCGCCGATTGTCGGCATCTATCTGGAGACCGGCGGCGCACGGCATCTGGAGAAGATCAAGGTCTGCCACGCCTATGACTATGCGACACGCAAATGCATCTGCGAGAACCACCTCATTGAGGAAGACAGCGAGCATTTTCCGCTGCTGCCGCCCGATGAGTGGATAACCCTGAAGCTGTCGATTTACGTCAGCAAGGGAGATGGCGGCTGGATCAGGATCAGCAAAAACGGGACTCTCGTGTGGGAGTATAACGGTCCGACAAACTACTGGAACACGACATTCGAGAAATTCACGATCCGCTTCGGTCTCTACCGCGACAGTGGTCCCGAAGGGTCGCCCCACGCGGACGCCGTCGCCCATTTCCGCGACTTCGCCTTTTCAACCGACGAAGCGTTTGTCGACGAGATATTGGGATAGGCCGCAAACGCCGGTTGAATGAGCCGGGCCGGCCAGGCGGTAACAATCAATCCCGGGCGATATACCGGCCGCTCTTCTGCATGATCTTATAAATACGGCATGTGGTGCAGGGCACATCGTCCCGCGCCTCCGCCCGGCCGGTCACCATGGCGCGCGCATAGTTGACCTGCTCGCTGTTCAAGGCCGCCTCCAGACCATCGTCGAAGGCATTGACGTCAAACGCCTTCCAGGTGTTCCGGCAACAGCCGAATATCTCGCCATTCCAGTTGACCTGCGGCTGGTCCCAGAGCTGGTGGCAAAGCCGCTGCATGTAATGGTGGCCGAATTTCTCCTTGAATTCGCTGCGCGAGGCAACGCCGTCGGTCTGCTTGGCGCGAACCGCCTGCACATCCTGGACGGGCGAATAGGATTCATCCCAATTCAGCTTCATGAAGAAGTCCATGCCCAGGCGTTCGGCCATGGCGCGCGCATCATCGATCTCATGCTCATTGTGGCCGAAAACGACGAATTGCCAGGTCAGTTCAGGATACCGGCTTGCGTGCTTCTCTTTGTGACGGTTCAGCGTCTCTATGTTGGCGATGACGGTATCGAAATCCCCCGCAACGCGGTATTTCTCATAGGTCTCCGCCGACGCGCCGTCGAGCGAGACGCGCATATGGCGGAACCGGTAGCGCACCAGATCCTCCAGCACTTTGGCGCGAACAGTGTTGAGATTTACACCGTTCGACGCTGTCAGCCGAACATTATGCTCATGGGCATAACGCACAATTTTCGACATATGCGGATTGAGAAAAATCTCTCCATTGTTGGAAAGCTCAACTTCCTCGACCCAGGGATTCTCGTCGACAAGCGTCCTGAAGTCATCGAATTTGAGGAAGCCGGCGCCGATATATTTGTGGATTTCACCGGTCGCGGTCTGACAGACGGGACATTTCAGCTGACAATGGGTGCAGGCCTCAAGGCGAATATTCGGCGGCCGCGATGCCGCCGGCGGGAGGGCTGTCGTCTCGTCCGCGGCGTCGGTCATTTCCACCAAGGCTACTTCGTCGCTCAGAGTCATTTTGTCCGTCATGGCCGCCTCGCGGTACTTTCGGTAAACCGATTGGGTTTTGACCCTAGCATTGAAATAGGGTGAACAGAATGGACCGGTTGAGCGCACGGAGGGAGGGCCTTGGTGACAAATCTAAGCCTGGCGGTTCGCGGCCCGCCTCTCAACCTGTCGGCGCAGAGGCTCATCATGCCTTTAATATCGCTGACTAAAAACCCGTTTGCGCCGTTCAACGGTGCGCGTTAACCATAAAGATATTCGACAAACTGTGTTGGCGAAACCTGCCATTTTGCAGGGTAAATTGTGCGTGTCATTGTCTGTTCACCATAGTAGGATTGAGCGAATATAGGGGTTGCGAAATGCCCCTTTTTCGTTCCGTTGCGGGGGCATGGAACGCAAAGCACCTTAGAGGGTAAATTTCGAAAATCGATTCTGGCCGGGTAGGGGTAGAGAGTTATGAGCGAGCGGCTCGACGGCGCGCGTATGTTGATTTACAGCCACGATACATTTGGCCTCGGTCATTTGCGTCGGTGCCAGGCGATCGCCCACGCGCTGGTCGAGCGCTACAAGGGCCTTTCCATCATCATTCTGTCGGGCTCCCCGATCATCGGCAGTTTCGACTTCCGGGCCCGTGTGGATTTCGTCCGTGTGCCGGGCGTAATCAAACTCTACAATGGCGAATATACCTCGCTGGCGCTGCATATCGATATTCAGAGCACCCTGGCGATCCGCGCCTCGATCATCAGGCATACAGCGGAGGTCTTCCACCCCAATCTGTTCCTTGTCGACAAGGAACCGCTCGGTCTGCGTGGCGAAATCACCGAGACCCTGCACCTGCTCAAGGGCATGGGAACGAAACTGGTGCTTGGCCTGCGCGATATCATGGACGAGCCGAAATTGCTGCGCCGGGAATGGGAATCGCGCCAGCTTATGCCCGCGCTGGCCGGCCTCTATGACGAAATCTGGGTCTATGGCCTGCAGGAGGTCTGGAATCCCCTGACCGATCTGGAGATACCGCAGCAGGTTACCGACAAGATGCGCTACACGGGTTATCTCAAACGCTCGCTACCGCAACGCGTCAAGCGCACGCCGGCCGCGGAAGTGAAAGAGCCCTATATTCTCGTGACCGGCGGCGGCGGCGGCGACGGACATGACCTGATCGACTGGGTGCTCCGGGCCTATGAATCCGATCCCACCCTGCCTTATGCGCCTCTGTTCGTCCTCGGCCCCTTCATGAACGCCGATCAGCAGGAAGAGCTGACAGGGCGGATCGAGCAATTGCCGGGCGCCAACACCATCACCTTCGACAGCCATGTCGAATTCCTGATGGCGGAGGCAGCCGGCGTCATTGCGATGGGCGGCTACAATACCTTTTGCGAGATCCTGTCCTTCGACAAGAAGGCGATTATCGTGCCACGCTGCAAGCCTCGGCAAGAGCAGCTTATCCGGGCGCAGCAGGCCAGCCGGCTTGGACTGGTGCGGATGATCGATCCGGAAAGAATAAAGGATCCATCGGTCATGGCGACGGCAATCCGCGAGCTTCCCAATCAGCCCAGGCCATCCTCGACGCTTCTGCCGGGGATGCTTGACGGATTGGACAAGGTCGCCAACCTGGCGCGGCCTCACCTTCTCGGCGTCGAAGAGAAGCAGGCCGTCGTCGAAGCGGTTTAGGAGCGCGCCTGCCGGTGACCGGCACTGTCGCATTCATCCTCAAGGGGTATCCGCGCCTCTCCGAAACCTTCATCGCGCAGGAAATTCACGGTCTCGAACAACTCGGTCTCGATATCCATATCTATTCCCTGCGTCCGCCCCGCGAGCCCGAGAGACATCCTGTCCACGCCCAGATTCGCGCGGACGTCACCTATTTGCCGGAACGCCTGCGCGATGATCTCCCGCGCGTCTGGCGCGCGCTCAGGCAGGCGACAAGCCGCCCGGGATTCAAGAAGGCGCTGAGACGCTGGATCTCCGATATGCTGCGCGCACCCTCTCCCGACCGTGCACGCCGCTTTGGCCAGGCGCTGGTGCTGGCCGGCGAAATCACGCCGGAAACCACGCACCTGCACGCCCATTTTCTGCACACGCCTTCCTCAGTCGCCCGATACGCGGCCGCGCTCACCGGCCTGCCCTGGAGCTGCTCGGCGCATGCGCGCGATATCTGGACGATCGGCGATTGGGAAAAGCGCGCCAAACTCGGCGAGATGGACTGGCTCGTGACCTGTACGCGGACGGGCTGCGCTCATTTGGCGGAACTCACGCCAACACCGGCAAAGGTCGAGCTGGTCTATCACGGATTGGATTTGGAGCGCTTCTCTCCTCCGGCGGCGCGGGCGCCAGCGCGCGACGGCACGAAAGCGAGTGATCCCGTCCGGCTGCTCTCGGTCGGGCGGGCGGTGGAGAAAAAAGGTTTCGACCTTTTGCTGAAGGCGTTCGCTTCCCTCGACAAAGGCACCCATTGGCGCTGGGTCCATATCGGCGATGGGAGCCTGATCGATCCGCTGAAAGGTCAGGCGCGCAGATCGGGTCTGGAAGAGCGGATCACATGGCTTGGCGCGTGCCCGCAAGCTCAGGTGATCGATCAATATGCCCGTGCGGATTTGTTCATTCTGCCCTCCCGCATAGCCTCGGACGGTGACCGCGACGGACTTCCCAACGTTCTGGTCGAGGCGCAATCGCAGGGCCTGTGCTGCCTGTCGACCCGCCTGCCCGCGATATCGGAACTGATCGACGACGGCATGACGGGGCTCCTTGTGCCGGCGGACGAGGCCAGCGCCCTCACCGCGGCACTGGCGCAATTGATCGGCGATCCGGATTTGCGCCGGCGGCTTGGCGAAGCGGGCCTGAAAAAAGTGCGCCGCGACTTCTCTCACCACACCGGTCTGGCCAAGCTCGCCCGGCGCTTCGGCCTGCCGCCCACCGACCAAAGCACACGGCCGGCGGCATGACCCGGCTTCTGATCCATGTCCAGTATCTCAAGGGAATTGGCCACCTGCAGCGCGCGAAGCTGATTGCCGAGGCCGCCGCCGCGCGGGGGCTTGATGTGCATATCGCCTCCGGCGGCCTGCCGGTTGCGGATTTCCGTCCCGGGGGCGCCGCGGTCCACCAGCTCCCGGCGCTTCAGGCCGGCCCCGGCGGCTTCACGGATCTGCGCGACGCAGATGGGAAGCCGGTCGACGACGCCTGGCGCGCAACGAGACAGGATAAATTACTGGCCCTGTTCAGGCAGGTTCGCCCGGATATTCTGCTGGTCGAGAGCTTTCCTTTCGGCCGCCGCGCGCTGTCATACGAACTGGTGCCCCTGCTGGAAGCCGCGCACGGGCGAAGCCCGCGTCCGGCGGTTCTGTGCTCCCTACGCGACATTCTTCAGACCAACCGCAAGCCCGGCCGGACGAAGGAAACCCTTTCGCGCCTGCGCGAGTTTTTCGACGGCGTGCTCGTCCATGGAGATCCGGACTTTGTTCCGCTGGAGGAGACATTCGCGAGAACGCCGGAAATCGCAGGCCTGCTTCGCTACACAGGTTTCGTCGCGGCGGACAAAGAGGCCTTCGAGCCGCGCCCCGAAACGCCGCGCGGCGAAGTCATCGTCTCCACGGGCGGCGGCGCCATTGGCCCCGCGCTTCTCGACGCGGCGCTCGCCGCGCGGCCCGATACGCCGTTTCACGATACGCCCTGGCGGCTGATTGCCGGCCCGCACCTTGCGCAGAGTGACTATGAACGGCTGCTCCATACCGCGCCCGATGGCGTCGCCGTGGAGCGGTTCCGTAATGATTTCAGAGCCTTGATGGCGGCAGCGAAGCTTTCCATCTCCTATGCCGGCTATAATACGGTAACGGATCTTTTGCGCGCGCGCGTGCCAAGTGTGCTGATCACCTATGGCGGCGAAGAGGGGCGCGAGACCGAGCAGGCGATGCGCGCGGCACGGCTCAGCGGCGGCGGACTGGCAGCAACGCTGTCCGATGCGGAACTTTCGCCGGACACCCTTTTGCGGGCGATTGAGGAGGCCGATGCATGCCGGCCCGTGCCCGCATGCGATTTCGATCTGGAGGGCGCCGCCAAGTCGGCCGATATATTAGCTGGATATGATTGCGAGGCAGCGGCCGCGGGTTGACGCCACAAGCGCCAATCCTGCCTGGATGCTATGATACGCCACTGACAAATTCGAAAACAGACATGCGCCGCATCGCGAATGAGGTAAAACTGGCCGGATGTATACACAGAGCGACATAAGGGCGATCCATCTGGAGGTTACGACCCATTGCAACGCGCATTGCCCGCAATGCCCGCGCAATATCGATGGCGGCGCCCGCAATCCGAACATGCCGCTGACCCAGCTCTACCTCGCCGATATCGAAAAGATCTTTCCCCGCCCCGACTTTCCAAACCTCAAGCGGATACAGGTGTGCGGGAATTATGGCGACGCGATCATGGCCCGGGACTTCCTGGAGATTGCGCGCTATCTCAAGAGCCTCTACCCGCATATTTCGATAACGCTCGCAACCAACGGTTCGTTGCGCCCGGTGGATTGGTGGCGCGATCTGGCGGTGCATGTGGACCATTGCGTGTTCGGAATAGACGGTCTGGCCGACACCCACGCCCTCTATCGCCGGGGAACCGACTTCGACACGATCATTGCCAACGCGAAGGCCTATATCGCCGGCGGCGGACGGGCCGAATGGGCCTATCTGATCTTCAGGCACAACCAGCATCAGGTCGACGAAGCGCACCGGCTGAGCCAAGAACTGGGCTTCCATGAATTTTCCGCCAAGGCGACAAGCCGTTTTTACGACGAGGGCCGCAAGGCGGCGACAAGTCCGGTGCGCGATGAAAGCGGGGAGATCGTCTATCGTCTCGAAGCGCCTAGCGACGTCCGGCTCGGCAATGCCGAACTCGACCGCCTCGACCAAACGCTGCTCGGCGACGCGCAAAAATTCAACGACTACATCACCAGCACCAAGATCGACTGCAAGGCGATCAGCCGCGCCAAGCTTTATATCAGCGGCGAAGGGCATGTCTTTCCCTGCTGCTGGGTCGGAAATATTTATCCTTCCGACAAGTCCTGGCGGGATACCCAAAGAGGAGGCGCCATCCTGCGCAGCGGCGGACTGGATCTTCTCGACGCCAAAATCCACCCGATTGGCGCCATTCTCGAAGGCGAGTTTTTCAAACGCACCGTGCCGGAGGCATGGAAATGCGGCCCTGACCGGCTGAAGGTCTGTTCCAAGATGTGCGGTGAAGTCGATATCAATCTGGCGCAATATGTCGACTATACGCCTCGGTCCGAAGACCGGGAGGAGGAACAGCTGGAGGCGTAGCGGTTCCGGGTCGGCGCTATTTCCGCCCGATCAGCATGAAGCGGGTGTATTTCTCAAGTTCAAGCTGCCCGGCGAACAGCAGCTCGCTCATCGGCGCCTGGCGCTTGAAGGCCTCAAGGCTTTCAACGCAATTCACATGCTCGGGGATCACCACATAATTGTTCGACTGGAGAACCAGCGTCACACCGTCCGGCAGGCGCGCATACCAATCGTCGAATGCAGCCAGATGCTCGCAGCTCGTATTGACGATGATGTCGGGTCGGGTGAGACCATCGGGCAGTGCTGAATAGTCCAGTGCGTAGATGTCGTGGCAGGCGAAGGCGAAGCGGCCTGTCTTCGCATGGGTCGCATTCAGGCTGAGTGCTACTTCCTCGCAGGAGGGATCGACATCGACAACAGTGAGTTTCTCCACCTGCAACTGCTTCTCCGCCAGCAGCATCGCGCCTAACAGGCCGTACCAGCCGGCAAGGATATGAATTGTCCCCAGCTCAGGCCCGCAGGCGCGCGCCAGCTCCTCGACAAGCCACTTCTTGCAGGCCGTCTGCTTCTTGTTGAGGGCGATGCCGAGTGCCGAGTCCGGATAGGCGAGAACGGTGTCGCGGACATCCCGGATAAAGGGGTTCTGGTAGAGGACCGCGAGCCCGTCCAGAATGTCCTTGAAGGACTGAACTGTCGGATCGAGATCGCGTCCGACCGCTTCCGGCCAGACCGGCCACCGCTTTGTCACATCCATCCCTCAGGCGGCCTTTTGCTGACTCATCATCGTATTGGCCAGCCGCTCGCTGGCAATACGCGCCGCATTCGCGGCAACTTTCGGGTCGTTCTCGATGATCTGCAGGAACGGCTCCTTTTCTATTTCAAGGGCGACGACCTTGGAAAAGGCCCGGGCGCCGGCGGTCCGGGGCACCGTCGCGAGCAGCGCGATCTCACCAACCGGTTCGTGCTGGCCCAGACGCGCAACCTGTTTCTCATCCGGCGTGCCATCGTCGAGCAGGATGTCAACTTCACCGGACAGGATCACATAGGCCGCATTGCCCTTATCGCCTTGACGGAACAGGGTCTCGCCCCTTTCAAAGGTGACGCGCTTGGAGCCGAATGCCAGCAGTTTCAGATTGGAGGAACGGATATCGCGGAACATCGGCACTTTCGCCAGCGCCGCCGCCTCCGCCTGGATTGCCATGGGCGCTTCGGCCTCCTCTTCCGCTTCGGCGGCAACCGGTTCAACGACGTGCTCTGTCGCGTCGACGATACGCTTCTCGATTCGGCCGTCGCGCAGCACGAGAACCTCGTTGAAATCCTCAGCTTTGGGGGTTTCACTATCGAGCCAGATGACGCTCGTCCCGGGCAATAGTTTGAAAATATTCTGCCGGATACGGTCGACGGTCTCGCGATCATATGCGCCAAGCGCATTGTTGATGATCAGGATTTTCGGGCGTTTGATGATGCTGCGGGCCAGCCCCAACCCCTGGCGCGCGGCCGTGGTCAAACGCTGACCGCCAATCCCGGCCTCGGAATCCATGCCGGATATGATCACGTCTTTCAGCAAATCCATTTCCGTAATCACGTCGTGCAGCAACTCGTTCACTTTCGACTCCGCATTGGCGCGCTGCTGATTGTTCCGCCCCATAATCAGGTTGCGCCGGATCGAAAGCTGGGGATTGAATTTGTCCGGCTCGTAAAATGCAATCGCATCCGCCAGCTCCTCGGGCAGCGTGTCGTGGAACAGTTTGCGGGCCTCGACGATTTTCGACTGGAACGCTTCGTCGATATGGCCCAGCCGGTGCCGCTCGACACTTATCCGCGACGTCAGGGAAATCAATTCGGCCCTGTCTTTTTTGTCCAGCGCCGCAATGCCACCGTCCTCGCCCTTGGCCAGTATTCCCGCCAGCCGGTCGACTGTCGCATTGTCGACAAAGCTGAGCCGCTCAAGCAGGCCGGATTCGGCTTCACCATCGCCAAACATGTCAACCAGATTGCCGGCAACCTCGAATCCGATTTCCTCGAATTGCCGTTCCAGTCCCGTTTCGGCGAGGATCGACCGGATAAAGGCATTGGTGCCGAAATTCTTCGGCGCCAGCCGATCATCCATGGGCTGCCCGAACAGCAGGTTGGTTCCGATCGCCGCACTGACGTTGAAAGTGTCGAAATCATACCGGCGGATGAGCTGGCTGAGCGCCTCATCCGACTCGAGCCGGGCAACAATATGTTTGCGGGCTTCCAGCAGTTTTTCGGGCAGGTGCGGGGTCCGGGTTTCGTCCACACGCGCGTTCAGGGCATGCTGCAAGACAATCTCATCGAGCTCGACGGATCGGATAATCTTGAACCACCAGTCCTGCAATTCCTCGACACTCGAAACGCCTGCCGACTTGAAATCCGTCCAGTCCTGGTCGCGGTCGTAGGGGCTGTTGCCGGAGGCCGCGGCTTCCATCGGGTCATACTCGCCGATATTGCCGGGAATTTCGCGCATCAGCCCGTAAACCGAGTTGTAGCCGATCGAGCCTTCGAAAATATAGGTCTCCGCTCCGGCATAGCCGATTTGCGAGCCGAGAACCTTGTCGGAGACCTGCGCCAGATTGCGGCCGCCGACAAACACCTGCCCGCTACTCGGCTGGGTCAGGCGCGTCATGATCTGGGCAAGCCGGTCGCGGCCGGTATCACCCGCGACGATCGCCAGCTTGCCGCCCGGCGGAACCTCGAACGACACCGAGTCCAGCGGTTTGCTGCCATCCTCATCCGACACCGTCAGCTTGTCGAATTTGAGTGATCCGGCGAGAGGCTCCGCCTCTCCGGTGTCAGGCTCCAATATATCTCCGTTCAACAGAGACCCCAGTTCGAAATTCTCGACCAGTTGCTGATATTTGAGCCCGGCATCGCCAACGCGCTGATAATATTTCAACAACTCCTTCCAGGGAGTCGTGAGCTGGGCGTAAGCGCCCAGCGCCGCCACCAGCTGACCGACATCCAGCCTGCCGCTGAGGATCAGGAGCCCGCCGACCGAATAGAACAGCAGCGGCGTCATCTTCAGCAGAAACACATTGAGCGCCTTCATGAAATATTTGGTTTTGAACAGCCTGTAACGGACCTTGAATATGCCATCTAGATGTTTGGAAAAATCCGCCTGACTGAACACCTCGGTATTGTTGGCGCGGATATCGCGAATGCCTGAAACCGATTCGCCGACGCGCCCGGAAAGTTTGCGGGCCCGCTCGATACGGTCGCGGTTCATCAGATTGATTTTTCGCTGCAGCTTGGGGATTACATAGGCCTGCAGCGGTATCAGCGCGATACAGGCGACACCCATCAGCCAATCCTGGACAAACATAAAGGTCAGAATGACCAGCAATGTTCCGCCCTGGTAGACAGGCAGTGCAATCGCGTCGGCGATAAAATCGCGGACCAGCTCGACTTCGCCGGCGATCATCGTCGAAAGCTCGCCCTGGGAGACGCGCTGAAAATGCGGCAGGGGAAAGCGGAGTATGCGCTGATACAGCATATAGCGAAGCCGCCGCGTCATGCGCTCCGACATCAGATTCTTGGTCGTGTTGGTCGTCATGAGGAAATAGGCGTTCGCCATGAGCAGAAAAAACAGAACGGCGCACAGGGTCAGCAGATAGCTCGCCTGGTCGAATTCGATCCCGAAGCAGACACGCGGGAATCCGCCACCCTCGCAGAAAAATGGAGCTGTCGTGGAGGTGGTCTTCAGGGCATCGTTGACGATGATTTTCGGTAGCTCGAGCGTCGCATAGAGAAAGGGGAAGGAGGCGAGCGTGATCAGCGTGATCGCGAATTGCTGCCGCTTGCTGTAACGCCAGATAAAATCGTAGATACTTTTTTCCATAGCCAGATCCCCATGGGCGCCATATCCCGCTTCATGCGCCCTAATGCCGCACGCGCCAATCTGACCACCTGCCTAACAGGAATACAACGCTGGAAATGTCGAATAACAATATCTGCCAACGGTGTGTGCGGCCTGGATTTATTCGACGGGATTGGTCTCGCGGGCTAGCTGAGCGCATATATTACGTATAAGCAGAGACTTAAAGATGCCGCCTTATCATAATGAACATATCCTGGCCGACGATGCCGCGCGCAACGCTTTGCGGAAGCTGGCATCGTCATGCGCCCAATTCGCGGCGGCCATGCCCGACGACGAGGAGGCACAAGGGAACGCATTGCAGGGCCTGATCGCGGAAGCCGGAGAACAGATACGAACGCGTACTCTTCGTCTCGCCGACAACTTCGCCGGGAAAGATGAGGTTATCCGGCTTTACAAGGCGCCCGTCGGCGCGGGCCGGCTGAAACTGCAACTGTTCCCGCTCGATGAGGGCGACACCCATCCGCCCCATGCGCACTACAATCTTATCAGCTGCCAGATCGTCCTTAAGGGCCGTGCGCGGATACGCGAATATTCGCTGCTCAGACGCCTGGCCGGCGATGAACTGGAAATTCGGGAAGAGCCGGTCAGGTTCGTGGAGCCGGGCGACGGGGTTTATACGCTGCAAAAGCGCAACAACATCCATTGGCAGGAGGGGCTTGAGCCCGGCACCGTGCTGCTCAACATCAACTGGCAAGGCTTCTTCACCGACAATGTGATGGCGCCGGACCGCGCCGTGCACGGACGCTGTTATATCGACTGGGAGCGTGCCCGTCCGGCGGAGCGGGCCGGCTGTTTCATCGTGCCGGAGGTCGTCGGCGCCTAAATCGCGTCCCTAGCGCGCATATTTCACCGAACAGCCATAGGCGCGGGTCGCGCGCGGATCCGGCAGCTTGCCCGCGGCCATCGCCGCAAGGGCGGAGCGGACATAATTCGTCGCTTTGGCGACATCGTCGTGGCTGGCACTGGGAATATCGTCAATCGCTCCCTTGTAGGCGAGCACGCCTTTATCATCGACAACATACATATGCGGCGTCGCGGTCGCCTCATAGACGCGGCCAATGTCGCCTTCCTCATCGAGGATGACCGCCGCCGGGCTGGCGCCTCGGCTTGCGGTCAGCTCGTTGGCGCGCTGCGGCGAAACATGCCCCTGCCGGCCCGGCGCGGACGAAATCACCGAAAGCCACACGATATCTTTGTTGCCGGCTTGCTTTTGCAGCGCCTGCATGTTGCCGGTGCCATAATGCTTGCCGACAAAAGGGCAACCGTGATTGGTCCACTCCAGAACCACGGTCTTGCCCCGATAGTCGCCGAGCTTCACCGTCTTGCCGTCGCTGGTCTGGCCCGTGAATTCAGGCGCCGGCTTGCCGACAATGGCATCCGCCCTGACGGGCGGCGACAGGGCAAAACATGCGAGCGTCAGTGCCACGACGGCCGCTGAGTGCCGGTACAGCGCAAATTCGACCATCCTTGGCCTCCCGATCTGAAAACAAGTCCTTCCACAAGTATCTGTGCCGCAACTTGTCTTTTTCAAGACGAACCGTGAGCGTGCGGGAAAAGGGTCAAGCTGGGAATATGACCGGAAGGGGGATGCGGTGATCCGTATCGTGACGGGATCGGGTCACGGGTTTAGGCTAAAGGCATGCAGCAGCACCCTTCCGGAAACGCCAACTTGTTCCAGGACGCGGTGATCTGCGGCGCGATCGCCGGCGGCATCGCCTGGCTGTTCGGCAGACACCTGTTTTTCTGGATGCTGGTGTGCGCGATAGTGGGACCGATCATTGTTCTGTGGGCCGGACGCGCGGTTCGGGCATTGCCCTTCGATCTGCCGGGAAAACAGAGCGGAACGTATGAATTCGCGGTTTTTTCGCTGCTCGCGGCGATTTTGATCGCCCTTGATCCCTTTGGCTTGTAGATGTGGCCGGTGGAGGGAATACTTCCATTCGATGGCCCGGCCGCGCGCCAGCCCTATTGTGCAAGTGCCCAGCCACGCGAGGACGGATATGAGCATCGCCAGACAGCATGACGCGGAACAGCATTTTCCGGTCACCGCGGATTTCGCAGCCTGGATCGCCGGGCTCCGGGAGAGCGATATTCCCGAAACCGCCTTTGTTCGAGCCCGCCATGCCTTGCTGGACTGGTTCGGCGTAACGATCGCCGGCGCCCGCGAGCCTCTGGTGGAGATGATGGCAGCCGAATATGCGGGCGAGCCTGGCGACCCCTGCACCCTCGTCGGCCGTGGCGCGCGGGCGCGGCCTCACGATGCCGCGCTCGTCAATGGCACAGCCTCGCACGCGCTCGACTATGATGATGTTAACCGCCGCCTGCACGGCCACCCGACGGTGTGCATGGCGCCCGCCGCGCTGGCGCTGGGGGAACTTCTGAAATCCAGCGGCCGCGAAGTGCTGGTCGGCTTCATCGCCGGCACCGAGGCCGGCTGCAACTTGGGCGAAATGTCCGACGAGGCCCATTACGAGGCCGGCTTTCATGCCACCGGCACCATGGGCACCTTCGGCGCGGCGGCTTCTGCCGCGAAGATGATGCGGCTCGACGCCGGCGCGACGGCGAACGCTCTGGGTATCGCGGCATCGCAGGCCGCCGGTCTCAAAGCCAATTTCGGCACCATGACCAAGCCGCTGCATGCGGGCAAGGCGGCGATGAACGGCATCATCGCGGCGCGGCTGGCGGCGCGCGGGTTCACGGCCAACACGGCCGCCATCGAAGCGCCACAGGGATTTGCCGCCACCCAGGCACCCGATTTCACAGCCGGTCCGATACGGGGCGACGCCAACCGGGCCTATGCGGTGGAGGAGATATTGTTCAAATATCACGCGGCCTGTTACCTCACCCATTCCTGTCTGGAGGCAATTGGCGAATTACGGGAGAAACACGCGATCGCGCTCGACAATGTGAAGACGGTGAGGCTGCATATCCGCCCGACTCACTTCTCGGTCTGCTGCATCCCGGCGCCAAAGACGGGCCTGGAGATCAAATTCTCCATTGCCCATCTGGCGGTATTGGCGCTGGACGGCGTCGATACCGCGGCGCTCGAAAGCTATAGCGATGCCAATGCGAACGACCCCCGCTACATCGCGGCGCGCGAGCAAAAAGTGCAGATTGACGGGCGGAGCGATATCGACCGCCTCGCCGGAGCGGTCACGCTGGAGCTTGGCGACGGGCGCACACTTACTGCGCAGGGCGATGTCGGCCGGCCCGCCGTCGACCAGGATGCACAATGGCAGAAGTTGAGCGCCAAATTCCACGCTCTGACCGCGCCGGTGATCGGCCCTGAGCGCGCCAGGGCTATCGAAGATCAGATTGCCCGGCTCGACGGGACCGCCGACCTCGGCGCGCTGATGCAGGCGGCCCATTAGCGCCCTCATGCAAAGAGCCACGACCGAGACGAATAGGACGCCTTACAAAGGTCACTGGTTCATCACCGGCCTCGGCGTCGGCCAGCTCGTCTCCTGGGGGACATTCTTCTACGCCTTCCCGCTGATCGCCGAACCGATGGGGCGGGAGTTGTCGCTGACCAAACCGGAAGTCTACGCCGCCGCCAGCATCGGACTGGCCTTTGCCGGCATTGCCTCTTATCCGGTCGGCGCGGCGATCGACCGGGGCAACGGCCGCGCCATCATGGCGATCGGATCGGCGATTGGCGGGCTGCTGTTCATTGCCTGGTCGCAGGTCAACAGCCTCTGGACCTTTTACCCGCTGCTGGCGGGGATGGGGATTGTTCAGGCGATGACCCTGTATGAACCGGCTTTCGCGGTGGTGGCGAGGCGGTTCCGGGAGGATGCGCGCGGCGCCATCACGACGCTGACATTGTGGGGCGGCTTCGCCTCGACGGTCTTTGTTCCGCTCACCCAATTGCTGATCGACAATTTCGGCTGGCGCCATGCCCTCATTGCACTCGGCGTCATCAATCTGGGACTGTGCGTCACGCTTTACGCGGTGACCATCGATCCGAAGTCCGATCCGCCGCCGCTGCACCCGCCAGGAGCCGATGCAGCGGAAGCGTTGTCGGGGCGCGAGGTCGTGCACTGGGCGTTCGGGCAGCCGGTTTTCTGGGGCGTGCTCATTGCGTTCTCGCTATATCTCGGGATCCATTCGGGTCTTATCTTCCACCTCTATCCGCTGCTTCTCGAGCGCGGTTACGACACCGCGACCACGGTTGCCGCGCTTGCCATCATCGGCCCGGCGCAGGTAGCGGGGCGTGTCGCCATCTGGTTGTTCGCGTCAAAAGCGACGATCCGGACAGTCGGAATGGTTACGGTATTGCTGTTCCCTGTCGGCATCGCCGTGCTGTTTCTCGATTCACTCGGCTTTCTCGCTCCCGCCCTGTTCGCGGTCATCTATGGCGCGGCCAACGGAATTTTCACCATCGTCAGGGGGACAGCGATACCGGAGATGCTGACCCGCGAGGCCTATGGCGCTATCAACGGCGCAATCGCGGGTCCCGCCTTCGTCCTGCGCGCGCTGGCGCCCGTTGCAGTTGCGTTTCTATGGAGTTCGGGAGGGTCCTATAGCACGGTGCTGATCGGCGCGATCATCGGAACCGCTTTCGTCGCGATGGCCTTCTGGTTCGCAGCCCTTGCGCGGCGGTGAAGATGACGTAGAACTCTTGCGGTGAAACTCCGGAGCAACCCTCGTGCGGGATGATGTGGCCCATAAAGCTGTGAAATGCCCCGTCTGCGCGGCGGCGATGACGCAGCGCAACCCCGACTGGTGGCATGTCTGCGGGGCATGCGGCATGCAGGCATCCACTCTGCAGCCGGCGTTCGACGATACGCCGATGGAGGAGATGTTCGATTGGGAGCAGCGCGAAACCGCCTTTGCTCCTCTGCGCCAGGCAAATGCGGAAAAGCTTCTGGACAGGCTTGAAAAGGTTGCTCCGCCGCCCGCCCGGCTGCTGGATGTGGGCTGTGCCGAAGGGTGGTTCGTCCAGGCGGCCTGCGCGCGCGGCTACGAGGTCCAAGGGCTGGAGCCAGACGAACGCATGGCCCGGAAAGCGGACAAGACGCTTAACATCCGCGCCGGATTTTTCCCCGATGCGCTTGGCCGCGCGGAAGGTTTCGACATCATCGTCTTCAACGATGTGTTTGAACATCTGCCCGATGTCCGCGCGGCAATGCGCGCTTGCGAAAAACACCTCGCGCCAAAGGGCATTCTGGTCATCAATTTCCCAAACGCGCTCGGCGGAATTTATCGCCTCTCCTGCGTTGCCGCCCGGCTTGGCTTTTCCGGACCGTTCCGGCGGATGTGGCAGCAAGACTATCCCTCGCCGCATCTGACCTATTTCACGCCGGCGACGCTTCTCACGCTCGCTGAAAGCGCGGGACTGGGTGAAAAGTGCCGCTTTGCCCTGCCCGCGATGGAACCGGCGGAGCTTTGGGCGCGGATTCGCTGCGACCGCAGCCGATCGCTCGCTTATTCCATAGCTGCCTGGACGTCTGTCATGGGCGCCATGCCGCTGCTTGCGATGATGCCCTCGGATATAAGCGTTCAGATGTTCGCAAAGACGGCACGGAACGGGCCCGCGCGGCGGCGCAAGAAAAATCCCGAAGTTTCCTGATCGGGTTTTGCCGCATGGCCGCCCCCGCGCGATCAGCCGGAGCCTTTTCGGGCTATCGGACCCTAGGTCGCGCTGACGACGATCCCGGCGACGATGAGAAACACGCCGGCCCAATATCTCAGGCTGAGCGCCTCGCCGAACACCAGCCACGCGCCAACCGGCACCAGCACGAAGGCCAGCGCCATGAAGATATAGGCGCGGCTCAATGGCAGATCCCGCAGGGCCAGTACCCAGAAAATCGTTGCAACGCCATAGAGCACCAAGCCGGCGGAAAAGGCCGCGAGAATATCGGCCTGGGTTATCAGCGAGGTGAACGAATTTCCGCTCAGCCTGTTCCCCACAAATTTGAAGATGAGCTGCCCGAGCGAAATGCCCACCATGCACAGCAAGGCCCAGAAGTAAGCCTTGTTCATGACGGCGCACCGTTGGCCGGGCGGGCGCTTGATTGCGGAGCGAGGTTCAAATCGAACCAGTGTCCGGGCTGGCAGTCGCGCGCGGCCAGCATGTGCATTGGCGGCGGTATCGGGCCGGACAGCCCTGCCGCATCGTTGTTCTGACAGCAAACACAAACCCGGCGCTGACAGAAGCCGCTGTAAACCGGGTCGGATGTCATTTGCATTGAAAGGATTTCCCTTCAGCGTTTCTGCGCGACCCGTCGCCGCCAGCCATTCGAACCCGCCATAGCGGAGAAGCCGGTTCAAGACAATAGACTAATCATAAGCCGAACCCGCAAGGCGCGGCGCAGGCGGAAGTATTGACTTTCGCAAGGCCTGCCATTCTGATCAGCATCATGCCGCCCGGCGTGGCCCTTCTGCAAACGCGGTCGCGCGTCGCCTTGACTTTGCTGGCCGTTTGGGCCTGATTTGCGCGCCCTCGACACATCCGGCGGACACGGGTCGGGCGCGGCGTTTGAAAACGGAAGGGGCACGGCATTGGCCGCCACGATATCGCAGAAAGAGGCGAGTTCCCGCCACCTGTTCGACCGAAATATTCTGACAGATCCGGTGAAGCTCATGCTCGTTACGCCGCCGGCGCGGCGGACGGGGGCGTCATGACCGATACGGCGCCGCGCATCGCAGTCCTGGTGCCCTGCTATAAAGTGGAACGCCATGTGCTGGACGTGCTGGCGCGCATACCTCAATCCGTATGGCGAATCTATTGCATAGACGACGCCTGTCCGAATCGCTCAGGCCGCCTGATCGAGGAGAAATGCGCCGATAGCCGCGTAAAAGTGCTCTATCACGAGAGCAATCGCGGGGTCGGTGGCGCGGTAAAAACCGGTTACCGCGCCGCGCGGGCGGATGGCTGCACCATCGCCGTCAAAATCGACGGAGACGGTCAGATGGATCCCGAGCTCATAGACCGCTTCGTCGCCCCGATCCTTGCCGGGCAATGCGACTACACCAAAGGCAATCGCTTCTATTATCTTGAAGACGTAGAAGCCATGCCGGTATTCCGGATGTTCGGGAATGCGGCGCTAAGCTTCCTGTCCAAATTGTCGAGCGGCTACTGGTCGCTTTTCGATCCGACCAACGGTTACACCGCACTGCATCTGGCGTTGCTGGACGTGTATCCGCTTGACAAGGTGCATGACCGCTATTTCTTCGAATCCGACATGTTGTTCCGCCTTAACATCGCCAGGGCGGTCGTCAAGGATATCCCGATGCGGGCCCTTTACGCGGATGAGCGGTCGAATCTGAGCGTCACGCGGGTCTTCCTGCCATTTCTCGGCAACCATCTCCGCAACCTGGGCAAACGCCTCTTCTACAGCTATTTCCTGCGCGATTTCCAGGTCGCCTCCATCGAGATTATCACTGGACCAGTGCTGCTGCTGTTCGGCGTTCTTTACGGCGGCTACCACTGGTGGCAGTCGGCCCATGCGGAAGCTGCGGCGCCCACCGGTACGGTGGTCATTCCGGCGCTTGCCATTATTCTCGGAGTGCAGCTCATCCTGTCGGCGCTGAATTTCGACCTGCGCAACATGCCCGACGACCCCGTGCATCCCTACCTGCCGACCGGAGAAGAGCGCGACGGACGGTCGGGGACGGACTAGCGGCCTATGTTCCCGCTTTCCGACGACAATCCGAGCCAGATTACCCCGGTCGTTACATGGGCGCTGATCGGCGCCTGCATCGTCGTTTTTACCTGGCAGCTTTCGCTCGGGGAAAAGCAAGGGGAGCTGGCTATCTTTCGCCTCG
>JAJFHO010000187.1 GCA_021775575.1 Hyphomicrobiales bacterium
GGCGAGACCGGCACGCCCGGTGACGTCGGCGGGATCGGCGAGACCGGCACGCCCGGTGACGTCGGCGGGATCGGCGAGACCGGCACGCCCGGCGAAGTCGGCGGGATTGGCGAGACCGGCACGCCCGGCGCTGAAGAGAGCGATACCGCGCCGGCACCGATCGGTGGCGCTACGCCGGAGGATAAGACCGCGGCCCTGCCGTTCGCCGCGCCGGCGACCGGGGTGAAGACCTTGCCGCCGCAGACCAGCCAGGCCGGCGGGCAGAGCACGCCGGCTCAGGCCAGTGTGCCCGGTGCGGCGGAAACGCCTCCGACCCAGCTTCCACCGGAACAGCGGGGCACACCGCAACAACCAAATACCGAACCCGCGCATGCCACGCGGCCGCAGCCTGAAAGCGGGTCGCGGAAGGCCGGTAACGGCGATCCCCAAAGCGGCGGCCGCGCCGAATTTACGGAGACCGGCGAACCATCGTCACGCCGGGGCGAGTCCTCCGG
This sequence comes from Hyphomicrobiales bacterium, assembly GCA_021775575.1. Classification (GTDB taxonomy): domain Bacteria; phylum Pseudomonadota; class Alphaproteobacteria; order Rhizobiales; family Methyloligellaceae; genus JAJFHO01. Next base: position 495 of record JAJFHO010000187.1, read on the forward strand.
ATCGGCTCAGATTGTCAAAACGGCGGTCAATCCGGTCACCGGCCAAACCGTGCTGCATGTCGCCGAACGCAATAAAGCCGATGGCAAGGGCTCCCCTGCCCTTGACGCAGGCATCAACGCCCTCCAGATGAGGGCGGGCGCGCCGGTTCAAGGACCGGCTGCAGCGCTGCAGGGCGCGCAGGCGCCCCATATTCCGCTCAATTCCCTGGCCGTTCACATCGCGCAGCAAGCGCGCAACGGCGTAAACCGGTTTGATATCCGCCTCGATCCGCCCGAACTCGGGCGTCTTGAAATCCGGCTCGATGTTACCCGGGAGGGACAAGTCACAACGCATCTTGTCGTCGAGAGGTCGGAAACCCTCGATCTTCTGCAGCGCGATGCCAAGAGCCTCGAGCGCGCCCTCCAGGACGCGGGGCTCGATACCTCCAAGGGAGGCTTGAGTTTTTCGCTGAAGGACCAGGGACAGTTTAGCAACGCGATGGCCGAGGATAACGCGGCGGCGGCACAGTCCGGCGACAACGCCGAAGACAAGGCCGACACCGACGAAATCGATCCCGCCGGGCAACAGAGTCGCCGCTATACCGCATCGGGCGGTCTGGACATCCGGATTTAGGAAAGGACCAATCATGGTCGAAATCAATCCCTTCTCCGCAATTTCGAACTTGGGCGCTGCGGACAAAGACCGGGTATCCATCGCCGAGAATTTCGATACCTTTCTGGCCCTGCTGACCACCCAGCTCAAAAACCAGAGTCCCCTCGATCCGCTCGACACGAACCAGTTCACTCAGCAGCTGGTTCAGTTTACCGAGGTCGAACAGTCGGTGAAGCTGAACAAGAATCTGGAAAAAATGGTGGCGCTCACCGCAGCCAACGCAATCACCAACGCGGTCGGCTACATCGGCAAGCAAGTCACGACAAGCGGTGCAAGCGCGCAGCTGCAGAATGGCCAGGCGTCATGGACGGTGTCGCTGGCGGCCGACAGCCCGGCAACGAACTTCACCGTGCGCAACGCCGCCGGTGTCCAGGTGTATACGCAAACCAATCCGGTGGCCGCGGGCGCCCAGGTGTTCGCATGGGACGGTCAGACCGATACCGGCGGAAAGGCCCCCGACGGGATATATACCTTGTCGATTGTCGCCGAGGACGGTAAAGGCGGCACGTTGGTGGCGACAACAGAGGCCTCGGGCGTAATCGACGGAGTGGATATGAGCGGCGATGAGCCCGTCCTTTTGGTCGGCGGATGGAAGATCCGGCTTGAAGATATTCTATCAATTAAGACGCCGCCGCCGCCGCAGGCCTAAAAAATCCCGGAAAACCGGGCAATTTCCCTGTTTCGATGCTCCGACTCATTAACCCTCGCGCTTAGGCAAATCTTAAGCGGCCGTATGTATATTCTCCACTGTACGTTATGGGGGCGTGTTGAGAGTATCATGACGGAACATTACAGGCCGCGTGTGCGATATGTTATTGGGCCAGATGGAAGCCCGCTGACGATCGCCGATTTACCACCGACGAATACGAAGCGCTGGGTCATCCGCAGGAAGGCCGAGGTTGTCGCCGCCGTTCGCGGCGGGCTGCTAAGCCTCGACGAAGCCTGCGAAAGATACACGCTCACCGTAGACGAGTTCCTGAGCTGGCAGCGGTCGATCGACCGCCATGGCCTGCCGGGTCTGCGGGCAACGCGAATTCAGGACTATCGCGCCTGATCCCGCGGCTGCCCGGCCTCGCATCAAACGGCATTTTTCTTCCCGGTACCGCTGGCGCCGGTCGCGCGTCGGCTCATTCGAAGCTGGCAACGCCGATACCAACGGCTTGCCATCCGCGCCTGCCTTGGCGCGACTATTCCCAAAATGAAACACTTTCGCCTTCACGGTTAAGCATCTGTTTAGGACTCGGTGGGTAATTTTTGCCGATCGGGACGAAACAGGGTGAGCGGTTCGCCGGGTCAACGGTAGCGCGGGGCAACCAATCCCGCATCGCTCATCCGCAATCGCGGGGCACCAACGAAAGTGAACAGCGTCACGGAGTTCGTCAAAACACTCGGCCCTGCGCGGCTGGCGGCAATGGGCGCCGTCGCCGTGGGCCTCATCGGCTTTTTCATTTTTCTGCTCCTGCGCTTCTCGCAGCCGCAGATGGGTGTCTTATTCACCGATCTGACCTTCGACGATTCAATTGGCATCGTGAAACGTCTCGAAGGCTTGGACATTCCGCACGAGGTCCGGCAGGGAGGCGCCATAATCCTCGTTCCCAAAGAGCAGGCCCTGCGTTTGCGCATGACCCTTGCCGAAGATGGCCTGCCAGCCGGCGGCGCCGTCGGATATGAAATATTCGACAATACCGAAACCCTCGGATCAACGAGTTTCGTTCAGAATATCAATCAGTTGCGCGCCATTGAAGGAGAGCTTGCGCGCACAATTCGCTCGATTGACCGGGTTCAGTCGGCTCGCGTCCATCTGGTCCTGCCGCAACGCCGGCTGTTTGCCCAGCGAAGCGCGGAACCCTCCGCGTCGATTATAGTCACGGTACGCGGCTCACTCGACAGCGGTCAGATCAAGGCTATTCAGCACCTTGTCGCTTCCGCCGTCGAAGAGCTTCAGCCAGGCCGGGTCTCGATCGTCAATGAAGCCGGCAGACTGCTGGCCAACGGGCGCGGCGACGACGCCAACCCCATGGGCGATACACTCGATGAACGCAGCCGCACGATCGAATCCCGGATGCAGCAGGAAATCGAGACGATCGTCGCCAGCGTCGTCGGCAACGGCGGCGCACGGGTCCGTGTCACCGCCGAACTGGACTATAACAAGATCACCGAAACCTCCGACGTCTACGATCCGGACGGGCAAGTCGTCCGCTCGACCCAGTCGCGCGAAGAGAAGGCTGCATCGGCAACGCCTTCGTCTGACGACAGCGTGTCGGTCGGCAACGAACTGCCCGCGGCGAATGCAGAGGCGAATAACGGAAGCCAGCAGGAAAGCTCCTCGAAAACCGAGGAAGTCGTCAACTACGAGATATCGCGCACGACCACAACGGAGGTGGTCGAAGGGGGACGGGTCAAACGCCTGTCCGTCGCCGTGCTGGTCGATGGCGTGTACGAGAAGGCCGCGGACGGCAATCTCAGCTACACGCCGCGCAGCGAGGAAGAGCTGGCAAAAATCGCCAAGCTGGTTCAGACGGCTATCGGTTTTGACAAGGAACGCGGCGATCAGGTTCACGTAACCAATTTGCGCTTTGCTAAACCGGATGTACCGCAACTCGCCGACAATGCTGAAGGCGGTATGTTCGATTTCTCCAAGGCGGAGTATTTCCATATCGCCGAATTGGGTGTCATTGCACTGGTTTCTCTTCTCGTTCTGCTGTTTGTCGTCCGCCCGCTGGTCCGGCGCATCGTTACGCCGGAAATCGATCATTCCCTTGAGGACCTGGCAATCGACTGGAAGGAAAACAGCGCCGGAGAGCTGCCTGGCCCGAACCAGGAAGGGCATGGACCCAATAGCGAAAACGCCCTGCTCGAACCACCGCCCGACAACCCCGCGACGGAGGCCCTGAAGCAGGCCAAGATTGTCGGCGAGATACAGGCTCACGCACTTCGCGAAGTCGGTGAGATTGTCGAAAACAATCCCGAGGAAGCCTCCACGATCGTCAGAAACTGGATACAGGAAGCAGCGTAGCGCGGGATCGAATGGCAGAAGCAGCAGAAAAACAAGAAACCCCGGCGGCAGCTGAAACTCTGCCGGTCGAAGTGGACGCGCCGCTGGACGCAATTGACCTGACCCGGTTCGAAGGCGTGGACAAGGCGGCCATTCTTCTACTGGCGCTGGGCAATGAATATGGCCATCCGATCTGGAAAGAGCTCGACGATGACGAAGTCATAGCCGTCTCCCTGGCGATGTCCCGCATGGGGTCCGTCACCAAGGATGTATCGGAAGCGCTGCTGACACAGTTCATATCCAGCATGTCCTTGACGGGCGCCCTGATGGGCTCGTCGCAATCCACCGAGCGCTTGCTCTCGGAGTTTATTCCGCAGGACCGTTTACAGCATATCATGGAAGAGATCCGCGGACCTGCCGGCCGGAACATGTGGGAAAAGCTCTCAAATGTTCAGGCCAACGTGCTCGCCAATTATCTGAAGAATGAATATCCGCAAACCGTCGCGGTAATTTTCTCCAAGATATCGACAGAACATGCCGCCCGGGTGCTTGCCATCCTGCCCGATGATTTCGCCCTGGAAGTGGTCCAGCGCATGCTGGCCATGGAATCTGTCCAGCGGGACGTTCTGGAGAAAATCGAACATACTCTCAGAAGCGAATTCATCTCCAACCTGTCGCAGACGCAGAAGCGCGATGCGCACGAGCTGCTGGCCGACATCTTCAACAGCTTCGACCGGCAGACGGAGAGCCGCTTCCTGCATTCGCTTGAAGAAGCTGACTGGGACGCAGCCGAACGCATCAAGACGCTTATGTTCACCTTCGACGACCTCTCTAAACTGGACAAGGCTTCGATCCAGACGCTGTTGCGCAAGGTTGAGACGGACAAGCTGCTGCTTGCGATGAAAGGCGCGTCGGAGCCGGTCCGCGAGTTCTTTTTCGCCAATATGTCCGAACGCGCCGGAGCCCGCCTCAAGGACGACCTCGAGGTCATGGGCCCGGTCCGCCTGAAGGATGTCGACGATGCTCAGACGGCGATGATCAACACCGCGAAGGATCTGGCCGACAAGGGAGAAATCATAGTGACCAAGAACAGCGCGGAAGACGAACTCGTCTTCTAGGAGAGCAGTACGGGAAATCATGGGCGAAGCCGTTAAATATCTGTTCGATCGGAACTTCGAGGCCCCGGCGCCCGACGCCGAGCCGCCTGAAATTGTCATCGAGCGTGAACTGCGCAGTCAGTTCGAACAGGAGCTGGCGGCAGCGCGAGCGAGCGAGTATGAGCGCGGCCGCAACGACGGTTCGCACGAGGCGCGCCAGTCACTCGAAGCGACGACGGACCAGGCTGTCGCCCAATTGGTTCAGCAGGCCGGATCGATCCTCGACCGGCTGGATGATGAATGCCGCTCGACCAGGTCCGAAGCCATACAGGTTGCGCTGACGGCAGCCGAGCGGCTGGCCGGCGAGTTGATCCAACGCGAGCCGACCGCGCTGCTGGAATCGCTGTTTTCCAAATGCCTCGAGTATCTGGGCGAGGCCCCGCACATTGCCATCCGCGTCAATGATGCGCTCGCCGAACGCCTGCAGGACAAGATTCAGGAAACCGCCGCGCGGCAGGGTTTTCCCGGCAAGGTCATCGTTCTCGGTGACCCGGAAACCCAAACTGGAGACTGCCGCATCGAATGGGCTGACGGTGGCGTTACCCGCGATTTCGAAAAGTTGAAGCTGAACGTGAACGAGATCGTGAGGCGCCATCTGGCGTCGGGCGACATGGCCCGGACACCGCAGCCCGAATCCGAGACAGTCGAAGTCGATGACACGGCAGCGGAAAATAGCCGCGCGCCGGCCACGGCCAGTGACGATAAGACAACAAGAACGAATAGTTCAGGAGATCAACAATGAGCGAAGAGACCGGCGGCGAAAATCTCGAACTCACCGATTTCGCGCAGGAAGCGGCCGGCGCGCCGCCGCCCGCGGAACCGGGAGAGAACGCTGTCACCGGCGAAGGTCCGGCCGCCGCGGCGATGGAGCCGGAGCCGGAACAGGACTCCGACGATGACGACGCGCCACGCCTGGCGTCCGACCTGGAGGCGGTGTTCAACGTTCCCGTCAACATCGCCGCCGTCCTCGGTGGCACCAACATGGAAGTCAGCGACCTTCTGAAACTGAATGAGGGAGACGTTGTGGAGCTCGACCGCAAGGTCGGCGAGGCCATCGATATTTTCGTCAACAACCGTCTGGTGGCGCGCGGAGAGGTGGTCCTGGTGGAGGACCGCCTCGGTGTAACCATGACCGAAATCATCAAGGGCGAATAGAACGAGGCTCTGCTGAAAAAAATAGCGCGAATAGCGCGAATAGCGCGAGACCAAACAGGAGACTGACATGAGATTGTTGATCATCGGCACCTTGAACGGGCAGCTCACCGCCGCGACAAAGATCGCGATGGACCGTGGCGCCAAGGTGACCCATGCCCCCGCTATCGACAATGCGATGAAGGATCTGCGATCGGGCCGCGGAGCCGATCTCATCATGGTCGAGGTCAGCCAGGACATAGCAAGCCTGATGCAACAGCTGGAGGCCGAGCATATTCATGTGCCGGTCGTTGCCTGCGGCGTGGAAAATGACGCCAAGGCGGCTGTTGCCGCAATCCAGGCCGGCGCCAAGGAATACATCCCCCTGCCCCCGGACCCCGAACTTATCGCCGCGGTGCTGGAAGCCGTCGCCGCGGACTCCAACGCGGTGATCTACCGCGACGAAAAGATGGCCGAGGTCATCAAGCTGGCCGACCAGATCGCCGGCTCCGACGCCAGCATTCTGATTACCGGCGAGTCCGGCACCGGCAAGGAAGTGATGGCCCGGCATGTTCATCAGAAGTCGGCGCGCTCGGCGAAGGCTTTCATTTCTATCAACTGCGCCGCTATCCCGGAAAACTTGCTCGAATCGGAACTGTTCGGCCACGAGAAAGGCGCCTTCACCGGCGCCATCGCGCGGCGTATCGGTAAATTCGAGGAAGCCGACGGCGGCACGCTGCTGCTCGACGAAATCTCCGAAATGGATGCCCGCCTCCAGGCCAAGTTGCTCAGGGCGATCCAGGAACGCGTCATCGACCGGGTCGGCGGGTCGACGCCGGTCCGTGTCGATATCCGGATTCTCGCAACCTCGAACCGCGATCTGCACGCGGCGGTGCGTGACGGCAGCTTCCGCGAGGACCTGCTGTACCGGCTCAATGTCGTCAATCTCAAGATCCCGCCGCTGCGCGAGCGCCCGACTGACATTCTCGAACTCGCCGACCATTTCGCGAAAAAATTCGCCGAGGCCAACGGCATCGCCCGCAAAGGCATTTCCGCCGACGCCCGCAAGCAGCTGCTCGCCAGTCCCTGGCCCGGCAATGTGCGCGAGCTTGAAAACACCATCCACCGCGCTGTGCTGCTGTCCAGCGGCGCTGAAATCGACGCCGAGGCCATCCGCGCGCCCGATGGCGCCCCCGGCGGCGGCGCTCTGCACGACCCGGCCACGCAGGCCGCGCAAACAGCCGAAGCCGTGTCCCGCTCGCTGGTCGGCATGACGGTCGCGGAAGTCGAGCGCGATCTCATTATCGATACGCTCGGCCATTGCCTGGGCAACCGCACTCACGCCGCGAATATCCTTGGCATTTCGATCCGCACGCTGCGCAACAAGCTGAAGCAATATAGCGAAGCCGGCATCGAGGTTCCGATGCCCGGTGACGCGCGCATCGCGATGGGGTGAGCGGCTGGTCCTGGTTTATCGCTCACGGCTGTTCCGTCACAAGAAGTGCGATTGGTCGGCAAAAATTTCTGGAGACCTAGCTGGCAGGCAGGAGGTCTATCAGGGCATCCAGTTTTGCGGACCTGTAGTCTGAACGCCAAGCAAGCAATGTCTTGATATGAGATATATTGTCCGGCAGGTCGTAACGCTGGAACTGCCCCTTTGTGGATACGACATCCAGAACGGATTGAGGGATCACGGCGTAGCCCGCACCAGCAGAGACGCAGGCGAGAATGGCAAGATAAGAACTCACCGCCATGATACTGCCCGGAACTATTCCAGCTTCCAGCAGCCATTGTTCAAGATAGCGGCGATAGGCACAGCCCGCTTCAAATGCGACTACGGTCTTGCCGCTGATTTCGCTCTTATTCTCTAATGGCGGAAAGGATTGTGGAGCCACCAGGATCAACCGTTCTTCGAACACCGGCCGCGTGGTAACCCAATCGAAGGACACTGGCTCGGCGGCAAAAGCGATTTCGATATCATAGTTCAGCAGACGGTCCATCAACGCTCCGGCCGTATCTGTTTCCAGTTCGATTTGGACATCGGGATGGAGTTCATGGTAGCGCGACAGAATTTCAGGCAGTCGCGCGGCGGCTGTGCTCTCCATGGTGCCAATCCGGAAGACGCCTCTCGGCTTGCCCACCTTCAGGGCTTCGGAGGCCTCCATCGACAATTGAAGAAAACGCTCTGCGTATGCCAACAGCAACTGGCCATCGGGCGTTAGCGAAAGACCTCTGTTGTGACGCAGGAACAGATTTTTCTCCAGTTGCTGTTCCAGCTGTTTGATGCGGGTGCTGATATTGGACTGCACCCGGTTCAGCTTCATCGCCGCCCTGGAAACGCTTCCCTCGATCGCAACGGTTCGAAATATCTCAAGGGCTCGAAGATTCAGGCCGTGCATAGATATCTCCAAATAAGAATTCATAAGTCAGTTTAATTCATTTTTTTTAATATATCTCAGGCGCTACAAAATGGGCAAGTTCGAAACCGCAGGCATTCAGGGTCGCAATGCCACAGCAAACATCAACCTTCCGGATAACCTTGGTCGGCATGGTTTCTTTGGCGATAGCCATGGGGATTGGCCGTTTTGCCTTTACGCCCTTGTTGCCTCTGATGCAGGACGACGGGCTGGTGAACCTCACGGACGGCGGTGCGTTGGCTTCCGTTCATTTTCTCGGATACTGGCTCGGCGCAGTGTTTGCCGCCAGACTCCCCTACTCCCCAAGAGCCACTTTAAGGTTTTCCCTGATCGCCATCGGTGTTTGCACGCTCGCGATGGGTGTGACGGACAATTTTTTCATTTGGCTGTTTCTTCGCTGGCTGTGTGGCGTTTGCAGTGCCCTCGCCCTGGTGCTGGTCAGCAATTTCTACATTAAGCATCTGGCAAAAGCCGGCCACGCGGAGAAACAGGGCTGGGTGTTCTCCGGTGTGGGGGCCGGGATAGCGATTGCGGGACTGGGCACTCTTGTGATCATGGCAAACCAGATCGGCAGCTTGCAAAGCTGGCAGATATTCGGTGTGGTTTCACTCGCGGGAGCCATCGCTGTGTCCACGCAAATGGGAGTCGAGATCCCTGATTTGCCGGCCTCGACACAAAACCGCGAAGCACCGCGAACACCATTGGTCTGGAGCGTCGTTATAGCTTATGGCGCGATGGGTCTCGGCTACGTTATTCCAGCCACATATCTGCCCGTCATGGCGCGGGAGGCCGTTCAATCACCATTGACCTTTGGCTGGAGCTGGCCGGTATTCGGTGCCGCGGCATTCCTGTCAACACTCCTTGCCGCCAGGATACAGAGGCACTTTTCGAATCGGCAGGTTTGGGCCGTGAGCCAGATCATCATGGCGGTTGGGTTGCTCTTGCCGGTCATATATCCGCATATTTCAACCATCATCATTGCAGGCATCTGCGTAGGCGGAACATTCATGATCATCACCATGACCGGAATGAAGGAAGCGCATCGAATTGCGCCTGCTCACGATGTCATGCGCCATATCGCGGCCATGACCGCAGCCTTTGCGGGCGGCCAAATGATTGGGCCAATGTTGGCCAGCTCTATCTACGACCTGACCCGAAGCTTCTCGGCCTCCCTCGCCCTGACGAGCGTGACGCTCGCCATTACCGCATTGACATTGATGAGCGGTTCTTCGAGCAGAAATATCCGTCGCAGGTAACGCATTTCTCATGCGAATGCCGGCCCCCTGCCACATAATCAACCCCAAACACCCACGCCCGATATCGCCGTCCAGGCATAATGCCGACGCCGCCATCGAGGTTCCGATGCCCGGTGACACGCGCATCGCGAAAGCAAGTGACCTCCATTTGTTTCGGAAATACAGACCATTCGTCTCCCCGTTAACCTCCCGCTAACCAAAGGGGCGGCAAAATTTGCCTAGGCGCGGGACAACCCGGCGCATGGGAGCGGTTCGGGTATGAGCGACACGACAGCCGGAGAAGCACTGCCCCCCGCCGACCCGCCCCTGGGCGACGGCGGGCCTGAACGCGCTGGCGGCATCAGCCTCTCCGGCCTGGGCGATATGCTCAATTTCGCCCGGCGCGCCGATCTCGGCCTCGCCTTCGGCGTCATCGGTATTCTGGTCGTGCTGATCCTGCCGATGCCGGCGATCATGCTCGATCTGCTGCTCGCCCTCTCGATCACATTCTCGGTGCTGATCCTGATGACGGCCCTGTTCATTCACACGCCGCTCGAATTTTCGGCCTTTCCGACCGTGCTGCTGATCGCGACCATGATGCGCCTCGCGCTCAACCTCGCATCGACCCGGCTCATCCTCACCGACGGCCATGAGGGCACCGACGCTGCCGGCCATGTGATCGAGGCGTTCGGTAATTTCGTGATGCAGGGCAATTTCGTCATCGGCATCATCGTCTTCGCGATCCTCGTGATCGTGAATTTCGTCGTCATCACCAAAGGTTCGGGCAGGATCGCGGAAGTCGCGGCGCGCTTCACCCTCGATGCGATGCCCGGCAAGCAGATGGCGATCGACGCTGATCTTTCCGCCGGGCTCATAGATGAAGACCAGGCTCGCGACCGGCGCAAAAAACTGGAAGACGAATCCTCCTTCTTCGGCGCCATGGACGGCGCCTCGAAATTCGTGCGCGGCGACGCCATCGCCGGTCTGATGATCACCTTTCTCAATATTATCGGTGGCATGGTCGTCGGCGTCGGCCAGAACGATATGTCGATGGCGGATGCCGGGCAGACCTACACGCTGCTGACAATCGGCGACGGGCTGGTGTCTCAGGTTCCCGCACTCGTCGTGTCGACCGCCGCCGGCCTGCTCGTGTCCAAGGCGGGCGTCGACGGCGCTGCGGAAAAGGCGCTGTTCAACCAGCTTTCCGGCTATCCCAAGGCGCTCGGCATGTCTTCCCTGGTCATGGTCGTCATGTCGGTGCTGCCCGGCATCCCGATGATCCCCTTCCTCGCCCTTGCCGGTGCCGCGGGCGGGCTCGCCTGGCGCGCCGACCGGGACAAAAAGCGCAAGGTCGACGACGCCGCCCAGGAGCGCGCAACCGAGGCCCTGGACGAGGCGCCGACGGAGGAGCCGATTTCAGAGTCCCTGCATATGGACGAGCTCAGGCTCGAGCTGGGCTACGGTCTGCTGCCGATGATCAAGGATCCGGCCGGCAACAGCGACAAGCTGACCGAACAGATAAAGGCGCTGCGCCGCCAGCTGGCAACCGATATGGGCTTCGTCATGCCGTCGGTGCGCATCCTCGACAATATGCAGCTCGGCGCCAACGAGTATGTCATCAAGATCAAGGAGATCGAGGCGGGGCGCGGCACGCTTTATCCGAGCCAGATGATGGTGATGAACCCGAGCGGCGAGCAGATCGACCTGCCCGGAACGCATACGACCGAACCGACGTTCGGGCTGCCAGCCACCTGGATCGAACCTCATCTCTGCGACGAAGCGACCTTCAAGGGCTATACCGTCGTCGATCCCGTAACGATCATTTCGACCCATCTGACCGAAACGCTGAAAGCCCAGATGACCGATCTGCTGTCCTATGCGGAAGTGCAGAAACTGCTCGACCATCTGCCGGAGAAAGAAGCCAAGCTGCTGGAGGATATCGTCCCCGCCAGCATCTCCATAACAGGCGTGCAGCGCGTCCTGCAGCGTCTGCTGGCGGAGCGGGTTTCGATACGGGATCTGCCGGTGATCCTCGAAGCGATCTCGGAAGCCACCAGCTTCACTCAGGGCATACAGCCAATCGCGGAGCATGTGCGCACCCGGCTGGCGCGGCAAATCTGCTCCACCTACCTCTCAGCTGAAGGTTATCTGCCATTGGTGACAATGACGCCGCAATGGGAGCAGGAATTCGCCGAAGCGCTGATCGGCGATGGTGAGGAGCAACAGCTCGCCATGGTCCCGAGCCGGCTTCAGGAATTCATCCAGAAGGTGCGATCCGCCTTCGAGGAAGCGGCGGCCAAGGGAGAGGCTCCCGTGCTGCTGACCAGCCCCGGCATCCGGCCCTTCGTCCGCTCGATCGTCGAGCGCTTCCGCGCCCAGACGCCGGTGCTATCGCAAAATGAGATTCACCCCCAGGCGAAGCTGAAGACCGTGGCGCAGCTCTAGATCTGCGCCGCCGCCTATTTGCTCAGCCTGAGCTTGTTCAGCCCCTTGGCGATATCCTCGAATACGCTTTGGAGTTCGCTGTTCGACGGTGAATCGTAATACATGGCCGGTTTGGTCGCGCAATCGCGCATCAGGTCCTTGATCGGCCCGTCCGCGAGCTGGAATGTAATGGTATAGAGCTGGGTGTCGGTGCCCTTTATCGCCGTGCACAGCGCCGCTGTCTTGGCGTTCAGGACCTGTCCCGCCTGGCTGCCGTCCGCAGCACCCAGATGCCCCGTCTGAGCAAAACCGTAAGCGTTGTAATAGGACCGGTTGTGATTGCCGAGCCCGCCGCCGACATCGTTGCGCCCGTCGGTCAGCAGCACGATCGCCTTGATCGTATCTTCATCGTCATACGCCACCCCCTCGGTGAAGGGAATTGTCGGCGAAATTACCCGCCAGCCCCATGCGAGGCCGGCCGGGATCACCGTGCTGCCGGCGGCGCTCATCGCGGCGATTGCGGTGTCGAGGGTTGTTTTGACATTGGTCAGCGGTGTCAACGGCTGCGACCAGCAGTTAAAGTTCGGCCCGTCATTTTCCCAATCCGGCAGCGTCAGAGCGGTATATTTTCCGGCGAACCGCTGGCGCGCGTCATAATCATCAGGGTCGCCGCCAAAAGCGCCGTCGGCGGCGTAGCGGTTCGGATACCAACTGAAGTCAGGTGCGTCTGGCGCGAAATAAGGCGCCCAAAGCGTTGCGGACGTCCCCGGCGAGGGAGCCAGATCCTGGGTGTCGAAGGGGGCTATGCGCGCCCGCACACAGCCATTCCAGCTCCGATTGGTGATCTCGCCATAGAGATCGAGGACATTGACGCCGGGCTGGAAATCTTCCGAAGCGATCGCCGATTGAGCCGTTGTGTCGAGCCAGCCGGAACCCAGCTTGTCGACGCCTATATTGACCGCGGCGGCGAAGGGCACCAGACCGACCTTGACGAAGTCGGGCTCCGCCTCGCCTTCAAACAGGATATCGACCATAAGCTGCGCCGCGGTCCGCAGCGCCGAGATCTTGCCGTTCGATCCCATCGAGCCGGTATTGTCCAGCGCCATGACCAGTTCGATTTTCTTCTCCGCGATGGTCACCTCGGTCTTGGCGGCGACATCGATGCGGTCTATCCCGACGATACCCATGATTGCGGTATCGACATGGCCGGTAACAGAGATTTCTATGATAGAGCCGTTTACAATGACGCTTATCTCGCCGGACGTGCCGTATTTCGGTTCGAAATTGGCGTTGAAAAAATCCTTCGCCTTCTGCTCCACTTCGGTCCCGCTCAAGCCCTGCCATGAGCCGACGGCCAACGCGGCGGCATCGAGGGCATGGCCCAGTTGCTTCTTGAGCGACTGCGCGCGTGCATAGTCGATGCCCAGACCGACACCGACGACCATTGGAATGAAGGTGAGGCCGAATAGGAGCGCAACGGCGCCCCGGCGGTCCTCTCCAAAGTTAGCAAGAAGCGATTTTAAAATACGCCACATCGATCACACCTGATAACGCATCGGCGGTTCGCTACATCTTTCACGGCTATAGTCGATACCGTGACGACAGCGGACCGCAGCAGTGTGATCCTCCCAAATAAGCTCTTATGTCCGTTTAAAATCGGTCTTCGCTATCGCTTAAAATACGAACCGGATTTGATTCAAATTTTAACGAATTCCCGGTGTGACCGGTATTTTGAAGAGGATGGAGTTCAGTATGACCCGCGCCGCGGGGTCGATACGCGCTGGCGCGACGGCGCAAAGGAGCCACGCGCGGGCGTGGCGGCCGCCGGCGCCGGCCCGTCGCAATTGGCGCCACCCTGTATCCAGTAACCGACATCCGCCGTGAGCTTCTGCGCCAGCGCATAGGGCAATTTATGGTTCGCTGTCGTAACCACGGTGCCCTTGCTGCGCGCCTCGAACAGGACAGAGTAGGTCTTCAACCCGCGTTTCCCGTCGGGCGTCCGGTCGTAAATCACGATATTTGTCTGCGCGTTGGCGGCCCTTCCCGCCGGGGCATCGGCGCGAAAAACATGACGCGTCAATACCGGATTGGTCGGGTTGAACCAGCAGGCCTTGATCTGCCGGCCAACCATCGCATACGCCTGTGCCGGCGAGGTGCCGGGAAGAATCGATGTCTGGCCGTGATTGGATGGCGCCGGGGCGGTGGAGCCGCACGCCGTGAGCAGAGCGCCGCAGAGCGCCGTCACCGCGATAGTTGTCAACATACGCATGGGATGATCCGAATATTTGGCGCAAACATTATCGCCTGATCGCGGCGGCGGGGAAATCACGACTAGGTCATGACCTAGTCGCGGAAGTTCACGAACTGGAGCGGAAGGTCCACCTTCATCGCCTTCAGCTGGGCCATCGCCGCCTGCAGCTCGTCGCGCTTCTTGCCCGTAACACGCAACTCGTCGCCCTGGACGGCGACCTGAACCTTGAGTTTGGACCCCTTGATCTCCTTGACCAGGCGCTTGGCCAGATCGCGGTCGATTCCCTGCCGGATAACAGCCTTTTGCCGGACAGCCTGTCCCGCGGCCTGTTCCGCTTCCGCGTAATCCAGAATGCCGGCATCGACTTTTCGGCGCGCAAGATGCCCCTGCAGCATTTCGTGCATTTGTCGCAGCTTCATTTCATCGTCGGCGTCAAGGTTGAGCAGTGCCTCCTCGCGCCTGATTTTACAGTTCGATCCCTTGAAGTCGTAGCGCTGGGTCATCTCGCGTTCCATGTTGGCGAGCGCGTTGTCGACTTCGTTGAGATCGGTTTTCGAAACCACGTCGAATGATGGCATGACCGCCGCCTGTCTCCATTTGTCCCCGGTGTGCGGCCTGCCGGTATGCCTGAGCAGGCACGCACAGGCAAGCCCCAACCCCGCCGTCACGTCGGCACAGGGACGGGCAATCCAGAGAAATGGTGCGAAAAAGCGGCTTGCGGGTCCCGCCGCCCGGGACCCGGCATCATGACTTGGGGGCTAGATCCTAATGGCTCTCACGCGTCAGGCCCATGTCGGATATCCGCCCGATCTCGTCGAGTTCCGACTGTTCGATGGCGCTGGCATAGACACGGTTCCGCTCGGCGTCTCGCTCCTGAATAAGCTCGACTTTCTTGAGCTCCTCGAAGGCCTCCGCAAGGTCCTCACGCGCCGAATCGAGCTTGGCCTCCAGGTCGCCGATCGACGCCAGCAGATTCTCCCGCCTCTGGATCGCCGCCTTGGCAAAGGTCGGATAGGCGTAATGATTGACATCGGATACGCCGGCGCGCTCCTGCTCGACCTCGATCTGGCGCTCCAGATCGTCGGCCATCTGCCTGAAATCGGCGATCATGGCCTCTATATCGGCGACTTTCTGCTGGTGTTCATCGACATCAAAGCGTCTCAACCTGATCAGTGTCTCGCGTGATTTCATGACTCAATACTCTCAACTGCTTCAATCTGGGACTGTTCGTCCCGGTGTTGTGTGTCGTCACTCAATATCTGTGCCAACTGTGCATATCCGGCAGAAATCGTGGACTCTTCCAGCTTTGTCTGGCCCAAAAAGGCTTCGAATGCCGGCTGATAGGCAATGGCCTCGTCCACCGCCGGATTGGACCCCTGACGGTAAGCGCCAAGCCTGATAAGCTCTTCCATATCGGAATAAGTGCTCATGAGCTGCCGGGCCCGCATGATGGCCGGCAATGCCGTTTCCTCCACACAGTCCGGCATCGTTCGGGAGACCGATTTCAACACATTGATGGCGGGAAAGCGGCCGCGCTCGGCAATCGAGCGTTCCATGACAATATGGCCGTCCAGGATGCCGCGGACGGCGTCGGAAATCGGCTCGTTATGGTCGTCGCCCTCGACGAGGACCGAAAACAGTCCTGTAATCGACCCGCTGCCGGTGCCGGGCCCGGCACGCTCCAGAAGACGCGGCAGTTCGGCGAATACCGTTGGCGTATACCCTTTCGTCGTCGGCGGCTCTCCGCCCGACAGGCCGATTTCGCGCTGCGCCATGGCGAAGCGGGTGACGCTGTCGATCATGCACAAAACGTCCTTGTCGAGATCGCGGAAATATTCCGAGAGCGTCAATGTAAGATGCGCCGCCTGGCGCCGCATAAGCGCCGCTTCGTCGGAGGTTGCCACAACGACGATCGAACGCGAAAGCCCGTCGTCGCCAAGATTATCCTCGATGAATTCCTGAACCTCACGCCCACGTTCGCCGATCAGGCCGATGACCGAAACATCACATTCGGTATTGCGCGCCAGCATCGACAGCAGCACTGACTTGCCGACGCCGGAGCCCGAAAAAATACCCATGCGCTGCCCCTTGCAGCAGGTGACGAATGTATTCAGCGCCTTGACGCCCAAGTCCACCGGACCGCCCACACGGCTCCTGAGATGCGCCGGCGGCGGGCTGGCGCGCAGCGGATAGCTTTCCGGTCCGAGAGGCAGAGGACCTTTCCCGTCCACCGGTTCGCCCAGTGCATTGACAACCCGTCCGAGCCAGCCCCGGGAAGGGCGAATGGCCGCCGTGCCTGGTTCGACCACGGCCTTGGATCCCATGCGCACGCCTTCGAGCGGGCCGAACGGCAGTGCCAGCGCCCTGCCCTGACGGAAGCCGACGATCTCGCAGACCACCGCGCCCCTGAGCCCGTCAACGATCCGGACCCGCGAGCCCACGCTCATGGTGTGGACGGGACCGGCAATCTCGACCAGAAGACCCTGGACACAGCGCACGCGTCCATAGGTCTCGGATGCGGGCACGGCCGCAATTTCGCTTAGCATAGCCTGCAAAGGCTTTCCTCCCTCGGCGGACGGTGCCGCTGCGGGCGCCCGTCCGGGATAAGTCAGAACAATCCGGTAATCTTGCCGCGTCACCCCTTAAGACCCGGTAAACCAATTGAATGCGGAACGATTGGTCCTTTGGCTGAACTTCTGGTAACAATTCTAGACAGGCCTGATTCGTTCCTGCCCATAAGGCCAGCGTTCGGTAGTTGTACAATCAACAAAATCAAGGCTCTGAACCGGTGAAGATCGTGACCGGACGCAAAAGGATTCCAGCTTCAGGCGCTTGCCATGCACGCGCTCCAGGAAGCCTGTTCATCCGCACTTCAGTCTTCGCTAACCTACCATCACGAAAATTAGGTTTTGTTAACTAATGGAGCCTAATTTATTGATTCGGATTAACCATTTGACGATTGCACATCGCAAGGGGTTGTCCGTTTGGGGGTATGGCCACCTGGGGCTCGAAGGAAGAGGATTGCTATGAGGGTTCTTCTCATCGAGGACGACAAGTCGACAGCGGAAAGCGTCGAGTTGATGCTTCAGACCGATGGATTCAACGTCTATACGACTGACCTCGGTGAAGAAGGCGTCGATCTCGGCAAGCTTTATGACTACGATATTATTTTACTGGATTTGAAGCTGCCCGACATGAGCGGCTATGAAGTGCTCAAGACGCTTAGGGTCAGCAAGGTCCAGACACCGATCCTGATTTTGTCGGGATTGGCCGGAATTGAGGACAAGGTCCGCGGTCTCGGTTTTGGCGCCGACGACTATATGACGAAGCCGTTCCACAAGGACGAACTCGTCGCCCGAATCCACGCTATCGTGCGCCGCTCGAAGGGCCACGCGCAATCGGTGATCCAGACCGGCGATCTGAAGGTCAACCTCGATACGAAAACCGTCGAGGTTTCAAACCAGCGTGTCCATCTCACGGGCAAGGAATATCAGATGCTGGAGCTGCTTTCGCTCCGCAAGGGAACGACCCTCACCAAGGAAATGTTCCTGAACCATCTCTATGGCGGCATGGACGAACCGGAATTGAAGATTATCGACGTCTTCATTTGCAAGCTGCGGAAGAAACTGGCGGCGGCGACCGGCGGCAATCACTATATCGAAACGGTCTGGGGGCGCGGCTATGTCCTGCGCGACCCGGAGGACGAATCCGAGGTTGCTGCCTGAGAAGCCAGCGCCCGGCGCATGAATGCGGGCGTCACATCAGTGACTCCGCAGAGGGAAAAAGGGGCTTCACGGCCCCTTTTTTATTTCCGGAATGTTGCTCGTCACTCCACGCAACCAGATCAGTAAGCTTCAATCCGGCTCAGCCGGTCGTGCCGGTCGTCCGCGGAAGCGTGGTTGCGGGCATCTGGCCGACGCTGTCGGCGGCACCGAGCGGCGCTACCTTGGCGGGTGGTGGTGGCGGCGGTGTCACGCCCATTACCGGAAGCGCTGCGCCGCTACTGCCCTTCACGACCTCATAGAGCCCGCGTGACTTGGCAACCGGCCTGAATGCGTCGGTGATACCGATAACGGTCTCGGCGGCGCCAAGGATCAAATATCCATCCGGCGCCAGCTGCTTGGCAATACGGTTCAGGATATCGCGCTTGGTATCTATATCGAAATAGATCAAAACGTTACGGCAGAAAACAACATCCATTGTTCCGAAGCGGCTGAAATCATTAAGTAAATTGAACTGTTCGAGCCGCACCATGGCCCGTATTCCCGCATCTATCTGCCAAAGATTGCCGGCCTGTTTAAAATATTTGACGAGCATCTGGATGGGCATACCGCGCTGCACTTCGAACTGGCTGTAAAGGCCGGCCTTGGCCTTCTCCAGAACATCGCCCGACAAATCCGTGCCGAATATATCGACATTCCATCCGCTCAGCTTGCCATCCATCTCGCGGACCTGAATGGCAATCGAATAGGGCTCCTGACCCGTCGATGCCGCCGCGCACCACACACGCAGCCGCCGTGTCGCCGCGCGCGACTCTGTGAGGGCCGGAACGATGACGTCCGAGAAATTCTCGAATGGTGTCTTGTCGCGAAAAAAGAATGACTCATTTATGGTCATCGCTTCCGTCGCGTCTTTGCGGAGCTGCTCACCGTCCGGCGCCCTGAGAGCGGCAACCAGTTCGCTCAGCGACGGCATGCCGGTTTTTCGCGCAAGCGGCATAAGACGGGACTCGAGCAAATATTGCTTTTCCTCGGTCACAATCAGACCGGAGCGGTCTTTCAGCATGTCGCGCAGATATGCGAATTCAGCAGGCGTCATGAAGTAACTCCCTGCAATATCCGAACCGTCTTGCCGCCGATCTCGCCGATCGGCAGGACGGCGGCGCAGGCGCCCGCCGATGTGGTCGCCCCGGGCATTCCCCATACCACGCTGGTGGCTTCGTCCTGGGCAATAACGCTGCCGCCGGCATTGGCGATCCGAACCGCGCCCGCAGCGCCATCATGGCCCATTCCCGTCAGGACGATCGCCAGCGTCGCGGCGCCAAAGATCTCCGACACGCTGTCAAACATGGGATCGACGGCCGGTTTGCAGAAATTCACGTCAGGCCCGTCATAAACTTTCAGCACGACATTCCCGTCGCCTTTGGCGATCGCCATGTGGTAGTCGCCGGGGGCGACATAGATCGTGCCCGGTCGCAGCACCTCTCCGTCCTCGGCTTCCTTGCTGACACGTCCGCTTTCTTTCCCCAGATGTTCGGCCAGAATAGCCGTGAAGGTTGCCGGCATATGCTGGGTCACCAACACCGGCACCGATCCGATCGCCGGCGCAATATCCGCAAACAGTCTGGCAAGCGCCTTCGGCCCGCCCGTGGAGCTGCCAATGGCCAGGATACGCGGTTTTACATTCGAAAACCGCCTCAGCGTCGGACGAACCGCCGTCTCAACTTGTCCCTGAGAGACGCCGACCTCAGCCGTCCGGGGTGCGCGCACGCTCGACCGCAGCGCCGAAGATCGTCCCAGCACCTTGATTCTCTCAAGCAAGTCCGACCGGAAACTGGACGATGTCGTAACGCCGGAATTACCCTCTGGCTTTGGAATATAATCAACAGCGCCGAGTGACAGCGCCTTGAGGCTGATCTCCGCATTTCTGCGGGTCAGGGTCGACGCCATTATCACTTGCACGCCCGGTTTTTCTTCGAGCAGCTTGGGCAGGGCCGTCATGCCATCCATGACCGGCATCTCGATATCGAGAACAACGACGTCGGGATCACACGTCCTGATCCCGTCTACCGCCAGCTTGCCGTTGGCGAATTTTCCAACAATGTTCATTGCCGGATCTTCATCGACCCAGCGCGAGACAAGACCGCGCACAACCGCGGAATCATCCACGACCATGACGCCGATGCTCCGCGCATCGGGCCTGGTAGCTGCTACTGCGCCTGCTGGTGCCAGTGACATGATGAAATCTCCTAGCGGCGCCTATATGAGCCCTACCTCCTGGAATTTTGCGGCGATGATGTCGCGGTCAAACGGTTTCATGATGTACTCGTTCGCGCCGGCGCTTATCGCCCGGGTGATATGATCGGCATCATTCTCCGTCGTGCAGAAGATAACCTTGGGCTCATTGCCACCCGTTTCCTTGCGCAGCGCGACAAGAAACTCAATCCCGTCCATGACCGGCATATTCCAGTCAAGCAGAACGGCATCCGGCATTGCCGTGCGGCACAGGTCGAGCGCATCCTGGCCGTTTTCCGCCTCGGATGTCTGAAAGCTCATATCCTCGAGGATGCAACGCGCAACCTTGCGGATCACGCTGCTATCGTCGACGACCAAGCAATGTTTCATTTCTTACTCCTCAGGAGACGCGCCTGCGGCGCGTCAATGCAGGGTTCCGCTACACCAATCAGGCAGCCACGTTGACGACGGGATTTTCCGTATCAAGCCCCAAAACCTTGTTGACGTCGAAGATAACCATAAGACTCCCTTCCAGACGGTGAACGCCCGCCGATACGGTGGTCCAGCGTGGATCAAGATTTGCCGGATTCGGCTCGAAGGTTTCGTCCGACAGGCGGTGCACTTCGCCCACCTGATCGATAATCAGGCCGTATGACTCGCCCTTATGCTCAATGCCGACGGCCATTTGCGGGGCCCCGGCCTCGCGCGGCTCAAGACCGAGACGTTTGCGCATGTCGATTGCCGTTACAATGCGGCCCCGCAGATTGAGAACTCCGGCAACATCATTCGAAGCCAGCGGCACGACCGTCACGGTCTCCGGCATGAAAACGTCCTGAACCTCCAGGATCGGAAGACCGAATAGCTGATCGGCAATTGTTACGGTTATGTATTCGTCGGTTCCCGCTTCAGCGGTATCCGACGAGGCGGTTGTTTTTGTCATGCCGCGGCTCCCATATGGCTACTGCAGTCCTTGAGACTTTCAATAAGGCCCTGCCTGTCGAATTTGCCGATAAAATCGATGAATCCGGCCTGGCGCGAACGCTCGATAACCTGCGGCGTGCTGTGGGAGGACAACGCGATAATCGGTGTCTTCTGCCAATTCGGATCGTCGCGAACCGTCTCGGCAAAAGCAATGCCGTCCATTCCAGGCATCTCGATGTCGGAAACGATCACGTCGAAATCCGCGCCGGAATCGCGAAGTTCAAGCGCACTCAGGGCAGAATCAGCAATTGTCACTTCATAGCCCGCCGAAGACAGCAGCGGCGCCAGCATGTTGCGGAAGAAGGCGCTGTCATCGACCAACAGCAGGCGCGTCTTGCCGGCCATGTAGCTGGAATCGCCGGGCTCCGACCAGTCGCTGAAGGCCTTCTCGATATAGTGTCCTATATCAATGACTTCCGTGGCCATACCCTTGATCACCGCCGATCCGATCACGCCTGGTTTCTGGGACGCGAACTCGACATTGAGCCGGTCTTCGACAATGTCGTCGATTTCATCGACGACAAGCCCCATCGAATGCCGCTCGTCGGCGAAAACAAGGATTGGCTGAGCGCCTTCTTCTTTTCGGTTCGGATTGTCTATCATGTGGACGAGCGGCATGAGCGTGCCGCGATACTGGACGAGATCCTGTCCGTCGGAACGCTCGATCGTCGTAACATCAAGTTCTTCCAGCCGGGTAACCAGCGAAAGAGGTACGGCCTTGGGCTCGTCTGAGCCGGAGCGGAAGATAAGCATCGGAGTCTTTTCGTCCGCTGCGACACCATGCTCCTGCTGCTCTTCCGCCTCGCTGACGCTCTGGTTCGCATCCGACGCGGCCGCCGCCTGCGCGATCCCGTTCGGATCGATGATCATGATGACGCTGCCGTCTCCCAGAATCGTGTTGCCTGAGAACAGCGGGATGTCGCGCAGCATGGTCGACATCGGCTTAACAACGATTTCCTCGGTGTCGAAGACGCTGTCGACGACGACGCCGAAATATTGCGCACCGACCTGAATGACCACGACAAAGAAGTTCTGATCGTCGCTATCCGCTTTTTCCTCTTCCGGCTCCACGACTTTCAGGCCGAGCAGCTGGCTCATTTTGATCAAAGGCAGGAGTTTGTTGCGCAGACGCAATACCGGGGTGTCGTTGATCATTTCGATACGGTGTTCGGCATTCTCGTGCGTGCGAACCAGTTCCACGACGCTAAGCTGCGGAATTGCAAAACGCTGGCCGCATGACTCAACGATCAGGGCCGAAACAATCGCCAGGGTCAGCGGGATCTTGATTGTAAAGGTGCTGCCCTGCCCCTGCACCGAAGTGACGTCGACAATGCCGCCGATCAGTTCGATGTTGGTGCGCACGACATCCATGCCCACGCCGCGCCCGGAGACGTTGGTGACCTTGGTCGCAGTCGAAAAACCGGCCTTGAAAATATACTTGTGAATCTGGGCTTCGGTCATCTTGTCGAGTTCAGCCTGGGTCGCCAGACCGTTGTCGATGACCTTTTCCTTTATCTTGTCCGCGTCGAGCCCCTTGCCGTCGTCGGCAACGAGAATAATGATATGTCCACCTTCGTGATAGGCGCTCAGCGTGACGGTCCCAACTTCCGACTTGCCAGCCTTGATGCGATCCTCGGTAATCTCAAGACCGTGGTCGGCCGAATTGCGGACCATATGGGTCAGCGGGTCTTTCACCAGTTCCAGAATCTGCCGGTCGAGCTCGGTCTCCGCTCCCTTCATCTGGAGATCGATCTTCTTGCCAAGCTCGTTGGAAAGGTCGCGAATAATCCGCGGCAGTTTCTGCCAGGCATTGCCGATCGGCTGCATCCTGGTCTTCATGACGCCGTCCTGCAGCTCGGCGGTTACCGTCGACAGCCGCTGAAGCGGAACCTTGAATTCCGAATCGTCGAGCCGCCGCACCATTTCGAGAAGCTGGTTCCGGGTCAGCACCAATTCGCTGACCATTGTCATCAATTGTTCAAGCGTATCGACGTTGACGCGGATCGACTGTTTGACCCCGCCTTCCTTACCGCCCTTGGCCTTCGCGCCGTCGGCGGCAGCTTCCTTGGCCGGCTCTTTCTTGTCTTGTGCCGCCGGCACGGTTTCCGCGTCGTTCCCGTCGGCCGCCACTTCCTCCGGCCCCGAAGTCTCCTGGAAGGCCTTCTCAAGATCGTCCAGCGAGACCTCTCCAGGCTTCAGCTCGCGCTCGACGATCTGCATTTCCGACTCCGCCGGAGCGGCCTCGGGCGCCGCGGCAGTTTCTGCCGGCGCGTCGGCGGCAACCGGCGCTTCTTCCTGCTCCCCGCCCCCGATGCCGGAAAACTGGTCCAGTTGAGCAATCAGATCATCATCCGACCCGGCCGGCTCCGCGCTGGTCTCGCCAAGCTCCTCCAATATCTCCTTGAGTCTGTCGATCGTCTCCAGAATCACCGAAACGCCCTCAGGCGTTACCGGAACGCCGTCGCGATATTTACCCATGAGGGTCTCGGCCGCATGGGCAAGCGATTCAAGCCTTGGGAGTCCCAGAAAGCCGCAAGTTCCCTTAATCGTGTGAACGAGCCGGAAGATGTTGTCCAGAATTCCGGCATTGTTTGGTTCTTGCTCGAACTTCACGAGCTCGACGTCGACCACATCGAGGCTTTCTGCCGTCTCAGTCAAAAACTCGCCTAGGAGATCGTCCATAATAATCCCTCAAACCCACTCTTGCACACGGGACACCCCGCACGGACAAGGGTTGCCCATTTCGTTGAGCCAAGTCTGAGGAGAAAGAGTTTACGATTGGTTGAGGCTGAACACTTACAGTTGAATAAATGCTTCTTTTCGCGTCAATTAGGCTGGCGTAACCGCCTTTAGTGTGACGCAGCCCTCGTCCGAGGCGATATTCAGAGGCATCCCGACGATCTTGGACAAACGAATCGTGTAGTAGGGCTGGATCGAATGGGAATCCAGCGGCCGGTCCATTCCGCCATTCAGCAGCCCCGCGAAATCGTCCGGCACCTTGGCCCTGTCTCCGGTACAACGCAGATCGAAGGCCGTTTTGCCGGCGTCTGACGCAATCACAACGCAGATATTCCCGCCGCGCGGCAAGGCTTCCAGGGCAAGCGTCGCCATATTCAGCAACAGTTTTACCTTGTCCTTTGCAAGGGTCATCGACGGTCCGGTCCATTCCAGCGTGTGCTTGTCGGATTCAATAACCGCCCTGGTCACCTTTTCCGCCTCATTCAGATCGATTTCCGCGCCCGCCGATCCCGCGGCGCCAAAGGCGATGCGTGCAAACTGAAGCTTCACGGATGCCGTCGTGGCGCTTTTTCGCACCAGCCCCATCGCATGTTCGCGCATGGTCTCGTCTTTCTCTTCATCGAGAATTTCAAGGCCGTTGGCGATGGCGCCGACCGGGCTGATGATGTCGTGACATATCTTGCTCGAAACGAGAGCCGACAATTCAAGATCGCTGATTCCGATATCGTTCGGCATAAGCTACCCCATTTTCGCTTTCGCGGCTCGCTGCACGAACCGTCCCTCACAAGGCCACATATCTGTGTTACACGACCCTTGCTACAGTGCCAAGAAGCCTATCTTGTTTTCCTATAACATCTTGTGATTTATATGTTTTTCTGCGATAGGAAGACATCTGAAACATTATTCGGTCCGGCTGGACCGGCCAGCCGGCGAATCAACCAATCATCGACAATTCACAATTGGACCGGCAATCCGCGGCCAGAGGTGATCATGACAGAGCAGGAATATCTGCATTTTGCGAAAAGCCTTACTCCGGCCGCCTGGCGCGCCGGCGGAATAATCATGTCCTATTTCGGCAACGCAAGGGTTGAACTGAAGGACGATTCAAGCCCGGTTACCGCCGCCGACAAGGAATCGGACGCCTTGATCGTCGATGAACTCACTGCACTGGCGCCGGGGATAACGGTTATCTCCGAGGAGTCGGTGTGCAGCCCGGTGGCAGACCCCGGACAGAGATTCTTTCTGGTCGATCCTTTGGACGGGACCAGGGAATTCATCGAGAAACGCGCGGAGTTCACGGTGAATATCGCGCTGATCGAACACGGCACGCCGGTTTTCGGTCTCGTTTACGCACCGGCCCTGTCTGAAATCTACCTGACGCTGGGCACGGACCAGGCCGTGCGCGGGAGGCTCGATCCTGGCGCGGATTTGCCTGACTTCGAGACTATGGCATGGGAGCGGCTGCATACGCGTTCTCCCGCGACGGGAGGCGTCGTCGCGGCAGTAAGCCGCTCTCATCTCGACGATGCCACCACCGCCTTTCTCGCCCGCCACGCGATTGCCGAAACAATCTCGGGCGGCTCCTCCATAAAATTCTGCCTGCTGGCCCGCGGCGAGGCCGACGTCTACCCTCGTTTCGGCCGCACGATGGAATGGGATATCGCGGCTGGCCACGCGGTTCTCGCGGCCGCTGGCGGCGTGGTCATCGATGAGAATGGCGAGCCGCTTCGCTATGGAAAAATCGGCCGCAACCTGGACAATCCCGCTTTCATCGCCTGGGGTAAAAAGCCTTAGAGTCCAGCCTCATAAAGGTCATGAACGCAAATGCGAGCTGCGGTTTGATCTTCTATTCGCCCTGCGAGGAGGTAAGCCCCGACGACAGCTCGGGCCATATTTTCTCGGCTTGCGCAACCAGCGCGTCGCGGTTTTCCCGCCACAACTGCAGATTGGATGCATTGTGGAACAGGTAAATCCTGTTTTTGTGGTTGACCCAGATCGCCGGGTGCCCCGGCGTGGTCCGGCCATTGGCGATCGCGTATGCGTCATACCCCGCGAAGCGCGGCGCATAGACGTGCGGATGGCGTTCGAACGCCGCTTTGTTGCCTGTATTGAGAAAGCGCCAGACCGCGCCGCCCCATGCAAGTTCCTGGTCTTCGCTGCCGGCGCGCGGCTCCCCGCGGGTGAAATAGGCAAGCGGATCATAGCCGCCGAGCGCGAGGCCCGTGGCCGGATCCTGCCAGACCGCCGGTCCGGCCGCGCCGGCCCGCGCGCTCCCCAGGACGCAGAGAAGCACCGCCGAGAGGGTCAGAATCGCCCGTCCCGTCCGGTGGAGGAAACTCGATACGCAGCAATCACGCCCAAAAGTCATGGCGCCAATCTGCGGCATGAACCTTAAAGATTTCGCGAAGCTGGCAACAAGGGCGTCTATTGGACATAGTTTGGTAACAGTTTCAGCCAATGATTCGCGGAGAAGACGTGGCTAGATTCGTTAATTTTCCGAACGCGCCGCGGCAAACCCCAAACGACACGGGTGAACCGATGAAAAGATCCAACATGGTCAACCTCCTCGCCATTGTTGCAGCCCTGCTCTTTGCGGCAGACGCCGGGATGATCCAGCTGGCGAATGCGCAATCCGGCAGCCCCGGCACACCCACCGTCATCACGCCCCGGCCTCCCTCACAAGATTCGCCGGCGGACGAGAAGAGTTATATGCCGCCGGAGCAGCGCGAGGCGGCGCCCGACGGGCAGCAGCCTTATCCGGGGCCCGGCCCCGCTCCCGCGCCTTACGCGGAACAGCGAGAGACCTATTCTAACGACGAGATCGCAACGGCCGGCCACCGGTTTTTTGGCCGGGTTTCAGTCGGCCTTGCCCGCGTTATCGAATATGCCTTTCAGAAAGCCGGCCGCCCCAACGGCTATATTCTCGGTGAAGGCGCTGGCGGCGCCTTTGTCGCCGGCCTGAGATATGGCGAGGGCATCCTCTACACCAAGAATGCCGGCGAACATAAAGTCTACTGGCAGGGCCCGTCGATCGGCTATGATTTCGGCGCGGAAGGCTCAAAGACGATGATCCTGGTCTACAATCTGCAGAGGGTCGAAGACATCTACAATACTTTTGGCGGCGTCGACGGTTCAGCCTATTTCATTGGCGGCGTGGGGATTACGTTCCAGACCCATGAGCATGTGTCGCTCGCGCCAATCCGTTCCGGTGTGGGTCTGCGACTGGGCGCCAATGTCGGCTATCTCAAATATACGCGCCGTCCCACCTGGAACCCGTTCTAGAGCCAATCGGCCTTCAGGTTTCGAGGTCCGCGTGCGCCCGCCCGGAGACGGGCGCACGCGCGCCCCTTTCCTGTTTATCAAACCTCTGCGATAAAGCACCGGACTGGCGCTTGCCGGCAGCAGGTGGCAAAGTCATCCGCCGATACACACCCTCGCAGAGGAACGGCTGTTCATGATTGAGTACGCATTGCTGGTAGCGCTGGGCTTTCTGGTAGCGGGCATTCTCGCGCTATTGTTCGCAGGTCCTTTCTGGCGCCGTGCGGTACGGCTGACGACCAAGCGGCTTGAGGCGACCATGCCTATGTCGATTGCCGACATTCATGCCGACAAGGACCAAATGCGCGCCGAATACGCCGTCGAAATCAGGCGTCTGGAAATCGCCCATGACCGGGAAAAGGAGCATGCCGCCCGTTATCTGGTCGAGCGCAATAAACACAAAGTTGAAATCGGCGAGATGAAGACCCAGCTCAAGGCGCTCACCGCCCAGCTCGCCGAACGCGGCAACGCGAGCACCGTCCTGGAACAGACAATACGAAAGAAAATACCTGAATTGCGAGAGCAGCTGGAGCGGGCCCGCCAGATTATCGCCACCCGCGACCGGGAACTGGCCCGCGTGCAGACGGCCTACGACAACCAGACCGAGGCACTTGGCACCGCCAAGAAAGCGAATGGCCGTTTCAGCACCGAAATCGAGCGGCTCAGGGAAGCGCTTGAGAGCGGAGCGGCACGCGACTCCGGCAGTGAAGCTGACGGTGACGCTGCCGCACTGGATATGGCGAACAAGAGGCTGCAGGCCGATATCTCCCGTCTGCGGCAGGAGGTCGGTCAGCTTAGGGAAGAGGATGCCGCCGCCGCCGCCGCGCTCAAGGACGAGATGCACGAGCTGGCCGGGCAAATGCTGCGCGGCACGCCGGTCAAAGCACGGAGCCCGGCGGCTGGAAAGCGCAAGAGCGCCGGGTCGAAAGCGGACGATCAGGAAGACGATGCCATCGAGACCGTGGCGCCTAAAGCGGAACAGCGCAAAAGAACTTCGGGCAGGCACGCCAAAAAAACATCCGGACGCAGCCTTGCCGACCGCCTCAAGCAGCTCGCGGTCAAGACCGACGCGTGACTGTTTGCCGCTTGGGAAACAACTCCAGAGCCTAGGATTCCACGCTCAGAATTGCGCGTGCGGTATCGCGCAGGCGCAATGCCGTCAGCCGGCCATACAGCAACACGCCGGTATCGATTCCTATCCTGTTGAACGAAATCTGCGGGGACTCCCTTGGCGTATGCCCGTGGACCACGACTTTACCGAAGTCCTCGCTCGAATTGAGAAAGGCGTGGCGAACCCACATCAGGTGCTTGGGCTGCTGGCGCTCAAGCGGCACGCCGGGCATCACGCCGGCATGGGCAAAAAAGTAACCGCCGAACATTGCGGACAACTGAAGCGTTTCAAGAAACCGCAGATGGTGAACGGGCATCGCCTCCTGCAGAGCGTCGCGGCACGCCGCCGCGCCGGTCTCGTCATCCGCGAAAGACCTCGGATCAACTCCATAAGAAACGATCGTCGCTTCCCCGCCATTGTGGCGCCACAGGCCGAACTCAGCGGGGTATTGTAAAAAATCGAGCATCATCGCCTCATGATTCCCCTTGAGGCAGATTGCTTCAAACCCGGGCGGCAAAGCAGCGGAAATACGTTCGATTACGCCGGCGCTGTCGGGTCCCCGGTCGACATAATCGCCAACGAAAACCAGAATCTGCCTGTCCGCGTCAAAGCTGCCGGCGTCGTCCGCAATTCCGTCCAGAAGCCGGTCCAGCAAATCCAGACATCCGTGAACATCGCCGATGGCGTATATCAGGCTTCCAGGCGGCGTGACCGATTTCCCGGCGGGTAAATTCTCGACAGTGAACATCTTCGCTCCGGGCATTGCGAGGTCAACGCTTCAGCGTCAATCGTGCAAAACGACGACTTTTTCCTGTTTCTCGACACCGTCGACCCCGGACTTGTCGACCCTGTAGTCGGCACGCTCCCGGTAGCCCTGTTGCACAGCCGTTCTCAGGCACTCGTCGGTGGTCACCGCGCGGGCCGCGAGCGCCTTGTTGTGCTTCTCAAGCTTGGCAGACAAATTCACAACCGCGCCAATGACGGTATATTCCAGCCGGTTCAGGCCGCCGACGGCGCCGAAGACCAGAGGGCCGGACGCAACGCTTAGATTGACGACGATCGGGTCGAGGCCGGATTGCATACGCTCGGCATTCCACCCATCGACGGTTTCAATTATCTCGTCGGTCGTTCGCAACGCGTCCGCGGCATAGGAGTCCGAATCCGACGAAGCGCCGAATGTAGCCATGATCCCGTCACCGAGAAACTTGTCGATCGTCCCGCCATTGCGTTGAATGACCGGCACGATTTGGGCCTGATATTCCGCCAGAAGCGTCATTACCCGGCTCGGGTCCATGGCGGCGGCCAATGTTGTGAAACCGCGGATATCGACGTTGAGCACGGCGGCCGTTCGCTTGACGCCCTCGCCCGCGGCGATTTCCTGGTCGGCGCCGCGGATCTGACTGGCAACGCTCTCATCGAAAAAACGCGACAAATCCCTCGCCGCGGTACTTTCCGCCACGGCATCGACCAGCAGATGGCGCCCGCGCCGCAGGGACAGTCCGAGAACCAGGGTCACTGTGAGAATTGCCAGGATCTTGTCGAATTCGGCACCGATGAGGATCGCGTTGCCGGTCAGATATTCAACATAGCTGCGCGTGATCATCGTGTCTTCAGGATCGATGTTGATGACATAATAGATCATCATTACCCAGCCAAGGGCCGCCGCCAGCCCGGCCGCGACCACGAAGCGCGCCTCGAAGCGCAGAGCGCGCAACGCAATAAAAATAAACACATAAAGCAATGCCGGCGCCTTGAGGACAAAGGATGCCGGCTGTTCATACTGGATATGAAAGCTGAGGATCAGCGTCATCAACAGCAGCATGTCGATCAGGATGGAAAAATAGACCGCCCAGTCCGGCAGGCGCGCCTGCAGAGCCCAAATGAGACCGATAACCGTGAGGCCGAAATAACCGGCAAGGACGTACGGCACCGGCGTGAAGGCGGTACCGGCATGGGTCTTCGGCGCAAGCCCGTAAAGTGCAGCGAAAACAATGACGATAAACAGCTGAATCACCTTGATGAGAATTTCGCTGGCATCCTCGCGAACGGCGATGGAGCGCATAACCCGTTCCGGCAACGACACGAGTTTGTCGGCAACGCTTAAATCCTGGCGAAGCTGGGCTGTGACGGTTTGCCGGAAAGACGGGCTGTCTGAGGCCATAGGTCTATCTCCTCGCGAGACGCGCCATTGCCGGCGCGGGAACTCCGCCTGTTACGACCCTACCATGATCGCGGATGCATCACGTCCGGATTAAGGCTCCGGCAACGGATCACTTTTATAGTGCAGTTATGTCGAGGGAATGAAACGGTCAGAGGACAATCAGGGTGAGCATTACGCCCGGTAATTTCAATTCAGACGAGCCGCCGGCAACGCCGCAAATGGCCGAACTGGAAAAGATGCTTGCGGGGCTGTCCACCGGTCTGGAAAAGCTGGTGGTGGAGACGATGCAGTCGCTCGAAGAGCGGGGCATCGACGCCGGTGAACTTACGCCGCTCATGAAACTCCGGCAAGCCGTGCGCGCCCTTGATCCCGGCGCGGCGGCGGCCCCGCAGACACCGCCCCCTGCTTCATCCGCGGCAGCGGCCGACGGCTCTCCTTTTGAAGCGCCAAACGGCGACCGGCATTATACACCAGACGGACGGCGTGGTTTGGTCGAGGCAAGCACCAACCTCCTCGCGCGGGCCTCCGCCGTTATCGATATCATGGTGAAGGGCGGGCAAACGCCGGAGCATGCGGCGCAGGTCGTCACACGCCAGCTGCTTGGGGTCGGCATAAAGCTGCCCGAATCGGGCGGCGACGCGCGCGCCTGGAAGCGCCTGTTCAACTGGCGCAACAGCCTGATCCACTACAAGCGGTCCGGCCAGGCCTGGGACGCTTATTGCGACTTCAAGGAACAGCTTGCGATCATCCCGCCGGAGCAGCGGTTGCGGCGCGCCGTCGGCGATCATTTGTGGGACCTGCGCCAGCAGGAAATGGCAAATCAGGAATCGGCATAGACGAGCGATGCCTTGCCGGCGCTCCTACCGGTTGCCGTTGGCCAGCCGAACGGCCTCGGGAAGCGCGCGCAATTTCATCATCGCAACAATCCCGAGCGCCGGCCCCAGGGCAAGATAGACAAACGCGTAGCGCCATCCGACAGCGTCGACGAAAACAGGTGTCAGATGGATCGTAAACACAGTGATCAGAAACCCGATTGACGTCTGGATCGTGAGCATTGTGCCAATCAGTTCCGGCTCGCTCAGTTCCGTAACGCTTGCGGAAAACTGGGCGGAATCCGCGACCGCCGCCGCACCCCATATGACACCCAGCACCCATATGAGCCACGGCTCGACCCCATGCAGAAATCCGATAGTCGCGGCGCATAGGCCGCTGACGGTCATGGCACCGACGGTGAATGCCGTGCGTCCGATGCGATCGGCCGCCACACCGCCAAGCCAGCAACTCAGCGCCCCCGCGCCAATCGCGGAGAATGTTGCCGTCATGGCGAGCATTGGCGAAGCCGGACCACCGGGATTTTCCGCGAAGCTCGACGCCAGGAAGACGCCCAGCCACGCCCACATCGCATACAGCTCCCACATATGTCCGAAATAGCCGATGTTGGCGAGACGAAGCGGCTTGTTCGACCAGGCCTTGAGGACGTATTGCACCTTGAATTGGCTGGTGATCCTGAGATTTGGCCCGGCCTCGACGAAAAACACGATCAAGACCGCGGTGGCCGCCAATGCCGAACTCCCGAGAATCACGATACGCCAGTCCAGCGTGGCGGCTACGCCCAGCAAATGCGGCAGCGCGGACCCCAATGTCACCGCGCCGGTGAGCATGCCGATCAGCGTTCCACGGTCCCGCTCCGCCCATCCCGCCGCCATCTTCATCGCGATCGGGTAGACGCCGGCCATCGATGCGCCAACCAGGAATCTCAATGCAATAAAGCCGATCGAGTGCGGCGGCACGACCAGTGTCGCCAGATTCGCGGTGGCCGCCGCGCCGCAACACCACATGAAGATGTGCCGGGGTTCGGACCGGTCGGCAATCCCCGACAACGCGCTGACCAGCGTACCGGCGACAAAACCTATGGCGACCATGCTGGAGGCGAAGCTGATCCATGCTTTTGGAACTGCGAATTCCGCGGCAAGTTGGGGCATCACCGCCGTGGCCGAAAACCAGGTGCTGAGCGCCATGGTGGTCGCGGCGATCAACAGGAAGATCGACCGCCATTTACGGTTTGGATTTGAGCGGGCCAAAATTAATGCTTCCTGCGCTGCTGGCAGTTGTGGGACAGTCAACCCGATCATAGAGCCGGAACGCACCATCATACGCCAACTGGTTGACAGTGCGCGCAACTTTGCAGTTATCAATGCACGATCAATTTATCGCCAGACGCATGGCCATCCTCGCCGGGTGAGGTAGTTTGAAGGATTGCCGATGGCGAACGGCACTTTCTTGGACGGATCGCCTCGGGCGGCATTGCGGCAGGGTTCGCGCGGCGATCGGCCGGCGAAACCCGGCGTAAACCTGTGAACGGCTGGCGCTGTTCGACTGGATCGCTGGAAATGAAAGGCCGGTGAAAGTGCAAAATGAGTATCGGGCCGAGGACGACGTGGAAATCCAGGCCGACAGCTCACGTCAACGCAGCCTGTTTTCGATCCTGAACGATGGAACGCGCCAGGCATTCATGGCCCGCTGCAATCTGGTCCTGTTCGATCCCGGGCAGTCGATATTCCTGCAAGGCGCGAAGCATGAACATTCCTACATCATCAAGAAGGGCACGGTCAGAACCTATTATGTCGCCGACTCGGGACGCGAAATAACACTCGGACACTGGTCGGAAGGCGATCTGGTCGGCGGGCCTTTGGTGTTTGGCGGCGGCTATCATGTGTGGTCCGCCGTCGCGACCAAGCCGTCGGAAGTGCTGGCCATAACCGGTCCGGCGCTCCGGGATTTCGCGACATTGCATGCCCAGGTCTACCCGTGGATCGTAGACGTGCTGAGTTTCAAATTGCGCTGGCTTTCAATTCTTTTCCAAATCCACGGAACCGAACATGTCCAGGAAAGACTCATCAAGCTGCTGATCATGCTTGGTGATTTATTTGGTAATTTCGGTCCGCACGGCACCGTCATTGAGCACAGGATCAGCCAGCAGGACCTGGCGGCGCTTATTGGCGCATCCAGGCAGTGGACCAACAAAACCATGACGCACCTCAAAAAGATCGGGCTTGTCACCACCCGTGACCGGAGAATTATCCTCCTGGATGTCAACCGCCTGAAAGCGATGATCGGCGACAACTAGCCCAACCGTTACATTCCATACGCGGCAATCCGCGAAAAATGGCGACCGACCGGGCAGCGGCCCGGGACGGAAATCACGCTCCACGCCGTTTTTCGCCGTTGTCAACTAGCTGACTGCACTCGGCAAAATATCCAGCGACAGTTGATACGGGCGCGCCGGTGCCGGGGTTGCGATCGCAAGCGCGAAGCGCAACAGGCCGTGCCTTGGTCCCTTTCGACCCGCGAAACTTGCGCACCGGCTCTGGAGAATTAGCACTTCCGGCAAGCATGCTGCCGCGTTTCCGCCAAACAAGGGCGGCTGGGAACAAGGGTTGATGGAGACAGCATTACGATTTTCCAGAAACGGGCTGATCGCTTTTCTGTTCGGCTACCAGGTGCTCGTGCTGGTTCATCAATTCCAGGGGGCTCTTGAGTTATATTATTTCCACCTGGGCCTTATTTCGCTCGTCACGACGCTCACCCTGGCGCATGGCGCATGGGGCACCGCGCCGACGCGCAAAAGCCAGGTCTATATCGCCGCGTTGGCCGTTCTGCTGGCGGCGACAATCGTTTCGGCGGGATATCTGTATCTCAATGTCAGCGAGATCGAGCTGCGGCAGCCCTTCCTTGAACAATGGGATCTTGAGGCGGGCGTGACTATCGTCGCCTGCGTGCTTGCGCTGACCTATCTGGTCTGGGGCAAGATACTCGCCACGGTGATCGCCTTCGCCATCTTCTATTTCGTGTTTGGCAATTATTTTCCCGGCAATTTCAATTTCAATCCACCGGAAACGGAGATCATCGTCAGCTATCTCGCCGGGATGGGCGGCGCGCGCGGTGTGATCTGGGGCATACCCCTGTCGGCCAATACGTTGTTTCTGATCATCGTTTTCGGCGGCCTTCTCAAGGGCACGCGCATCCTTGAATTGTTCAATGAATTGGGGCGCATGCTGCTGAATATCTCACGTGGCGGAATCTGCTATTCGGCCATCCTGGCAAGCACCGCCATCGGCATGGTGACCGGCCAGGCCGTCGCCAACATCGCGCTTTCGGGCTCAGTCACCATCCCTTCGATGAAGCAGCGCGGCGTCTCGGGCGAGCGCGCCGGCGCCATCGAGGTTGTCGCCTCGCTGGGCAGTCAGCTGATACCGCCAATCATGGGGCTCGGCGGTTTTCTGATGGCCGTAAATCTCGGCGTGCCCTACGCCGACATCGCGACGGCCGCCATCGTGCCGGCCTTTCTGTTCGTGGTGGTATTGTTTATCGGCGCCTATTTCGTCGCCGCCTCGACGCCCTCTCTCGATGCCAGCAAGGAGCCGGTCAACGCGAAAATGATCGGCTGGATCCTGCCATCCTTTCTGGTCTCCTTCCTGACATTGCTCACCCTTCTCTATATGCGCTATTCGCCCGGATATTCAGCGCTGTGGGCGACCTTCCTGCTGCTTGGACTATCGATCGTCCGGCCAAGGGAATACCGGCCCTCGATACGCCAGGTCTGGGATGGTTTGGTCTATGGCGTGATCTCCGCCTGTCATCTGGCGGTTATCCTCGCCGGCATCGGTATCGTCGTCCAGGTACTGGTGACGACCGGCACCGGTTTCGACCTGGGGCGTCTGATCATGGTTGCGGCCGGCGGTGAAATCTACCTTGCCCTGATCTTCGGCATGATGATTTCGCTGCTTGTCGGGCTGGGATTGCCGACCCCGGCGGCCTATGCACTGATCGCCATCATAATGGTGCCGTTCCTGATCGATTTCGGCATCCAGCCGCTGGTCGCGCACTTCTTCGGATTCTATTTCGCGATTTTCTCCGCCGTCACGCCTCCGGTCGCCGTCGGCGTCATGGCGGCCACGCGTATTTCGGGAGATTCATTTTATGGCACCGCCAAGGAAGCGGTAAAAATGTCGTTGGTCTCGGTCCTCATTCCATTCGCTTTCGCTGCGTTTCCCTCGATCCTGGCATTTCCGAATATCGGAATCGACGGCGCATTGGTCGCCATCGCGCTAATCGTCACGACAATATTCTGGGGAGCATCGATCTACGGTGTCTTTCGGCGCCAGCTTTCCCGGCTGGAGCGCATCGCCTTGTTGGCGCCGCCGCTGTGTTTCATCGCACTTCTGGGGACGCGGCAAATCTTGTTCGCCGCAATCATCATTCTTGCCGGTGCGGTATTTTTTTCCTGGAATTCGTTTGTTCTTCGCCGGCAGGTGGCAAGCGGTAAGAAAACGGTCCGCGAAACGGCGTGAGGCATAGGCCGGCTCGAGACCATTGTTGGTCACGGAACCAAAAAATAGCAGAGGAGAAATCAATGCCGAAGGTCCTGTTGTTCGATACATGGGGTACGCTGGTGGACAATTACTCGATTGCCGATGTGATCGAGCAATATGTCTATGAGTCTCACATCGCCCAGAAAATTGCCCAGGATTGGCGGTTCCAGCAAAAGTGGGCGATGTTCCATCTCACGCTCAGCGATAATTTCGTGCCTCACCCGGGGCTCAACGAAGCCTGTCTGCGCTGGGCGCTGGATTTCCACAACGTCAAGCTCACGGATGAGGAGATCAAGGAGATAAACAGCCAGTATCACAAGCTCCGGGCCTACCCGGACGTGATCGGCGCCTTGAAGTCCTTCAAGGAAATGGGCCTGATCGTCAAGATCGTCGCCAACCCCACAAAGCAGATGATCGAGGATCACAGCAAGTTCGCCGGGACCTACGACTATATCGACGAGATCATCAGTTCAGGCGAGGAGGCCCGGGCCTTCAAACCCTCGCCCAAGGTCTACCAGCTGGGGATCGAGCGGGCCGGGTGCGCCAAGGAAGATATCCTCTGGGTCACGGGACATCAGTGGGAAGCCTTCGGCGCCGTGCGCCAGGGCCTTGACGTCGCCTGGACCAACCGGGCGCAGCAGCCGGTGCTCCCCATCGGCATCGAGTTCACCTACACGACCAAGAATCTTCAGGAACTGGCCGATTTGCTTTTGGCGGCCAATGCGCTTGCCGCCGAATGACCGAGAGCGCATCTGTGTAACAAATAGTCCACTGGGAGGAAAAAAGATGAATGCGAGACGGAAAATGTTCAGCCGAGGGCTGAAAACGGCAATTGTCGCTACGGCGTTCGCCCTGTTACCGCATATGGCATCTGCTGCCGACACCAAGACGGTGCGGCTGATGGTGTCTCCGAGCGGTTCGGGCCCCTATAACGCTTTCGCGACCATCCAGACGCATATGGAGGAATTCTCCAAATGGCTTCGCCTGAGTGTCGAGGAGACCCCCGGGTTCAATTTCAACGTCAAATATATGGCGACCCATCCCGACCGCTTCAAAGACACTGTTTTCGGCACCGGATCGGTTCTGAACTGGGCCGCGAAAACCGGTCAGAAGCCTTTCTATCCGAAACCCCTGGCGGCGATGGCGGACTTCCGCGCCGTTGTCGTTCTCGGGCTGACATTCAACACCTGGGTCGCCATGGACGATGCGATCAAAGGACCGAAAGATTTTGCCGGGAAACGGGTCGGCATTGGCCTTCTGACGCAGAATGAATGGGGCATGCATCAGCGTATGCTGCTCGACGCCTGGGGGCTTACGCCGAAACTGGCCAGTCTCGATACGCTCGGACCTGGACAGAATATTGCGGCCCTCCTGGACGGACGGACCGATGTCGGCACGCTGTTTGGTCTGACAAGCGCCGATGGCGCCATTACCGTTGTGACCGGACCGCATCGCAAACTCGAGGCATCGAAGCGAAAATGGCACTACATCAATGTGCCGGCGGAGATGACGAAGAGCTCCGGCATGCCGTTCCGGGTCGTCGAATATGCGGCGAATACGCTTCCCAATCAGCCCGAAAAGGTTACGCTGTTCGGTGATCTTCTGATGCTGTCGGCGCATAAGTCGATGCCCGACGATATGGTCAAGGAATTCGTCCGCGTCTTTGTTCAGAACTCGGACAAGATCAAGAAATATCACGGGTTCCTGAAACCGCTGACGGGAGCGACGCTTGCTCATACCGCCAAAACCAATCCCGGCTTTTTCCATCCGGGCGCATTGAGCGCCTTCAAGGAGCTGGGACTGCTGAAATAGGGGCGGCATGGCGAGAATTTGCCTTCTTGATATCTGGGTCCGGCGGGCACACCGCCGGACCCGCCATTGGGTCGAAAGCCAGAGTACGGGCAGCCCTGCATGACAACATTCGTATTTCTGTCTCTGCTCATCATTCTCATTTTGCTCGGCACGCCGATCGGCTTCGCCATGGCGCTGCTTCCCGCGATTTACATCGCGCTTACCGATGCCATACCGCTAACGTCGGTGCCCTATCAGATGTATACGGCGCTGGACAAATTCCCGCTGGTCGCAGTGCCGCTGTTTCTGTTGGCGGGCGAGCTGATGAATCTGGGCGCGGTTACCGACCGGCTGCTGGAACTCAGCCGCGAGGTCGTCGGCAGAGTGCGCGGCGGGCTCTCCCAGATTACGGTCCTGATGTCGATGTTGTTCGCCAGCCTTAACGGCTCGGCCGTCGCCTCGACCGCGACCATCGGCGCACTGATGATCCCCGCGATGAAAAAATCCGGCTACAGTCCGAGCTTTTCCGCCTCCGTCACCGCCGTTTCCTCGACCATCGGCGGCATCATCCCGCCGAGCATCGCCATTGTCCTGTTCGCCAGCGTGACCAACAAATCGGTGGGCAAGCTGTTCTCCGCGGGAATTCTCCCCGGCATTCTCGTTGGCCTCATGTTCATGGGCGTCTGCTATCTGATCAGCGTCCGCAGAAATTATGAGCGTTATGAAGTTCCTTTCAGTTTTGCTCTGCTGGGCCGCGCCTTTTCGCGCGCCATATTGGCCCTGACGCTGCCGCTCATCCTCTATTTCGGCATTGTCGGCGGCGTCTTTACACCGACCGAGGCCGGCGCGGTCGTCTGTTTCCTGGCCTTCATCCTCGGCAAATATGTCTACAAGTCGCTCACCTGGGAGATGTTCTGGGCAGCACTCGGACGCACCGTGCGGCTGACGTCAGCCATCTTCCTGATCATTGCCGCGGCCGGGCCTTTCTCCTGGCTGCTGACCTTGCTTGGGGCGCTGCAAAGCCTGCAGGCGTGGCTGGTCAGTTTCCATGACAATCTGCCGCTTTTCATGATTGCATTTCTGGTGGTGATACTGGTGGCCGGGATGCTGGCGGATATTGTCGCCAATCTGATCATCCTTGGACCGACATTGCTCGCCGCGGCGGAGAAAGTCGGGATTTCCGACACCCAGGCGTCGATGGTGATTTGCGTCGGTTTTCTGCTCGGCACGGTAACGCCGCCGGTCGGCATCTGTTACTTCACCGCCGCGCGTATCGCGGAGGAGAAGCTTGAGCGCGTTGCCGTGGCCTTGATTCCCTTTATCGCGGTTGAAGCCCTGTTGCTGGTTCTGATCCTGCTCATTCCCGCGCTCACCGAATTCATCCCCGCGCTCGCCGGGTTCAATTAGGGGCCGCGCGCATGAGCAACATGATCAAACGAATTGACACGGCAATCTCCTGGCTGACGGCCCAGGTCACCGCGATATTCCTGCTCGTGATCGTCCTCGTCGTGCTCTACAGCGTGCTGCTGCGCTATGTCTTCGACGCACCGCCCTTCTGGAGCGACCGGATCGGCGTTTTTGCCAATATGGCGATGGTACTTTTCGGCCTGAGCCTGACGGTGCGCAATCGCGAGCTGATCGCGATGCAGGGTCTCTATGAAAAGATTTCGAAAAAATTCGCCTTGTCGCTGGACCTCACATGGAATGTGGTGATCCTTATCTTCGCCCTGGTTTTCACATGGTTCGGCGCCGAGGCGGCTGTGAACATGCCCGGCCAATATTGGGATTTTCAGGAATTCTGTATCGATCTGGGCAGTGGCGATGGTGAACCGCCGGGCATCGTGCTGAGCGTCATCAAGGCGATCGAAAGCACGATCGGGTCTGTGGTCCGGCCCTTCTGTGTCGACGGCGCCGTACCGCAGCGCTACCTCGCCATGCTGATGCCGGTATCCGGCGTTCTGATTGTGATCGCGTGCCTCGGCGTACTGATTGAAGATATTCGAACGATCGCAGCACTCAAGAAAAGAGAAACGATACCGTCCGGCGAGCCAGACTCATAAACGCGCCGGGACGGGACGGCATTTTTTGATGAAAGAGGAATCAAACCACCGGGAGGAGTTCCAATGAAATCGAATGCCAAGACCAGAAATCAACTCATCGCATTAGCGATGCTCGGCGCCGCGGCGCTCTGGGCGTCAGGTGCGTCGGCGGCGGAAATCGTGCTGAAGACGGGCACGAGCTGGAACGACAAATTTCCCATGCAGGCGATGCTGCACGACGTGCTGAAACCGATGCTGGAGAAATATTCCGGCGGCAAGATGACCACCGAAATCCATATGGCCAAGAGCCTGTGCTCGGAAAAAACCTGCGTTGAGCAGGTCAAACTCGGCCAGATCGACATCGGCACCGCCTCGGTCTCCAACTATGGCGGATTTCACAAGACCTATGAGGTCCTGACCTTGCCTTATATTTTCAAGGACGACGCATCGGCCCAGAAGGTGCTCGACGGCTTCCTGTTCGACCTTCTGAACAAGATATCGGTCGAAAAGGACAAAATGAAAATTCTCGCCGTGGTCCCCTTCCTCGGCTTCCGCCAGCTTGAAACCAATGTCGGTGAGATCAGAACGCCCAAAGATCTCAAGGGCGTCAAGATTCGCGTGACGAAGTCGCCGCTTGACGGCGCTCTTCTGAGAGCATGGGGCGCGGTATCGACGCCGGTGGCATGGGCGGAGACCTACGACGCCGTGCAGCAGAAGGTGGTCCGGGGCCTCTATATCCAGAAGCCGGTTCACGCGATGATGAAATTTCACGAAGTATCGCCCAACGTTACCCTGACGGGCGGGGCGTGGACTCCGATGGTGATCTTCATGGACGGCAAACGTTTCAACGCTTTGCCGAAATGGGCCCAGGAGGCCGTCGACAAGGCCGCCGCCGATCTGCGTGCGAAGGCCTTTGAAATCGACCGGTCCTACGCCGAAAAACTGGGTTCGGGCAACGTCGCCAAGGTCAAATATTACCAACCGAGCGAGGCGGAAATGACCGAGTGGCGCAAAGCCTCCACCAGGGCCTGGCTGGTTGGCAAAAAACTCAACCTCTATGACGCAGCTCTGGCCCGGCGCATCCTCGACGCCCAGTCTGGGCTTGGAGAATTCAAGAAAGCGCTTACGGAAATCGGCGCGCTTTAGGCGCTGGCGAAACTACCCGCATGGCCAGCGGCCGGGAATGGGAGGACAGGACGGATATGAGTCACGGCAAACAACGTATTCCATATTATGAGACCGGCGGCGGCAGCGAGGCCGCCGACGGCGCTCTCGCGGACATATCGAAGATGTTTGGAGGGCGCGTTCCCAACTACCACAAGGTCCTGGCAAACAGCGCGGCGGCAATCCAGGCGTTCGAGGCGATGCGGCGGCTGCTGCAAGGGACGAAAATCTCAGGTGTGGAGCGTGAGATTGTCGCGCTTGAGGTGTCGCGGCGAAGCGATTGCGAATATTGCCTCGCCGCGCACTCCAAATTCATGCGGATGAACCGCATCAGCGAGGACGATATCGCCGCCGCGGTCGCGGGCCGCCCGATGACCAATCCCCGCCATGCACTGGTGCAGCGGGCGACCCAGAAACTCTATGAAAAAATGGGCCGCCTCAGCGACGCGGAACTGGCCGAATTCAGGGAGGCGGGTTTGGGCGACGGCGAGTTGATAGAAATTATTGCGGTGATCGGCTGGTATGTGCAGTCAACCTACGTCAACAACCTCGCAAATACGGAAATCGACGCTTTCTGGACTGAATAGCCGAATGCGACCGCGCAATCGGCCGCAAAGAGCGAGGCGCCGGGTGCCTCCCCTGTCGGGGCGCCTGCATTGCGCCCTTGAAAAGCGCGGATATTTCAGGGATTCGCTCGACCATACCCCTATTGATCCGTGTCAAAACTATAATTCTGACAGAATGCTATTGGTATAATGTTGGCTGATTTACATCCCGCGACAAGGCAGAGGCGAATGGCAACCATAAAGCAATTGCTCGAGCAAAAGGGAAGCGAGGTCCTGTCTATTGGGCC
Organism: Hyphomicrobiales bacterium; assembly: GCA_021775575.1. Lineage (GTDB taxonomy): Bacteria > Pseudomonadota > Alphaproteobacteria > Rhizobiales > Methyloligellaceae > JAJFHO01. Next base: position 42,240 of record JAJFHO010000187.1, read on the forward strand.
CGATGAAAGCGTGCTCGCTGCCATCACCAAGATGGCGGAGAATAATATTGGATCCCTTGTTGTCTTGGAGGCCGGAAAGCTGGCCGGCATTGTTACCGAACGGCACTATGCGCGGAATGTGTTTCTGAAAGGCAGATCATCACCGAAAACGACGGTTGGAGAGATCATGTCGACGCGCGTTGTCTGCGCGCGGCCCGAGCAGTCGGTCGAAGAAGGTATGGCCGTCATGACCGACAAGGCCGTACGGCATCTGCCCGTGCTCGAGAAGGGGCAGTTGATCGGGATCATTTCGATTGGCGATTTGGTCAAGAGCATCATCAGTGACCAGAAATTCATCATCGAGCAGCTCGAGCTTTACATCACCGGTTAACCGGCACGCCACCTTCCGGCGCCGGCCAAAGAAGAACTTTCGCGCCCGTGCCATAACAGGCCGGCGTTTTGGTCCGCAGGACGCTTAGCGGTTGGCTGCGGACCCGCACCGCAAGGCGGCGCGCGGGTATTTCAGGGTAAGAAGCCCGAGCCGCTCCAGGCCAAAGCCCGACGTCATGAAGCCAGTTGTGCACCGGTGGCTGACATCTGCGTTTCCCTATTTGGCGCCGCAAGTCAAACGGTGAAGGGACATGGTTTCCCTAGCCCAGCCAGCTTCCGGGTTATGATCCGCTTTCCATGTTGTCCGACATAATGCCTGATCGTCTCGACCCGTATTTTCAGTGCCCCCGCGGGCTTTGTGCAGTCCAGGTCCTGAAATGAAAAGAACAACGTGCCCGAACTCTCCACGATTTTCTGAACAGGGCTGAAAGTGGGTTGGTCCATGCCGCATTCGTAACTGGCAAGACGGATAACGCATGTGACCCAGGGGATGCGCGAGCCAACCTTGGCGCCCCAGATAATCTCGTTTGTGTTGCTGCTGTAAGATGACGGCCAAACATCGGAGATATCGAACGGCGACGAAATATCGCCCGATCGAATGTCTTCGCCGAACAGCCAGTCCATAACATCGGCGTCGGTGGGCAGATATTGCGTCCACAAAACCGGGTAGCCGCAGGCCTGGAGGTCGACCTCGATTTCGTGGCCTATACCGGGGTCCATATGATAGGGACGCGCCAGGACGAGAATGCAGGGATCATTCTTGCGCGCGCATTGCCGCAAGATATCCCGGCTTTGCGCACGCGCGGCGTTGCTGAAATCCTCCAGCGCCGCAAAGCCGGCATCGACCGCCGCCCGGGTTTCGCGGTAGGTCAGACCGGGAATGACGTCGGCAAGAGACTCGTGCAGTTGCCTGGGCACCAGAACCGGTTCCGCCAGACAGACCAAAGGCGCGACATAGCGGATGGATTGCTCCGCGAACGCATCCTTTTCGCGGATAAAACCGGCCTTGGTGCTTTCCGGCCCGGCCATGACCCTCGGGCATGACAATAGATCCACCACATGGCCCGAGAGCAAGGACGGCAAGGATCGGATCATCGGCGAAAACAGAATATCGACCTTCCGCTTCTGTCCGAAAACAAGCTCGCCATAGTGACCGGACATACATTTGACCGGATAGCAGCAATCGACGGTGCCGCGGCCACGGCCAAAATTCCGGCCCTGCTCTTCAGACGTATTCGACGAGAACACGATCCGTGACGGCTGCAGGCCGAGGGCGGCAAAAAACGCGACCCAGAATTGATGCGTGGACCAGACATTGAGAGTCCGGGGAATTCCGACACGCAGCTCAGACCGTGGCCTTGCACTGCCGGAATGCCCGGTCCCGAACCATGTCCGCCACATTTGGACGTTCACGCCTTTTCTCCTCGAGTTCCTGTTTGATCAGCCGCAGCTCGCTGGCATCTTCGACCATACCCTTGGGACAGGAGTTGCCGCTGATCACGCGCTCCCAGCCCGGCGCGGCGGGGACCTTGCTCCAGGGGCGCCCTTCGGCGCCGGGGATCTGGACATCGACGAAGGTTCGCTGACAATTACACGCGCACCAGTGGCAGACCGTGTCTTTGCTGGTCGTGCTTTGATAATCAAGCGCATCGATCAGCTCGAACCCCCGGAACCGGCTCGGGCTCCCGCTTTCCAACGTCTCACGCGCGCACAGCGCCGCTCCGATTGCCCCCGCCTCGCCGGCATAGGGATGGACAAAAATCTCCGCTTCGGGCGCCTTCTTGCGGATGAAATCGACCTGCGCCTTGACGACTGCCAGATTGCGGTGCGTCCCTCCCTGGAGAATGAATTTCCCGCCGATCGAGCGCAAATTGTGCAACTGGCCCGCATAAACCCAGACATTCACAGGCAGGACGGCGGCCAAGGAGGCCATGATTTCATCGCATGACCAGCCCTTGCGCTGCTGGTTGACGATATCGGACTGCAGGAACACGCCGCATCCCATGGCGAGCGACGGCATTGATTTCGCCTGGAATGCGCGCTCCGCATAGTCTTCGAGCGGCACGCCGTAACGCTCCGCGACCCCCTGCAGAAATGCGCCATTGCCCGAGGAACATTGCGAATTCAGACGAAAATCGACGACCATGCCCTGGCGCAGCAGCATGATCTTCACGTCACAGCCGCCGACGTCGCAAATCACGTCCACGTCGGGAAAGAAATGCCGCGCCGCCTCCGCATGGGCGACCGTCTCGACGACCGCCATATCGGCGCCCAGAATATCATTGAGCAGATCTTTCCCATAACCGGTGAGCGCCAATGCGCCGACAGTGTGAAAACCCGCCCCGCGAATCTGCCGCATAAGCAATTGCGCGTCCTCAATCGGGTTGCCCCGGGACTGGGAGTAGCAGGAAAACAGAATATCGCTGTCCTGCGAGAGCACGACCGCCTTCGACGTCGTGCTCCCGAGATCGCAACCGATTATGACCGCTTGTTCGGCGTCCGGTGGCCCATCGCGGCGGCGGAAGGAAGGTGCCCGCAGGCCAAATGTCCGTTTTGGATCGCCATAGCGCAACCGGAACTCCGCCATTTCCGTTGCGTCGCCGGCGAGCGCGCGGCCGCCCTGTTTGGCTTTTTCTTCATGCTGGCCCTTGTCGATCCACCAGCGCAGCCGGTCCCTGCCCGCATAGGTGGGACTCGAGGCCGCCTCGGCCCTGCCGACCTCGATACAGCCGAGGCTGGCATAGTAAAGCGCCTGTTCGGGCACCTGGATGAGGCTGCCGGCGTCGCCGCCCTCCGGCAACGGCACACCGCGTTCCGCCCAAAATTTCATGAGATGGTGCCGCCAAGCTTCCTGGAGACCGGCAAAGAAAAGATTTGGCCCACCAAGAAGCAAGACCGTCGGCGCCAGCGTGTTGCCCTTGGTCATGGTTGCCAGATTCTGACAGACGACCGCATCGAACAGGCTTGCGATAATCTCGCTGACCGGTACGCCAGATTTCAGAAGCGTGTTGGCGTCGGCCTCGGCGAATATCCCGCACTTGGAGCTGATCTTGTGCAAGCTCAGGCCGGTGTGGCGCATCGCGGCAAGTTCGTCGGGTCCGATCTGCAGTTTCTTCGCGGCTTTTTCGATGAAGGTGCCGGTCCCGCCGCTGCACGCCGATTGCATATAGACCTGCTTGGAGTGTCCGCCCGGTGCCGCGGTGAAGAATATCGTCTTCATATCCTCGCCGCCAATCTCGGAGACGAACCGCACGTCCGGGTGCAGCTTCTCGACCGCCGCGGCGACGGCAACAACTTCCTGAATGATCTTGCTGCCGACAAGCGGTGCGATGAAGCCGGCGCCCGAACCGGTTAAAAATAGGATATCGCGGCCGGGCCGCAATCCGCACTCCGCCTCCATACGGTTCAGGAATTCGAGGACTTTCTCCGCCTGCCTGGTGTGGTGGCGCTGATAGTCCTGCCAGAGGATTACATCATTTTCGGCCAGGACGGCCTTGACTGTGGTCGAACCGACATCGATCCCGGCAATTTTCACCTGCCCGACTCCCGTGCGAGTTCGGTGACAAGATTTGCACCAATACCGACCCAGCCATGTCCGGGAACGTGATAGGTCGCTTTTTTCATTTCCGGCATCGCATCGAGACGCTCCCTGGCCATCTCGAGCGTCAGTCCCGATTGCTCGAGCGCGGCCTCAAATTCGGATTTCGCTCGTTTCTTGGCCTCGGTCAGGACCATCTGGCATCTCGAAAGGGCATGCACTTCCGCATCGCCCTTGACCTCCAAAGGCGCGTAGAGAAGGTCGGGATGATCGCCGAGCACACCGGCCATGGCTCCAACGCTCATGGTGTTGGGCAGACAGCCATAAGGCGAAAGCTCGCAAATCATGTGCGCCTTGTTGCGCAAATGGGCCCAAAGCGCCTTGCCGATCAGCATGTCGCCTTCACCGCCCTGCAGCCGGTGATGGTAATAAGGGGCAGCGAGCCGGCGCAACTCGCTTTGAGACGGCATTTCATGCGGAATATTGCGCAACGCCGCCCGCAGGCGGTTGTAGGCCCAGCCATACAAATAGTGCAGCCCCTTGATTCGGGCGAGCTCTATGCGGGCGCGTGGTTTGATCCCGACATATTCCGCGATCGCCTGAGCCCTGATGCGGAACAGATAATCGAACCAGGTGGCGACCGCCGCCGGGTAAACCTCGGACCCTTCATTTTCCAGCCAGGCGTGGATATCGTAGCTCGGGGCGCCTTCCACGGTTTGAATGTAAAACTCGCCGGTAATCTTGACGACCGGCTTGGCCTGCAGCCGGTCCACTTCGATGGCCTTGAACCGATCGAACACCTCGCGCAGGGCATCGACAAAATAATTCGTCGTCAGGTGCCAAACCAGGACCCCCAGCTTCTTGCCTCGATACGGGCGCTTGCGAAACTTGTCGCAGAGAAAATCCACGCTCTCGCGGACCACCTTGTCGGTCTGCCCTTTTGTCACCTCGTAGGGGCGCGTCTGATATTCGAGACTTTGCAGCACATCCGTGCACAAAACCGCCCACAGCGCCCCGATGGTCAAGGGCATGTTCATCTCGATACCGCCGCCGGCAATCTCGCCCTGATCCAATTCGTCCTGGGCGAGCAGGAACATCCGGAATGAATCAAGACCGAGCCCCCGAAGGGCCAACTCATAGCTCTGGCGGTATTGGCCGAACCGGCACGCGCCGCAGGCGCCGGCGGTGAGATAGACATAGTTTTCAACTACCGCGTCCGGCCCGATCCGATCGGTTTCCGTCCGCAGAAAATTCGCGAGGTTTCCCGCCGTAAAGCTCGTCGGACAGCATTGTCCGATATCGGCCAGCTCGCGGCCGAGCATGAGGTCTTCTCGCGTCGGCGGCGGAAGCGGGCGGGCCAGGTATCCGAGATTCTCGAACAGGGCCTGCAAAACATTTTCGGCACGCCAGCTCAGGCCGCCAAACAGTATTTCGACCTTTTCTCGGTCCTTCTTCAGAAACGGTCGGGGTGAATAGGCCTTGTAGCCAATCGGACGTACCTGACTCAAAACAGCCCCCTTCACGTGACTCTGAACGATCCCCCCAAGACTGAGTCAACCCGCACTTTACTAACCAAATCGACATCGTGTCCAGCGTCGCCGTCAATCAGGAATTGCATTGCAAAACAGGCCGCTAAACTGCACATGTCCGGACCTGATGATCACCGCGAAACTTGCGAAGCCTCATCTCCCGGGCTTTGCGGCATGGCCTCCTTCACCGCCGGCAGGCGGGCATGCTGCGCGCGCCGAATTCACAGCTGGGTCACGAAATCGCCTGAGCACCATCTCCTCGAAACCAACGGGCGTAATCCGGCCATACCCGGTTTTCCGTTCTCCGCCGGCTGTCCCGATCGCGCCGAGCGGCAGGATCGTCAGATGCTTGATGAACCGGTGATTGTTCCACTCCCCGTTTAATTCGCGCAGCGGAACCTGCCGGGCAACCAGCGTCTCCCTGTCAATCAGGAAGTAGCGGGCGTCATGAACATGCGCGGCAATCACGGCAATGTTCCTTTCGCGCCAGTTCCCGGACTGGAAGTCGCGCAACAGACCGCCCGCGCCCGATGCCGCGACGCAATGGCCGACGCCTTGCACCAGCCGGGACCGCCGGAATTTACCGGCATCCAGCGGGATGGATTTGCCGATAGCTGAGCATACGGGATTGAGGAGCGGTGCGTGCATGAATAGGATCACCGGACCATCGCCGCACTCGCGCGCATAACCCGCGATCGAACCAAGGTCGCTTTCGTTCAGCCCTTCGCTGTCAACGCCGATCCGCCTTATACGCGGCTCGGCATTGGCCGGACTGCCCGCTTTCGTGTCATGCAACAGCCTTACCGCGGCCCGCGCGAAACCCTTCGCCGTCAACATGGCATCGCTCTTCGTGTTCAAAAAAATACAGTTGAACGCACCGATCCTTCGGAAGGCCGGCTGGCGAAACCCTCGAAAACCCCGCAGCGGATCGGCCTTCGCGCCGATCCTCGCAACCGCGCGCAATTCGGTGAGGGGGCTTCTGAGGCCGTGATGGCCCAGCCTGCGCGCGAACCGCCGGCGCTCCTCCCGGCTCACATTGATATGGTCGAGCCCCCAGAACCGCAGATTATATGGGTAAAGACGATAGTCGTGATTCCCCGGTATTTCATAATATTCACTCAACTGTATTATTTCATTGTAAAAATCTTCTCTGTTATTTTCTTGATTATTATTTACATTATTATAGTTGCAGAAATAATAATCGACAGAATCTCCAAGGTTAACGGCCGGCATGCCTGCATGACGCCCGGCCGCCAGGCCTGCAAAACGCCTCAGCTCGGCATTGGGATTCAACAGATCCCGCCGACCATGGAAGACGTCGCCGACATGGTCCCAGAAGCGTGCGTAATGCGCGTCTCCAAAAACGATGATGCCCGGGTCCCTCACGCGCTCTACTGAAACCTTTTTTCGCTTCGGGTCCGCCGCCTGTCCCGGTCAGCAGACAGAGGCGCGCCCGGTTCGCATCCCTTATGTTGCGTCATGAGCAGCCCTCCATCCCTCGCCCGGTCGGGCGCTAACCGGCAGGGCGGGCTTCCAAAGTATCTTTCCCGATGTCAATGCGCGCGGCGTCGCCGAGCAGCGCAAGCTCTCCCGGGCTCGCGAAGCGCCGGTCCCAATACTCCAGCGGTGGTTCGATAATGCGAAACCACAAGGGAGGAACGAGCGCGACAACCACCATCAGGCCCATTCCCAGGGGATGGACCGGCGCATCCTCACGCACGCCAAGCTCCCAATAAGGGCGGCTGACGGAAAGATGATGATCGGAATGGCGCTGCACATTGAGCAAAAGGCTTGTTGTTACGAAGCGTGGACTGTTCCAGGAATGCCGAGAGCGAACGCGCCCGCCAAAGACGCGCACGATGCCATAGTGCGCGACATAATTCGTACCATCAATGATAACAATGGACATCACCGCGCTGGCGGCAAAGCCAGCCAGTCCATGAATACCGCCCACGGCGAAAATTGCCCCGCAGACCGCGGTCTGAAGGGCCAGTCCCTGCAGAAACCGATTTCGCCAGGAGAACCATGGCCAGTTTCGGCGCTTCATTCGCCCGGCCTCGATCCGGGCGGCATTGCGGTAAGTGCCGATGAAGGCCCTGAGCACAAACCGCCAGGCGGTCATTCCACGCGGCGCCGTCGTCGGGTCGTGTGAAAGACCGACATTCCGGTGATGGCCATGGATGTGCTCGATGGCCATTGGTGTGTAAAGGCATTGCGCAAGCAGGAACTGAGAGAGCGACCATTCGAGCCGGCCGTGCCGGTGGAACAGCTCATGCGCAAACGACGCTGTTCCGCCGAACAGCATCGCGACCGTGAAAACGGCGCCGCCAACCGTCATCCAGGACCCTTGGTATCCGGACCCAATCCCCATCGCCAAAGCAGCATTGCCCATCAGCGACCCGGGCGACGCGGTATGCAGCAACAACGCAACGGCATTGAGCGCCGTGAGCGGTACGATCGCATAGAGCAAGGAGTTCAGGAATATTTCGTTGGGGTTGGAAACCGGCGCACGATAATCCGCGCAGGCTTCGTCGATCAACACACTGCCTCCGACATACAAGGCCCCTGCAAGCCACACCCATCCGCCGCCGGCAAGAAATGTGGCCATCGCGATCAGATGCAGCGCCGGCAGAGCGGCGAAACGGGCGTTGGATATAAGTGACTTCACCCAATGTTCCTCGACCGTCGGACAGGACCGGATTCAAGACTGCCAAATGCAGACCGCGCAAACAACAAGGATGGTTGACTGAGTTGCCCTGGATAATTGGACGGCCGCAAACATCTTCGCAGAACCGACGTGGCGCGGGCGCCTATGAGTGCGTCTATCCGCATGCATGGCGCGGCAGGTGAGGCACGAGCCGGTATCGGCGAGCGGACTCCGATTTCCCGGCAATCGCCAGCGCCCAGATGCCAATCCTGATGGATCGATGCCCCAAGCGGGTTCGCGGTGCGGAAAGGATCATGAACAACCGGACCGCCAGGCGCGATTTGCCGTTTAAACCCGCATCGCCACTGCCGGGCATTTGGCACGCAACTCAATCCGATGCCCGTGGCGGCGATAATAACATTACTGGAACACCGCCTAGGCGCGGTATGATCGCGGATGGTAAGAGACGGAAATAGAAGGGAAACAGGGGAATATTCTGTCATGGTTCACAAGCAACCGGGCGACGGGTCCAAAGCGCCCTGGTGGAACGGGTTTGAACAGGCTCTTGCAGCCGTGACGGAGCCCGACCAAAGCGCAAAAAAGGCGGCGATGGACCGGCAGGCCAGCCTGACCAAGCCGCCCGGCGCACTTGGCAAGCTTGAAGATATCGCCATTTGGCTTGCCGGCTGGCAGAGCCGGGAACGCCCCAGCCTCGACAAGGCCCGCATGGTCGTTTTCGCCGGCAACCACGGGGTCACGGCGAAAGGCGTCTCACCCTATCCGAGCAGCGTAACGGCGCAGATGGTCGCGAATTTTCGAAGCGGCGGTGCGGCAATTTGCCAACTCTGCCAAACCTATGGAGCCACGCTGGAAGTCGTCGATCTCGATCTGGATCGCCCCACGGCCGATTTCACCGAGCAGCCGGCAATGGATATCGAGGAGTGCCAGCACGCGCTCGCCCGCGGCGCGGAAGCAGTAGATAAAGACCCCGATTTTCTTCTGCTGGGCGAGATGGGCATTGGCAACACGAGCGCCGCCGCGGCGCTGGCGCTGGCGCTTCTCGGCGGCGAACCCGAAGTCTGGGCCGGACCGGGCACCGGACTGGATAAACAAGGCGTTGCGCGCAAGGCAGGCGTCATCGCAGACGCGCTGGCGCTTCATCAAAGGCATTGCGACCACCCGTTCGAGGCGTTGCGCCGGCTCGGCGGACGTGAGCTGGCGGCTATCGCCGGCGCGGTTCTGGAGGCGCGGACGCGCCGCATTCCGGTCCTTCTCGACGGTTATGTCTGCTGCGCCGCGGCGCTGGTTCTGGAGCGCGCGCGCCCTGGCGCCCTCGATCATTGTCTGGTGGGTCATGTGTCCAGTGAACCGGGCCACGCAAAACTGCTCGCTGGCCTGGGCAAGGCGCCGCTTCTCGACCTCGGCATGCGGCTGGGCGAAGGGACTGGCGCGGCGGTGGCGCTCGGTGTCGTGCGCGGCGCGGTGGCGACTCATAACGGCATGGCGACATTCGCCGAGGCCGGCGTCGATAACCGGGGCTAGATCACCATGCGCGCGGCCATCAATGATCTCGTCGCGGCGTTCTCCGTGCTGACCCGTCTGCCGCTTCCGGGGCGGCTGACGGGCAAGGAGCCGCCAAACCAGCCGCGCAGCGTGTGGGCCTATCCGCTCGTCGGGGGCGTGACCGGCGGCATTGGCGTGCTGGTCCTGCTGGCGCTCTATTGGGCGGGGCTGAATGGGATGCTCGCCGCGGGCATCGCCGTGGCGGTGCAAATCCTGTTCACCGGCGCGCTCCATGAAGACGGGCTGGCCGATGTGGCGGACGGTTTCGGCGGCGGCCGGGACAAGGCGCAAAAGCTCAAGATCATGCGCGACAGCAGGCTTGGCACCTATGGCGCCATCGCGCTCATTTTTGTCCTCGGGCTGCGCTGGGCGTCTATTGCCGCGCTGCCTCAAGCCCAGGCTGCCGCGGGCCTGATTGTTGCGGGAATATTGGCCCGCTTCACCATCGTCGCGATTTTGGCGGCTCTGCCGGCGGCGCGCGGTGACGGTTTCGGACGCGTGGTGGCCAATCCGCCGCTTTTCGCGGTCGGTATCGCAGCCGCCTCTGCCATCCTCGCAACCGCCTTGGCGCTGCCGCCAAGCGCGGCAGTCATCGCCGCCGCGGCGATGATCGCGGCAACGGTCTTCACGATCTGGCTCGCCAGGCGGAATATTGCGGGTTATACCGGCGATGTTCTTGGCGCCGGCGCGGCGAGCGCAGAAACGGTCGTGCTCATGGCCCTCGCACATATCTCAACAGGGCTCTAATGGCGGAAACCAGCAAACGAACCCTTGTTCTGGGCGGCGCGCGTTCGGGCAAGAGCCGCTATGCGGAAACCCTCGCCGGCGCAGTCGAGGGCGCACGGATATATATTGCCACGGCACAAGCGGGCGATGCGGAGATGGCCGCGCGCATCGCCGCGCACCAGGAAAGACGCGGGCACGGCTGGACCACACAGGAAGCGGCGCTGGACCTCCCCGCGACACTCGGGAATGCGGCCCGGCCCGATACCGTCATTCTGGTCGATTGCCTGACCCTCTGGCTGAGCAATCTGCTGCTGGCGGAGCAGGACTGTGACGGTGCGGTGAGCAGCCTTGTCGATGTCCTGGAGAGCTGCTCTGGCCGTGTCATTGTCGTTTCGAACGAAGTCGGCCTTGGGATCGTTCCCGACAATGAGCTTGCCCGGCGGTTCCGCGATATCGCCGGGACGACGAACCAGCGCGTTGCAGAAGCGTGCGACGAGGTCATACTCGTGACGGCCGGCCTGCCGCAGGTACTTAAACCAGCACGCTGACAAGCCAGGCCATCACAACAAGCGCGGCGAGCAGGTTGAGCCCGCGGCCATAAAGGCGAAGCCCCGCGTCTATATCGGCGACGCCAAGCGTTTCCCGGCCATCGCCCATCGAGGGCAAATCCACGCTCCGCTCCCCATGGCGCCGAGGGCCTCCGAGGCGAATGCCAATGGCTCCGGCCATGGCGGCTTCCGGCCAGCCGGCGTTGGGAGAAAGATGGTTGGCCGCGTCACGCCGCATAGCGCGGACAGCCTCGCGGCCCGAGCCGCCGCCTTTCAATCCGGCGGCGGCCGCCAGAATGAAGCCGGTGAGGCGCGATGCCGGAAGATTGACCAGATCGTCGAGCCGTGCCGAAGCCCAGCCGAAGTCGCGGTGCTTTTCCGATTTGTATCCGATCATGCTGTCGGCCGTATTGATCGCTTTGTAAACCGCCGCGCCCGGCAGGCCCGCGACCAGCAGCCAGAGGAGAGGCGCCGCCACGCCGTCCGACATGTTTTCCGCAAGGCTCTCAAGCGCACCCTTGGCCACGCCGCTCGCGTCGAGCGAGGCGGGATCGCGTCCAACGATGTGCCGCACGGCCTCGCGGCCGGCGTCCAGCGACTTCGCAAGGCCCCGGGCGACCGCTTGCACGGAGTCCTCAAGCGCTTTTTGGGACAAAAAGGAACTTGCCAGCGCCGCCTCCAGTGCCCAGCCCCAGGGCAGCGTGCGCAGAAAAATCGCCAGCGGAACCGTGACGAGGAGCACTGCTCCAATCAAAATGACCAACGACAGGGCGCCGCGAAGCCGCCGGGCGGCATTCCCTGTCGCCGCGTCGTTCCAACTGTCATCCAGCCGCTGGATCAGGGCTCCCATCCACATGACCGGATGGCCAATACGCGCAGCGGCCCAGCCGGGATAGCCAACCAGACGCTCGAGCAGCAACGCGGCCGCTCCAATCGCAAGATTGAGTTCAGCAAACACCAGACCGTAGGGGATGCCGGTCATGCGCGGAACAATTGAAGCGCCGCCGCCAACCGCTCGAATTCGGCTGTACGGCCGGGAATGCCGATGCGGAGCCAATCGGGATTATAATCGAAGCGGCGGACATAGATGCGATGGTTCAGAAGATCGGCGAAAAGACCGGAGGCATCGGGGGTATCGACCAGCCTGAACAATGTCGTGCCGCCCGAAACGGGCAAACTGGCTTCCCTCAAAGCTGCATCGAGGCGTTGTGCGGAGGCGGTCAAACCCGCCCGCTGCCGGTCCTGCCAGATCTTGTCTCGCAAACACTCGGTTCCAATCGCGATGGCCGGGCCGCTGACCGGCCAGTCTCCCAACGCCGATCTGAGTTTCATCGCGACTGGCGCGGGCGCGATGGCAAAGCCGAGCCGAAGCCCGGCGAGACCGAAGAATTTGCCCAATGATCGAAGGACAATGACGTTGTGCGACCTGCACAGATCGGCCATGCCGAGTTCCGGCTGCGTATCGCCGAACGCTTCATCGATGATGAGCCAGCCGCCTGCCCGCTGGCGTTCCTCGCTCGCCCTTTCAAGCGCGTCACGCGAGACCGTACGCCCGTCCGGGTTATTCGGGTTGACGAGAACGGTAATCTCGCCGGCTTCCGCGTCGTGCAGGGTGGCAACCTCCCGGACCCGGTGGCCGGCGCGTTTCCAGGCCGCGCCATGGCCTCCATAGGTCGGCGCAACAATGGCGATGGATCTGGCGGAAAACAGATCAGGCAGGCGCTCGATGATGGCCTGAGAGCCGGGGCCGGCCACGACATGATCGGTGCCCGGCGCGCGGTAAATTGTGCAAGCGGCCCCAAGCAGAACATCCGTATCCCTCCTGCCCGGCAGGCGTGACCATGTCTCTTCCGGGATTTCGGGAACCGGGTAAGAGAGTGGCGCAATCCCGGTCGACAGGTCGAGCCATTCGTTTGCGCCAGTCGTTTTGTCGCCGCTGACAAGCGCCACCGCATCGGCCAAATCGCCGCCATGGCCCGACATCGGCGCAAGATATTGTGATCGCCTGGACACCTATTTCAACGTTTGCGAAGGCGGCAAGGAGTCTGGGTTGTTACGGCTCTCCCACCCCTTACGCTCCAGTTCAGGTTGCAGGCTCGCCTCCTCCTCCGGCCAGCCGACACACAGATAGGCCACAAGCGTCCAGCTCTCCGGCGCCTTGGCGGCCCGGCCAACCGCTTCGGGTTCGAGGATGGACACCCATCCCAAGCCGAGCCCCGCCGCGCGCGCCCCAAGCCAAAATGTGTGTATGGCGGTAACCACCGAGTAGCGCAGCATCTCCGGCATCGTTTGCTGCCCGAGACCCTTGCCTTTCGGCGTCCCTTCATCGGCGAAAACGGCGAACTGTACCGGCGCCTGGCGCAGGCCCTCGAGCTTGAGCCGTGCGTACAGGGCTTTGTTTTCCTCGTCATAGGCGGCAAGCGCATCCGCGTTACACCGCTCAAAGGATTCAATCACGGCCTGACGGCGGTCCGCCTCTTCAAAAGCGACAAAACGCCAAGGCTGGCTGAGACCGACCGAGGGGGCGTGGTCAGCGAGCTTCAGCAGATAATCGATCAGTTCCGGATCGACGGGGTCGGCGCGAAAGCGCCTCACGTCACGGCGCCACTTGATCAGCTCTTCGAACTGTTCGCGGAATCTGTCGTCAAATTGCATAGCTCGCTACCGTCCGCTTGCATTGCGCCGCAGTGGCGCCGATGAGCCGCCCTGCGCAATATCGTACAATAAATCGAGATCGGCATGGGCCTCCAGATGCTCCGCCAGTTCATCGAGCGTTGCTTCGATCGTTGCCTCATAGGCGAACCCGCCCGGCTCGCCCGCGCCAAGAGTATTGAGATAGGTGCGACGGAAGGCGTCCGAGGCGAAGATACCGTGCAGATAGGTTCCCTCAACCAAACCGTCGATGGATACGGCGCCCTCGCCCCGGCCTGAAACCTGCACGAAGGGGCGTTCGCAATCCGCCCCCTCGGTGCGGCCTATATGCATTTCGTACCCGGTAACCTTTTCGCCGCTGGCTGTGTGTACGGCCTCCACGCTTATGAGCGTCTTGTCGCCGGTCAATGTCGTTTCAGCGTCCAGCAGGCCCAGCGCGTCAATACTCTCGGGCGGCCCCTCGATGCCTTCGGGATCGTGGATGCGCCGGCCAAGCATTTGATAGCCGCCGCATAATCCCAGCACGCGGCGCCCCTGCCGCAAATGAGCCTTGATGTCGATATCCCATCCCTGTTCGGCCATGACTTTCATGTCGCCAATGGTCGATTTGGACCCCGGCAGCAAGATGAGCGTGGCGTCCCCGGGCAGCGGCCGGCCGGGCTGGACCAGATCGATCGTTACGCCAGGCGACATTCGCAGTGGATCGAGATCGTCGAAATTGGCGATACGGGAGAGCCGCGGCACGGCGATCTTTACCGACCCGTCGCCGGGTTTCGCTAAGGCCTCCAGCGCGAGAGCGTCTTCGGCGGGCAATCTGTGAGCATGGGCAAAATGCGGGATCACGCCCGCGCAGGGACGGCGGGTGTGCTGTTCCAGATAGCGCACGCCATCATCAAACAGTGTCGTGTCGCCGTGAAACTTGTTGATGAGGAAGGCGCGTATATACGCCGCGTCATCCTTGGAAATAACCTCCATGGTGCCGACAATGCCGGCAATGACGCCGCCTCTGTGAATATCGCCAACCAGAAGCACCGGCACATCGGCGGCAAGGGCAAATCCCATATTGGCGATATCGCCATCGCGGAGATTGATTTCCGCCGGACTGCCCGCGCCCTCGACGAGCACCAGGTCCGCTTCCGCCGAGAGCCGCGCGAAACTCTCAAGCACTTTGGGCAGAAACCGCGTGCGTTCACGTTTCCAGTCGCGGGCCGCGAGCGTCGCTTCCCGCTTGCCGCGCACGATCACCTGGGCGCCGGTGTCTGTTTCAGGCTTCAGCAGGACAGGGTTCATGTGGACGCTCGGCGCCACGCCGCAAGCACGCGCCTGAAGCGCTTGCGAGCGGCCGATTTCGCCGCCGTCCACGGTCACCGCCGCGTTGTTCGACATATTCTGCGGTTTGAAGGGGCGGACGTTTAAACCCCGCCGCGTGAAGGCGCGCGCAAGTCCCGCGACGATCAGCGATTTGCCGACGTCGGAACCGGTACCCTGGACCATGAGCGCGCGGGTCATCGGGCTTCTTCCATATCGATGATATGCGCATAGGAACCCATGACGCGGCCGCGCCGCAGCCCAACGCTCCCAAGCTTTTCCCCTCGCGAGTCTTCCGCCTCGAAAAGGGGGTCGGCCTCCCCCTGCCAATCGAGCATGGAGTAATGAAATTCGTGACCGCGCAACTCCCCGGGCCAGGGCAGAGCGCCGTCCTGCGCCAGAAAGCGGTAACCGAGATGGAGCTGTCTGTTCGCGAAGCTGGTTCCAAGCGGCAATAGTCCCGCCATCTGATGGCGTTTGCCGTCGGCATCGATCAGATAGTCGCCCAATGTCATGAACCCGCCGCACTCCCCGTAAATCAGCACACCGGTCTCGGCGGCTTTACGCAATCCGGCTCGGAACGCCTCGTTGCCGGCAAGCCGCCCGGCGTGCAGTTCGGGATAGCCGCCAGGCAGATAGATGGCGTCGGCATCGCCGGCTGGCGCTTCATTTGCCAGCGGCGAAAAAGGAACGACCCGCCCCCCCGCCGTTTGCCAGTCGGCCAGCAGATGCGGATAGGTGAAAGCAAAGGCCTCGTCCTGTGCGACCGCGACGGTCTGGCCCAGTGGCGGCAGTCTCTCCTGGCGCCCGCCCGAGAGAGGGACCTCCCGTGCGGACGCTTCAAAAGCGCCGAGATCGACGGCCTCGGCGACCATAGCGCCGGCCTTGTCCAGCAGGGAATCAAGCTCCGGATGTTCTTCCGCCTGAACCAGGCCCAGATGCCGCGACGGCATTTTGATTTCCGCCACGGAAGGGACGGCGCCTACTATATCGATACCAAGCGGCTCAACGGCGCGGCGCAGGATCTCCGCGTGCTGCGGACTGCCGACCCGGTTGAAAATAACGCCCGTGACATCGCAATCGTCACGAAACTCGGCAAATCCTTTAACGACGGCAGCCGCCGACTGGGCCTGGGCTTTCGCATCGACCACGAGGATGACGGGCAATCCGAGCATGGCGGCAAGATCGGCGGTCGAGCCCTCGCCTGTCGCCGCGCCGTCGAACAAGCCCATGACGCCTTCGACAATGAGCAAATCGGCGTCTTCTGCCGCCGCGCAGGCGAGGTCGCGCACCAGCCCCGGGCGCATCGCCCAATTGTCCAGATTGAGCGAGGTCCGTCCGCTCGCCGCTTCATGGAAGCGGGGATCGATATAATCGGGACCGGCCTTGGCGGACGCGACACGCCGCCCGGCCCGGGCGAAGGCTCTCAACAGGCCGAGCGTCAGAAGCGTTTTCCCCGCTCCCGAAGAAGGCGCTGCAATCACGACGCCGCGGGGCTTAGGTTGAGAACTCATAAATATCGTCCATTCCACGCAGTGGATTTTGTCTCTGACAAGGCAGAAGAACGCGGGAAATCTTCATGATTTTCAAGTTCTTATAACGCAGGCAGTGGCGAAATCCACCACGCCCGGATGGGCCGCCTTTTACGACTGGAATTGCACGGTATTTATGTGTTCCCAACCTAGCCAATGCTGTTCTCCCGCAGCGGCTCGCTATACCAATCCAGCATCTCGTGAAAGCCGACGACCTCGCCGACGACGACCAGCGCGGGCGTCGGGAAACTCTTGACCGCCTCGCCTTCCGACATATCGGCCAAACTCGCCACATATGTCGATTGGTCCGGCAACGATGCATTGGAGACGACCGCCACCGGCTCGTCTTCAGCACGGCCGAAAGAAAGCAATTTTCGCGCGATTTCCGGCAAATTCCGGGTTGCCATATACATCACGATCACCGGCGATGCGATGGCGACATGCTCCCAGTTGACGCCTACGGGGACGCCGCCATCCGAACCGTGACCGGTCAGGAACAATACGGAATGATTTGTCTCTCTGTGGGTTATGGGAATACCCGCATAAGCCAGTCCACCGGCGCCCGATGTGATCCCGGGCACGATACGAAAGGCAATGCCGGCGCGGGCCAGAGCCTGGCATTCCTCCCCGCCGCGCCCGAAGATGTAAGGATCGCCGCCCTTGAGCCTGAGTACGCGCTTGTTCTGCCGCGCAAGCTCGATCAATCGAAGCGAAATATCGTTTTGCTTGGCCGAAGGCCGACCGCCGCGTTTGCCGGCAAATTCCATATGGACGCCGGGCCGGGCCCATTCGAGAATGGCATCGTTGACGAGGGCATCATAGACGACAACATCTGCCTGGTTCAGGGCGTGATAGCCGAGCAGGGTCATCAGGCCCGGAGCGCCCGGCCCCGCGCCGACCAGCCAGACCGTTCCCGGATCGAATTCAGGAAATTGTTCCCTGTCCAGCCGTGCGAACCCCGCCGCGCCACCGGTGAGTTTGCCGGTATCGGCCAACTGATTGATCGGTTTCGGTTTCATATCGTTTACCTGCACTCTGTCCGCTGTCGGGCTGCCAGTGTATAAGAGCCAATTATGCCCGCTTCAAAGGATGATAACAAACCGCCGCTCAGGCGCGGATGGACGACCGGAGCATGCGCTGCGGCCGCCACGCGCGCGGCATATACCGCCCTACTCACCGGACATTTCCCCGACCCCGTCTCGATCACGCTTCCGCGCGGTGAAACGCCGGAATTCGCGCTGGCGATCGAGGAATTGAGCGGGGAATGGTGCCGCGCCGGCATCGTCAAGGATGCCGGTGACGACCCTGACGTTACCCATGGCGCCCTCATTGTGTCCACGGTCCGGCGCGCCGACCCGAACAGCGGCGTGGCGTTTCGCGCCGGCCCCGGCGTCGGTACGGTGACGAAGCCCGGATTGCCGCTCGATCCGGGCGAGCCGGCAATCAATCCGGTACCGAGAAAAATGATCCGGGAGGTCGTCGAGACACTTGCGCGCGAGCACCATGTCGCGGCCGATATCGTGGTTGAGATTTCGGTGCCCGACGGCGAGGAACTGGCTTTGAGAACCTGGAATCCACGGCTCGGCATCGTTGGCGGTATATCGATCCTCGGTACCACCGGAATCGTCCATCCATTTTCCTGCTCGGCCTGGATTCACGCCATTCATCGCGGCATCGATGTGGCCAGGGCGGCGGGATTGACGCATGTGGCGGGCGCCACCGGATCGACATCGGAAGCCGCCGTTCAGGCTCTCCACACTCTGCCCGAGCTGGCGCTGATCGACATGGGTGATTTTGTCGGCGGAATGCTCAAATATCTGCGCAAAAATCCGCTGCCCAGAGTCACGGTCTGCGGCGGCTTCGCCAAGATGACCAAACTGGCGCAAGGGCGGCTCGATCTGCATTCCGGGCGCAGCCAGGTGGATTTTGACTGGCTGGCGGAGCGGACCCGGGCATTGGGCGGAAGCGATGGGCTGATCGAGCATGTGCGGCGCGCAAACACCGCCCGGCAAGTGCTTCAGGAGACGCACTCCCACGGTCTGGACGTCGCGGATGTGATCGCGCGCGAAGCGCTCCACTTTGCCTGCAAGACATTGCGCGACGCCCCCATCGCCCTTGACATTGTCATTGTCGATAGCGCCGGTCAGGTCATCGCCCGTGCCGAATGAACGAAAACGCGTTCTGATCCTTGGCGGCACGCTTGAGGCGCGCCATCTCGCCGGCCGGCTGGCTGCCGATGGCCGGTATGATTTCATCACATCCTTTGCCGGGCGCACAAAGGAGCGCAGCCTTCCCGCCGGAGAAGTCCGGATCGGCGGGTTCGGCGGAGCGGACGGGCTGCGCGCATTTATCGAGAGCGATCGAATCGACCTTGTGGCCGACGCGGCGCACCCGTTCGCCGCACAAATCTCCGGCAATGCGGCAGCGGCGGCGGCGGCGGCGGGCATTCCCTGTGTTCGCCTGGAGCGTCCCGCCTGGGAACCGCGGGATGGCGATAACTGGAAACCGGTCTCCGGCATCGATGCGGCGGCGCGGGCGATACCGGCCGGTGCGGCGGCCCTTGTCACGGTCGGCCGCCAGGAAATCGGTGCGTTTTTCGCACGGACGGACATTCGGATCGTTGCCCGGATGATCGAGCCGCCCGCCATGGAGGCGCCGCCCCATGCCGAGCTTGTGCTGGCGCGGCCACCCTTCTCGCTGGACGATGAGCGGGCGCTGATCGCCGGCAAGGATATCGATATCCTGGTGTCGAAGAATTCGGGAGGCCGCTCCACGGTCAATAAACTCCTCGCTGCCCGCGAGCAGGGCTTACCGGTCATCATGATCGAACGCCCCGCCAAGCCCGCCGCTCTTTCCGCGTCTTGCGTGGAGCAGCTGGTTTCCCTGATCGACGGCGCGTTTGGCTGAAAAATAGCCCCGATCCCCCACTCATGTCTTCCGGTTGCGCAACACATGCTCATGCGCGGCGTCATAAAGCGCTGAATCGCGGAAAGCCGCATCGCCGAGCACATGTCCCACGAGGATGAGCGCGGTACGCGTGATCTTTGACGCGCGGACTTTTTGGCGGATATCGGCAAGCGTGCCGCGGATAATCTGCTGATCCGGCCAGCTCGCCCGGTAGACGATCACGACCGGGCAGCCGGCCCCGTAGCAGGGTATCAACGCCTCCTCCACATAGCGAAGATTGCGCACCGAAAGATGGATTGCGAGCGTTGCGCGCGTCCGTCCCAGCGCTTCCAAAGCTTCGCCATCTGGCATGCTGGAGGCCTTCATCGCGGTGCGGGTCAGGATGATGGTCTGCGCGATTTCCGGCAGCGTCAGCTCGGTGTTGAGCGCGGCGGCCGCGGCGGCGAAGGCAGGCACGCCCGGCGTCACGTCATAGGCAATATCGTGCGC